>CAZAHE010000015.1:0-42930 GCA_964484965.1 uncultured Acidiferrobacteraceae bacterium | reverse complement strand
ATGCTGGTCTTGCTGAACGAGGGTCACTGGGTGTTGTTTGCCATGGTCCTGGCCGCGATTATCGTTTCTCTTTCGTTCCACGAGTTCGGTCATGCGTGGACGGCCTGGTGTTTTGGTGATGACACGGCCCAGCGCGCAGGACGCCTGACACTCAACCCGCTGGCCCACATTGATCCGCTCGGACTTTTGATGGTGGTATTTGTCGGTTTTGGTTACGCCAGACCGGTGCCGACAAACCCTAGTAAATTCAGGTCCGGTTACGCTGATTTGCTGGTCTCGGCAGCGGGACCGGCAATGAATTTGTTGCTTGCCGTGGTAACGATCAACAGCTACGTACTAGCGATTCAGTTCGGATGGCTGAGTATCGATCAACAAGGCCCACAAACTTTCTGTTACTTACTGACGTTGATCAATATGTTGCTGATGTTGTTTAACTTGTTGCCCGTGGGTGCGCTCGACGGGCATTACATCCTGCCATACTTTCTGCCGAGGCGATGGGCGAACTGGTATCGTTACTACAATTCTCGCTACGGCAATCTCTTGCTGCTGGCATTAATTCTCCTAGAGGTCTTGCCGGTAGGTGTCCCGGTTTTCAGCACTTTGATGAATGTCAGCAAAGCAATGATTGGCTGGATAATAATTTTTTAGCTCCAAATTTTATCCTGACGGGGTTTTCCCTATGACCCACGGATGAGTATTTCATTCCAAAGTGCATTGTGTCGCGCCAGTGGTGCCGTTGTGACTACTATCGAGGCTGATTCTGATCCACGTCATTGTCAGTAAGGAAACGATTGTTGATCGTTACTTTGCTGATGTTGCAGTCTCTTAAGGCCTAATCGGCTGCACGCCAGCGTTTTCTATCGTGGTGCTACACTTCATAGTCCGGCGAACCCCGTGACAGCGCAGGCGGCACACTACAACGATGGCGGCGGCGGCCGGTCTTCCCTGGTGGCGACAGGTTGTGAACTCGGTCAGGTCCGGAAGGAAGCAGCCGTAGCAACCCGGTCGGGTGCCGGGATCGGGCCGGTCGGCGCCGTCTCCAATCGCCCTCTGTTATATTTCAAGACCGATTATCGCTAGCGTGATGGTCTCATCGTGACGCTTTCAAAATGAGTTATCAAGCTCTTGCCCGGCGCTGGCGCCCGCGCCAGTTTGCCGACGTCGTCGGCCAGGAGTCGACAGTAACTGCATTGACCGCAGCCTTAGCGCAAGATCGCGTCCACCACGCATTTCTTTTTGCAGGGACGCGTGGTGTCGGAAAGACCACACTGGCAAGGCTGCTGGCCAAGGCGCTCAACTGTGAGAGCGGCGTGGTGGCAGAGCCGTGTGCCACATGCGCTGCATGCATCGCAATAGATGAAGGACGCTACGTAGACCTGATCGAAGTCGATGCAGCTTCCCGTACACGTGTCGATGACACACGAGAACTCCTAGACAATGTTCAATACGCACCAACGATAGGACGATTTAAGATCTATCTAATTGACGAAGTGCACATGTTGTCCGGGCACAGCTTCAATGCATTGCTAAAAACACTCGAGGAACCTCCACCGCACGTTAAATTTCTGCTCGCGACCACGGATCCTCAGAAATTACCGCCGACGGTACTGTCGCGCTGTTTACAATTTAACCTTCGAGCACTGCAGATCGATGCAATCGTCGGCCAAATGGAAAAGATTCTTCAGGAGGAGGGTATTCAATTCGACTCCGACGCATTGGCCACTCTGGCGCGGGCGGCTGCAGGCAGTATGAGAGATGGGCTCAGCCTGCTTGATCAAGCCATCGCTTTTGGTGGTGGCAATGTGGGTGGCATGGCGATGAGGGAGATGCTCGGCATGGTAGAAACACGGCATGTCGAAAGGTTACTTCACGCACTAGCCCATCGCGACACTGAGGCATTGATTAAGGTCGTAGACGATTTACGCACGCGGGCGCTTGATTATCATCTGTTGCTTGATGATGTGCTGGTGGCGCTGCACGATGTATGTTTGTATCAAATTGCACCGGAAGCGCTTAAAGAAAAAGCGCTCGATCAGGACCAGATAGCAGAGTTAGCTGAACTGATAATGCCAGAGGACGTGCAGCTTTATTATCAAATCGGGTTGCTCGGAAAGGCTGATCTTCCACTGGCGCCCGATCCAGTAACTGGCTTCGAAATGGCAGTGCTGAGAATGATGTTGTTCAGACCTGATGCGAGCGAACCAGCACCAGGTGCAGCTGTGCCGCCCGCCCCAAAGCACACCCCCGGCGCCTCTCACACGCAACGGGTCGCCCCTGCGAAGACTGATGTCTCAAAGCCGCACAGGTTGCGCGGGGCGGATCTCTCGGAGCCAGCAATGTGGGCTGCTCTGATCGATGATGCAGCGCTTGAGGGCGTTGCAAGAGAATTGGCGATGAATCTGGCGCCACGTAAATATGAGGCAGGTCAGCTGACGGCAGGGTTGTCGACGGTGTTGCAGCATCTGGACAAGCCGGAACGGCGGACCATGATTGAGCACAAGGTCCGTGCGTTGCTCGGTGAGGACACATTTGTATTGTCTGTGGTTGAGGCTTCGACCCAGGCTCAAGGCGAAACACCGTTGGCTGTGAAGGGCCGAAATATAGCGGAAGCTAAGCAGCGCGCGTACGAAAAATTAATGCACGACCCGGTGGTGCAGGACATTATTGAACGGTTTGATGCAACCGTCATGCCAGACTCTGTAGAACCGGGGCAAAGGAGAACTGAAGAATGAAGGGACAGTTGGGTAATTTCATGAAGCAGGCGCAGGCTATGCAGGACAACCTCAAGAAAGCGCAGGAGGAGCTCGCTGCGATAGAGGTTACGGGCAGTGCTGGGGGAGGCTTGGTTGAGGTAGTGATGACTTGTCGCCACGATATTCGCCGTGTTTCGATTGATGACAGCCTGATTGGGGACGACAAAGAAGTGTTGGAGGACCTTGTGGCGGCCGCAGTGAACGACGCCGTACTCAGGGTCGAGAAAACCAGTCAGGAAAAGATGAGTGGCCTGACGGCTGGCTTTAACCTGCCGGGGCTGAATCTTCCGCTGTGACCGACGGCCGGGCAATCGATCGCTTAAGACAGGCGCTGAGGCGTTTACCGGGCGTGGGCCCGAAAACTGCGCAGCGTATGGCGTTTCATCTCCTTGAGCGTGATAGGGACGGTGCACGAATGCTAGCGGAGGCTGTCATTGATGCGGTGACGGCCGTCAATCACTGCCGTCGTTGTAACAATTTCAGTGAAAGCGAGGTGTGTACTGTCTGCATGTCGTCTAAACGGGACACCGAACAGTTGTGCGTCGTCGAAACACCGGCCGACCTCGAAACTATCGAACAGTCAGGCGCTTACAGCGGTTTGTATTTTGTGCTGATGGGACACCTCTCGCCGTTAGACGGAATCGGCCCTGATGAAATCGCCATTGAGAGACTGATGCAAATCGTCGAGGAGTATCCAGTCAGGGAGATTATCCTCGCCACGAATCTTACGATGGAAGGTCAGGCGACCGCCGATTATCTAGCTGATCAGTTCGAGGTGAGAGAGGAAATAGTCACACGACTTGCCCGCGGTGTGCCCGCTGGTGGGGAACTGGAATACATGGACTCCAATACACTCAACCAGGCATTTACTGATCGGCGGACGATTCGTCAGCGTGACATCTGAATGCGGACGGCCACGCGTCATCAGACCTGCTGAGGCGCAAAAGTCAGTGATTTGCCAAAGACGCCGGGTCGGATCGCGCCGTGGTCATAGACAATCTCACCGCCGACGATAGTGACCAAGGGCCAGCCCGTGAGTTGGCGACCCGAGTAGGGACTCCACCCGGCACGACTGAAGACGTCATCGTCTTTCAGCGTCTGCGTGCTGTTTGTATCAACCAAAGTAAGGTCGGCGGCAAAGCCTTCTGCAATTCGACCTTTGTTGGTGATGCCATACAACCGGGCAGGGCCGTGGCACATCCACGCAAGCACCTCGGCTAGTGTGCACTGACCATTCGTCATTGCCGTCAACATAAGTGGTAGCGAAGTCTCAACCCCTGGCATGCCGCTTGGAACCCCCGGGTAAGGTGATGACTTCTCCTCCAGTGTATGTGGCGCGTGGTCGGTCGCGATAATATCGATCACGCCATCGTGCAGGCCCTGCCATAGCTGTGCCGCATTCGAGTGTTCTCGCAGCGGTGGATTCATTACGACGCGTCCACCCTGGGTTTTGTAATCGTCGCTGCTTAGGAACAGATGGTTGGGAACCACTTCCGCGGAAACCTGCGAGGGTTTTTTCAGTCGTAATATGTCAACCTCTTCACTGGTTGACAGATGCAAGATATGTAGCCGGCGACCGTAGCGCTCAGATAAATCAAGCGCACGCCGTGTCGCAATACAGGCGGTTTCGGCGTCACGCACACTGGAGTGTAAAGAACAGTCCTGTGGTTGGCTTCGATCAGCCAGCAATGACGCAGTTCGCTGCTTGATCCGTGACTCATCTTCTGCATGAACCGCTATCAGTCGGTCACCTTGGGAAAAAATATTTTCAAGCGTAACGTCGTCGTCAACGAGCAAATCGCCAGTACTCGAACCCATGAAAATCTTGATACCGCAGGCCGGATGCACGTTGTTCAGCGCATCCAGATTGTCTTTTGTTGCACCGACGAAAAAACCGAAGTTGGCGACACAAGTTTGTGACGCACGTGCCAGCTTCCAATCCATTTGTGCCTGGTCGATGGTGGGCGGATTACAGTTCGGCATTTCTAGAAAGGACGTCACGCCGCCGCGTACAGCGGCCCGGGATCCCGAGCCAAGATCTTCCTTATGCTCTGCGCCGGGTTCTCGGAAGTGAACCTGTGGATCAATAACACCCGGCAATAGCAGAAGGCCGGCACCATCTAGATTGTCGCGGCTGTTTGCACTTATCGAAGTCGCTATCGTTTCAATACGACCGTTGCGGCAACCGACGTCAGCCGCTAGCGTGCTACCGTCATCCTGTGCAACCAGAGCGTTGCGAATTACCAGGTCATACATTGTGGAGGGTTTCCCTCAAACTGCGCGGGCGGGTGCATCGCCCCAGTAGCGGATTACAAGCAAAGGTGCAGCCGTTTCGCTCGTGAACGTTCAGTAACCCTGCTTTTCGCGCAATTCGTTCAGGTTTTTGCAGTCGATACACTGTGTTGCCGTGGGTCGTGCCTCAAGCCGTCTGACGCCAATTTCAATACCACAATTTTCACAGTAACCGTAATCGCTGGATGAGATCAGGGCGAGTGATTCATCGATCTTGTGTATCAACTTACGCTCACGATCACGCGTTCTCAATTCAAGCGTTCTATCCGTTTCCTGACTGGCTCGATCATTAGGATCTGGCAGAGTCAGGAGTTCGTTCTGCATCGATGATACCGTGCGTTCCAGGTCATCGACCAATTCACGTCGCCATGATCTAAGAATCTTTTCAAAATGTACTTGCTGCTGGCGATTCATGTATCGTTCTTTACGCTTCTCGCGATAAGGTTTAATGCCGTGAATCAGCTCATTAGCGTCAACTTTTGTTCGCCTCGTAGCAGTGCTGGATGAAGCCTTTTTCGATGCTGCCGACTTTTTGGCTACACGAGTTGTTTTGACGGCTGCGGTGCGCTTGGCACTGGCCTTTGTTTTGACGTTTTTCGCGCCCACAGCTGACTTTCCGCTGGTCTTTTTCGTGGATGTGGAGCGTCGACCGCTAGAATTTGATTGTGTTTTAGTCTTCTTTGTCGCCATCACTTAACCTGTCATGTTGCCGATCCTCAGCCCAACGGGACGTATTGTGTGCCAAGCCGAGGCGCCGGGTTTATATCAGACCCAAATGCCGTACGCAATGGGTACATTTGGCTAGGCAGCCCCGGCGGCCAGTTTGGCTGGACCACGGCAACCGCTGTCGCTGCCCACCCCGTATTGACCGGTCTGTTTCGGTATAATTGTGACTGATTTGATCTGCCTGACGCGCCTTAATATCCTTCATGCATCGACGTGCCCCGATGCGCCTGTACGGCGTGGTCAAGTCACTTTGTTTTATGCTCTCCTGTGGTTGACTGAGCAGCAGCATGCGTCTTAAGAGTATCCACCTTGTTGGGTTCAAGTCGTTTGTTGAACCAACAACGATTACTTTGCCTGGAAATTTAGTTGGCATTGTCGGACCGAACGGTTGCGGAAAGTCGAACGTAATCGACGCGGTACGCTGGGTAATGGGGGAAACCTCAGCTCGCAATCTTCGCGGTGACAGCATGGCGGATGTCATTTTTAATGGTACGGACAGCCGCAAGCCAGTAGGAAGGGCGTCAGTTGAATTGGTATTTGACAACGACGGCAAGGACCCTCCAGAAGGCTACGCTCAATTTTCTGAGATTTCCATCAAACGGACACTCGCACGAGATGGAAATTCTGAATATCAGCTGAACCGAGCGCGTTGTCGTCGACGCGACATCACTGATATTTTTAGGGGAACTGGGCTCGGTCACCGATCTTACTCGATTATCGAACAGGGGATGGTAAGCCGCATTGTTGAGGCACGGCCCGAGGAATTGCGCACATTCGTCGAGGAAGCTGCCGGTGTTTCGAAGTATAAGGATCGGCGTCGCGAAACCGAGACTCGTATCCGTCACACGCGTGAAAACCTCTCACGGGTAAACGACATTCGAAGCGAACTGGAAACGCAACTGCGTCGCTTACAGAGGCAATCGCAAGCGGCTCGGCGTTATCAGAAATTGAAAGATGAAGAGCACACGGTGAACGGTGAGCTACTGGCATTGCGTCATTTGCAGATGGCAAAACTGATCGAGAGCGAAAGGCGGCATACCGCTGACGCGGAATCAAATGCAGAGTCTAAACTGGCCAATCAGCGTGAACTGGAGCGGGCTATTGAGACGATTCGCGAGAAACAGCTTGCTTCGCAGGAAGCATTGAGCAGTATTCAAGGTGACGTTTATGCTGTCGCTGCAGATATTGCCTCGATTGAGCAGCAAATGGAGCATGCTCGGCAGACTGAGGAGCAACAGCGTAGCGAACTTGAACGCTTAGAGGAATTCATCAGCGGGCTGATGACCGAGTGCAGCAGCGCTGCAGAGCGCCAGGAGGACTTGCGGTCCGAGCTGGAGGCGTCAAGGAGCGCCAGAGTTGTGCTGGCAGAGGCCGTCAGCGCGGCAGAGAACGAGCTCTCGGAGCACGAACTTGCACTTGAGGGCTGGCAGACTCGTTGGCAGATATTTACTCAGCGGGCCGCAGAGCCGGCTCGAGAGCAGGAAGTCCAGCGAGCGCGTATCGCACAGCTCGAGAATGTCGATAGCCGGGCCCAGGAGCGTCTGGCACGGTTCGACGATGAATATCAATTATTGCTTGACGATGAAGATTCGCTTGACCTCGATCATCTACGGGCCGTTGTTGAGCGGGGTTCGATCACCCTTGAATCCCAGCAAGTAGCACTGGCAGAGACGCTTGTCCAAATGGCTGATGAGCGTGAAGCGGAGACACAACTTCGCAACAACCTAGATCAGGTGCGTCAGTTATTACACACGGCGGATACCCGACTTTCGTCTTTGCGTGAACTCCAAGTCGCGGCCCTTGGCGACGAGGACGAGCAGTACCGGGCCTGGCTCGCAAAGCGCGGGTTAGAACGTGCACCCAGACTGACTGGCGAAGTCAATGTTGCGGCAGGCTGGGAAAATGCGGCAGATGCTGTCCTCGGTGACCGGCTGACAGGCCTTGGCATAGGTCATCTGCAGACCGTAGTAAGTGCTGAGTCAAGTTTACCGGCAGCGCGCAACGTTTTCCTGATCGAGGCGGGTGATGCAGGTGACACCGTGGAGGCGCCTCCGGCGGATACGTTGCTGGCGAAGCTCAACTGCCCCCGCTATGACTTGCGTCCACTGCTGTCAGGCATATACGTTGCTGGTTCATTGGCAGAGGCGATGGAGCGTCGCTTGACGCTGCGTGCGGGCGAATGTGTGGTTACTCAAGATGGCAGTCTGATTGGTAAAAACTGGCTGCGATCAGCGCGCGCCCCTGGTCCCCAGACCGGTCTTCTAGCGCGGGAGGAAGAAATTCATGAGCTTGAACTGACAGTTGAAAATGCCTCGAACGACCTGCGCCAGCTTGAGCTCCAGCAAGAACGAGGTGTGCAGGAAATTCGCCGCCTTGAGGAGGTGCACCGAACCTTGCATAAAGAGGTAGCGCAATGCCAGCGTGAGCAAGCGGATGCACGTGAGAGACTGGCGGAACGAGAGGTGCGACAGTCACAGATTGGCGAGCGCCGGCAGCAGTTGCAGTCTGAGATTGAAGAGATTACCCATGAGTTGATTGATTCAGAAAACGAAATGTTCGAAGCGAATAGAAATTTCTCTTTGGCTGAAGATGAAACTGGCATGCTCGAAATAGAGCGCGGCAAACTGGTTGACGAGAGAGGACAATTGATCGAAGTGGTTGCTGCTACGAGACAAGCTGTACAACAAAAGCGCAATGAGCTACATGCCTGTGAACTGGATTTGCAACGGACTTATGCATCGCTCGATTCGGTCGGCACGTTGTCCGAGCGTTTAATGAAACAGATTGAGCAGCACCAAAATCGCAAGTCGCAATTGAATAGCGCATTGGATGAAAAAGATGAGCCAACAGCTGAGATGAGCCAGCAGTTGCAAGTGCTTCTGGCCCGCCGTCAGGATACAGAAAATCGACTGTCTAAGGCGCGGGCAGTGCATTCTGAACTCGAAGATGAGCTGCGGGAGCAGTACAGCCGGCTCTCTGAATATGAACAGGAGGTAGCCGCTGCGCGTGATGCTCTCGATCAGCAACGGATGAAAATGCAGGAGCTTTCGGTTCGAGCGGAGACTCTACTGGAGCAGATCAGTGCTGGCCAATTTGAACTTGAGGTGCTGTTGGAGAGCCTTCCTGCACAAGCACAAGAAGACTTGTGGCGTGAAAAAGCCAATCAGCTGGCAGAGAAAATATCGAGGATCGGACCGGTCAATTTAGTGGCAATCGAAGAATTTGAAGAACAAAGCGAGCGCAAAACGTATCTGGATCGGCAAAACGAGGACCTCAGTGAGGCGTTGATAACACTGGAAAGTGTGATTCGAAGGATAGATCGTGAAACCAGGCAGCGATTTAAGGATACATTCGAATCACTTAACAACTATTTTTGTGAGTTTTTCCCGCGCCTATTTGGTGGCGGGAATGCAGTCCTCGAATTGACTGAAGATGATTTTCTGACTGCTGGCGTAACAGTCATGGCGCGCCCGCCGGGCAAGCGCAACAGCACCATTCACCTACTATCAGGCGGTGAAAAAGCATTGACGGCAGTGGCCTTATTGTTTTCCTTGTTTAGATTGAACCCCGCTCCGCTATGCATTCTTGATGAAGTCGATGCGCCTCTCGATGACATGAATGTTGAGCGCTACTGTGCAACGTTACGTACGCTTTCTGATCGTACACAACTGGTCGTTATCACACATAACAAGATTACGATGGAAGCTACTGATGTGTTGCTTGGCGTTACTATGGGCGAGCCAGGTGTTTCGGCAATCGTATCGGTGGATGTAGAACACGCGGTAGAGATGGCGACCAACTGAGCGTTCGCGCGCAGCGATGAACCGCCACAATAAGACGATGGGCAAGGTGACCCGTCTACGTGAGCAAATCGAGCATCACAACTATTTGTATCACGTGCTTGATACACCTGAAATTCTTGACGCAGAGTTCGACGGATTAATGGCGGAGTTGCTAGCGATTGAGCAGGCCAATCCGTCATTGCAAACACCTGACTCTCCGACTCAACGGGTTGGAGGTCATCCGCTTGAGGGTTTTTCCGCAGCTGAGCATGCGCTACCGATGCTTTCTCTAAGTAACGCGTTTTCTGATGAACAAGTATATGCTTTTGACCGGCGTTGTCGTAACGGGTTGTCTACGGATTCAATCACCTATTTGGTTGAGCCGAAACTTGATGGTGTCGCCGTCAGTCTGCAGTACCGGTCAGGGCGCTTGGTTCGTGCCGCGACCCGCGGCGATGGAAAGTGGGGCGAAGATGTCACCCAGAATGTTCGTGCAATTCGTTCTGTTCCTATGCGCCTGGTTGGCGATGATTACCCGGATGTGCTCGAGGTGCGTGGAGAGGTTTATATATCGCGCTCTGGATTCAAGGCCTTAAATGAACAGCAGCAGATGATGAGCCAAAAAGCCTATGTTAATTCCCGGAATGCGGCGGCCGGCAGCTTGCGCCAGCTTGATCCGAGAATATCGGCACGTCGCCCGTTGGAGTTTTTCTGCCACAGCTTAGGACTCCAAGATGGAGGTGATCTGCCTGCAGGCCATGCTCAGACGCTGGAACGGTTGCGCACCTGGGGGCTGCGGACAAACTCGGAGAATAAGTTGGTCGTTGGTATCAGTGCTTGTTTGCAAGCTTATCAACGACTACTGCAAGTACGTGATACGTTGCCCTACGAGATCGATGGTGTGGTCTACAAAGTTGATGACTTAAATCAGCAAGTGCAGTTAGGTTCAACCATGCGTGCACCGCGCTGGGCACTGGCGCACAAGTTTCCTGCCGAGGAAGCGGTTACCGTAGTACGCGATATTGATATTCAGGTTGGCCGCACAGGTGCACTGACCCCAGTAGCTCGGCTTCAGCCAGTCTTTGTCGGAGGTGTGACCGTGGCCAATGCCACATTGCACAATCGCGACGAAATTGAGCGCCTCGACGTTCGTATCGGTGATGCTGTTGTGGTTCGCCGTGCCGGTGATGTAATTCCGGAAGTGGTTTCGGTAGTGAATGAGAGAAGGCCCCAAGGGGCCAGGAGCTTTGATTTTCCATCAGCTTGTCCAGCTTGTGGCGCAGATGTTGTAGGAGAACAAGAAGGCGTGGTAATTCGGTGCAGCGCCGGCTTATTGTGTAACGCCCAGATTAGGGAATCGGTTAAGCATTTTGCATCGAGAAAAGCGATGGATATAGAAGGCCTCGGGAGCAAGTTGGTGGATCAGCTGGTGGATACAGAAGTCATCAGCGATGTTGGTGATCTTTATCGGCTTGATGCTGAAACCCTGACAGCCCTCGAGCGCATGGGAGACAAATCTGCGGCCAACCTGGTGCAATCAATTTACCGTAGTAGGGAGACGTCACTTGAGCGGTTTCTGTTTGCTCTGGGTATTCCACATGTCGGTGAATCGACCGCGTCACTACTCGCACGGCACTTCGGGTCTCTTGAAGCCCTTGTGGAAGCTCCCAAGGACGTGCTTGAGAAACTGGCAGATGTCGGGCCCGCAGTCAGTGACTCAATCACTGCGTTCTTTGCTCAGCAACAGCACCGAGAAATTATTCAACGCTTGCGGGATGCTGGTGTTGTTTGGCAGCAAGTGTCAACGCAAATCGATCGAGAACAGCCTCTTCAAGGCAGCACCGTGGTAATGACTGGCACATTGAAGTCAATGTCACGACAGGCGGCACGCCAGCGCCTGCAAGAATTGGGAGCACGGGTGACTACTAGTGTGTCTGCTCGGACTGATTACCTGGTCGCTGGTGCTGATCCCGGGTCGAAACTAGGTCAAGCCAAAGCACTAGACGTCACGGTAATCGATGAACAAGACTTGATGAATATTTTCGAATCGAATGAATAAGCTAAAACACGTAGCCTTTTATTATTGAGCAAAATGCTACACTCGCTCTAGCCTCGCTAGGCAATATCGTTTGTCTCAGCCTCCAGCACGTCTCAATGAGCAAGGAAGTCCCATTATGACGAATACGTTCGACACACTAGTAACACTGGATGTCGACGGCCAAGAGTACCGAATTCATGACTTAAACCGGCTAGATCCGGGCTTCGAAGTTCAAAAGCTGCCGTATTCATTTAAGATCCTTTTGGAAAACTTATTGCGAGCAGAAGACGGTATCAGCGTTCGAGCGACCGATATCGAGTTGCTGGCAGATTGGAAGCCGGGTAGCGTAGAGGGAGAAATTTCGTTCTCGCCTGCGCGCGTTCTGATGCAGGACTTCACTGGCGTGCCGGCGGTAGTGGATTTAGCTGCAATGCGTGAGGCAATCCAGTCACTGGGAGGCGAGCCAGCGAAAATCAACCCGCTATCTCCCGCAGATTTAGTAATCGACCATTCGGTGATGGTTGATTTTTTTGGTTCACCGGATGCGCTTGAAAAAAACACGGAGCGTGAGTACGACCGTAATTCTGAACGTTATGAATTCCTTCGTTGGGGTCAACGCGCGTTTGACGACTTTCGTGTTGTTCCACCCTCGACTGGTATCGTGCATCAGGTAAATATTGAGCACCTGGCAAGCACAGTTTTTACGAGTAAGCACAACGGATCTTTGTGGGCTTATCCGGATACAGTTGTCGGTACCGATTCTCACACGACAATGGTCAACGGCTTAGGTGTGTTGGGCTGGGGTGTTGGTGGCATCGAGGCCGAGGCGGCGATGCTAGGCCAGCCAATAACAATGCTGGTGCCCGACGTCATTGGTTTTCGGTTGAGTGGTCGTTTACCCGAAGGTTCGACAGCAACCGATCTGGTGCTGCAAGTGGTCGAGATGCTGCGAGCCCATGGCGTGGTTGGCAAGTTTGTTGAATTTTTCGGTAGCGGTCTCAATCATCTGTCTCTTGCCGACCGTGCGACGATTGCAAATATGGCGCCGGAATACGGGGCGACCTGTGGCCTTTTCCCGATTGATGATGAAACGCTCAGCTACCTGGCTCTGACGGGCCGTAGCGAAGCTCAGGTGGCGTTAGTCGAAGCCTACGCTCGCCGGCAGGGGCTGTTTCGTGATGATGCCAGCGAGACACCGCGGTACTCAGACGAATTAGAGCTCGCGCTGGATACCGTGGTTCCGAGTATCGCCGGGCCCAAGCGACCACAAGATCGAATTGACCTGTCTGCAGCCAAGCAAGTAATAGAAAAAGCTCGTTTCGAGATGCGCGACAGTGAAACAACGGTCGCCGAATCAATCGTGCTCAATGGGCATTCATCCCAGCTGCACGATGGTGATGTGGTCATTGCAGCCATCACTAGTTGCACAAACACATCTAATCCTGGTGTCATTATGGCAGCTGGACTGGTAGCACAAAGGGCGGTGGCAAGGGGCCTGCAGGTCAAGCCGTGGGTGAAGACTTCACTGGCCCCGGGCTCTAAGGTGGTGACCGCTTACCTTGAAGAGGCGGGCTTTCTCGGCGACTTGGCGTCGCTTGGATTTGCTGTGGTCGGTTACGGATGTACAACCTGCATTGGCAATTCAGGGCCTTTGCCAGATGCCGTCAGCGCCGCAATCAAGTCATCGGATCTAATTGCCTGCTCCGTGCTTTCGGGCAATCGTAATTTCGAGGGTCGGGTCCATCCGGAGGTACGTATGAACTTTCTTGCGTCACCCCCACTGGTGGTTGCTTACGCACTCGCAGGTACGACAAATATTGATTTTGAGACGGATGCGCTGGGTGAGGATAGTCGCGGTGTTGCAGTGTTTCTGCGCGACCTGTGGCCGTCACAAGCCGAGGTCAACCAGGTAATCGACGGAGCGGTGACTAAGAATCTGTTCCAAAGTCGATATGCCGGCGTGCTAACGGGTGATGCCTATTGGTCAAGGATCACTGCACGCGAATCAAGTTTGTTCGAGTGGGATAGCGAATCAACTTATGTGCGCAGGCCGCCTTACTTCGATGGCATGACGCGCGCCCTGCCAGGGTTGCCAAAAATCTCCGGTGCGCGCGTGTTAGCAATGCTTGGGGACAGCATTACTACTGATCATATTTCTCCCGCTGGTGGTATCGCCGAGGGCAGTCCGGCAGCGGAATATCTCACCGCTCAAGGTATTCAAGCGAAAGAATTTAATTCCTATGGAGCGCGCCGCGGAAATCATGAAGTGATGATGCGTGGGACATTCGCCAATATACGACTGAGAAATGAGTTGGCGCCCGGGACAGAGGGCGGTTGGACTCATCACCACCCGAGTGGTGACCAGATAACTATCTACGATGCCGCGATGCGTTACGCTGATGAAAACACGCCGCTAATAGTGATTGGTGGTAAGGAGTATGGTGCGGGTTCATCCCGAGATTGGGCTGCCAAAGGGCCCTACTTGCTCGGGGTCCGGGCAGTATTGGTAGAAAGTTACGAGCGCATTCATCGGTCAAATCTGGTCGGTATGGGAATCCTGCCGCTGACGTTCTGCAACGGGGCGTCAAGATCATCCCTCGGTCTGTCGGGCGACGAGACATATGAATTGGTTGGACTGAAGGAGGGTGTTAGTGAGATTACCGTCAAAGTAACGTCTAACGATGGAGGCATTGAAAGTTTTCCAGCTAGGTTAAGAATCGATACGCCTCGTGAGTGGGACTATTTCCTTAACGGCGGTATTCTTCCATACGTGGTCAGGCAACTGCTCGATTAAAGCATGCAATAATGTTTCAAGTGACTTGTCTCAACGTGCCAGGCTGACGATGGTTAGGCCAGAGAGCACCAGGAAGAGTGCGCAAAGTAATCGCCAGTCTAGTGTCTCTCCTAAGAAGACGACGCCAAGCAGGGCACCGATCAGTGGGATCAGATAATTAACCTGAGCGAAAACATTCGCACCGACACGAGCAATCAGGTGAAAAAATAACAGTGTACCAAGAGCAGACGGAAACACGGCCAAGATTAACGTTGCGCTGACACTCACGGCGTCAGGTGTGATTTCCCAGGGCCGGTCCCACAGCAGTGCAAAAGGGGCAACCCACACAAATCCCAGCAACGTTGCACCGGTTGCCATCACCAGGCCATCCTGAGTCACCCGCAGTCGAGTAAAAGTTGTCGTCAGCGCATAGGAAACAGCTGCCGCCAGTAGGGCCGCCTGCGCAAGCACCGACGAATCGAGTCCTGCTGCGGCATCCATGCCGACCAGCACCAAGAGGCCTCCGAAACCGATCCCGATGCCTAGCCCTTTGCCGGGTCCAAGCGGTTCGCTAGGAATAAAGAAGTGAGCGAGAAGCGCCGTACTAATAGGCATAATTCCCATTAGTACCGCGGCGAGACCGCTGGGGATATGAATCTCGCCCCAATTGATCAATGTGAACGGCAAAGCACTGCCGAAAAAGCCAATGAAAGAAAAAGATTTCAGCGACGCCTTGTCGAGTGGCAATGATTTTCCACGCGTGTGCAGGACAGCCCATAAGATCAGTGCAGCAATAGCCAGCCGTCCCATAGTCAGTGTGTAAGCTGGGATAGTCTTCACCGCCAGCTTGACGAACAGGAATGAAGATCCCCATATAAACCCCGTCAGGAAGATTAAGCAGTAGGTGTGCCAGTTAAGGGGTTTGGGCATTATTTAGCACAACACCACAGCTGCTTGAGGGTACTGCGCTGAATTCAGTTGTTGTCGACGGTGTTGGTCGACAACGCGGACCAAAAGTTTTCAAGTGCTGCGAGGTACTGCCTTGAACTGATCAGAATGGGCACTCGGACCGCTGCAATATCCCGCAACAGGTCCTTGCCTTCACAAAGCAACTGCTTTCCCTCGTCAATTTGTGAGGTTGTGAGCGTGTTATCGACGACGGAAGGGTCTGGTTTAAATCGACTGATTTGTTCTCCCAGGGAGACGAATTCAGGCCAATTACGAAAGAAATCAAGATCACTTTTCATGATTTCCGTTTCCTCTCGTGCGGCACGTGCATAGTCTCGAATGATCTGCCCAAGATCGCGGAACGCGGGAAACGAAGTAAAGGTTACTATCATTTTTTCGGCAATTTCATCGATCGATCGCATCGTTTGTGCGACTTTTACATAACGGCTTTCGTAATACACCTGCATTGACAATGTAAAAACCTTGAATGGCTCTCCCCACAATTCGTCTATGCCTTCGTGACCACTGGCGTGTTTGACGTGCTTGCCCATTTCCAGAGCTTCTTCAAAACACGCACTGCATTCGCGCATCAGTTCGTTATCTGGACTAATGTCAATGCCCTTCTCTTCCAAATCTACGATACTGGTGAAGATGTCGGTTGCGCGGTTAAACAGTGCCCCAGACAGCATGGCGGCGTTGACGCGCTTACGGGAAGGTTCTCGTTCTTCCTGCCAGGCGCGTCGCGCGGCTTCGACCTTGCTGCCGGGCGTATTGATGCCGGGCTCGGTGTGGTGGAATGTTCGGCGCGTTAACTGATCGATCAGAATTTTCTTGTTCGCGAGCGTTTCCTGCGGAGGTGGGTAGTAGCGTATCCAGTAGTCATCGTAATAGACATGTGGGCGTCCGTTGATGTCTTTGCGAGCCCCATTGGGAATTTTCTTAGCCACGATTTAATTCGTCGTTTCGGCCATCATGAAATTTCACAAGCAAGCAGATGTTTGCTGATAGCGGAGCCAGTAGTTCACCCGAGAGCGCACTTGGGTTTTATCCGATCAGAATGAGAGCTTATTGAAGGGGGGGCCGATTCTACGCCCGGATTGGCAAAACTTGAAGCGTGCCGGGCGCTCCGTCAGGGCGCCGCGTTGCTGGACAGGCTTGAAGCACTCGTGATTTGCCCGATCCGTCCACTGGCTGTTGCCGTGATGGTGCTTTCAAAGAAGACCGGCTGTGCTTCTTCGTCCGCTTTAACAGCGTTGTCATTTCTTGCGATGTTGACCTCAACCCGCACAGCGCCCGCAGCACTGGCCTTCGCGTAAGCTATGGAGCTGGCAGCATTTTCGGCATGAGCAGCAGCACTGTCCAGATCAATGTAGTCGCGCGGCCCATCGGGATCGTGGACACGGAATACGCCTTGGTTAGGCTGAGTAATGGTGACGCGTTGCCGTTGTACGATCGTACCCACGACAGCACCAATCGCGCTGGCCACTGCGGCGTGTTCCGGCATCCGTAGCCTGAGGCCAAGCATGGCACTGGCTTGTGGATAGTAACTCGATACCGGTGCGCCAACGGCGATTAATTGGTAGCGAGGATCATAGCTTAATGAAAGTAGAGATTGTTCGGATTGGCCGGTGGAAGCGCTAATGCCTTCAAGTATCATGTGATGCAGGGCCGTAAGTTCTGATTTGCTGCGAGGACTTTGGTTCGTATTCAAACTGGCCTGCAGGATAGCGTGAGTGATCATATCCAAAACTTTCTCGTGTACGACGCGCGCGACGTCTCGCGGATCATCGGAAGAGCGACGCCCCCATCCGTAAATCTGACGCATCTGGCGTCGCCAGGTCTTCGTCGCCAACATAGCGGCTTCGGCGGACCAGTGGTTCATTAGCCCGAGTACGTGGGCAGCATCCGAAGGTGTATAGCCGGTGTAAAGAGCGATTCCGCTACGAACCATTTCTGCGATGGTCCGTGCCAGCTGACGATCTTTTTTGACCACGGTATCGATTTCCACAGGATATTCGCTGAGAAGGCTCCATGCGCGCCTGCCAGTCGCTGAAAGGTTGTCAAGTTGACTTTCAGTAGCAAAAAGTGGGACGGCGAATCGGTTACTGCGTGACGTGGGTGTCATCTCGGTGTGTGCCTTTAACCTGGGCATCAGTTCCGGATAACGATGTGCCAGCAGGCATATTGGCATCACGCGTCGCGGGCCAATGACTAGGCCTTCGCCCCCGCCGAATCCAACTTCGCTGTCGCCGCCAAGTCCAATCGACAGGACACGGATAGAGTCGACCATCGGACGCCATTGCCCAATCTTTGTTCTTGCGTGACTGAGCACAGGTTGGTTATCAACAATAAATGCGATATCGGTGGTGGTACCACCCATATCGGCGACGATCGCGTTGTCTGGCGAAATACCGTGTAAAGCACCCGTCACACTGGCTGCTGGTCCTGAGAGAATCGTCTCCACTGGGCGTTGGAGTGCAAGGTTGGTTGTGACCAGCGAGCCGTCACCTTTGACGATCATCAATGGTGCATCAATGTTGTGTGCGTTAAGTGTGTCTTGCACTGAGCGAATCAATTGATCGATAAAGGGAACCAAAGTTGCATTTAAAGCAACGGTTATCGCGCGTCGCGATGCATCGAGAGAATATGCAAGTTCGTGACCGCATGTGACTGGCAGTGCAGTCATCGACCGCACGAGCTGCTGCAGGGCAATCTCATGGTTTGGATTGCGCACACTGAAGATCCCAGAAATTCCAAATGCCGTAACAAACTTGAGGTTGTCGTGAATTGCCTTTTCGGCATGTACAAGATCGAGCGATTCGGTTTCGTTTCCAGCGGCGTCATGGGCTCCGCGAAGCAAGATGCATCGTCCGCCGGCAACCAGTTCTTGCAAGTGGCTACGGGTGACTTGTCGCTCGTCGTAGCCAGCAAGGAGCAAGCAGGCTGGTGTCCCGCGGCCTTCAACGATTGCGTTAGTGCCCAGAGTTGTTGACAGCGACACAAGGCGAGTGTGTTCGAGCATGGCACAAGGCAATGCCGTAATGGCACGGTCAATGCTGGTTGCTAAGTTCTTCTGGTTGGTTAATACCTTCGTACTTGCAATGACTGAGTCTGATTCGTCTAGCAGGACCGCATCGGTATAGGTTCCGCCGGTATCAATTCCCAGTCGTATACTATCCATCACGCCGGCCAGTCTTTGGTGCTAAGAGTCCATTTGTCTACGAAGGCGTCTGGCACGGCGGTACTCACACAGCGCGACAAATCATCGCTTACTATAATCAAAAAATCCGCGGCCGCTCTTGCGGCCCAGATAACCTGCATTGACCATTTTCTTTAATAATGGACAGGGCCGGAATTTCGAGTCGGCAAAATCATTGTGCAGGATTTCCATTACGAACAGGCAAACGTCTATGCCAATCATATCGGCCAATGCAAGCGGGCCGATGGGGTGGTTAGCGCCAAGCTTCATCGCTTTATCAATTTCTTCAGCACTGGCCAAGCCTTCGTGCAATACAAAAATTGCCTCGTTGATCATGGGCACCAGCATCCGATTGACTACGAAGCCGGGACTATCCTGGACACTGACAGGTTCTTTTCCCAGTTGTTTCGTTAGCGCATCCATTTTGGCGAAGGTCGCATCAGATGTTTGGAGAGCACGAACGATTTCGACCAGTTTCATGATCGGAACCGGGTTGAAGAAATGCAGCCCAATGACCTGTGGTGCTCGGTTTGTTGCGGCGGCGAGACGAGTAATGGACAACGACGATGTATTGGAAGCAAGAATTGCATCGGCTTTACATAGAGCATCTAATTCTTTGAAAAGAGCGATTTTTATCTCCATGTTCTCGGTTGCCGCTTCTATTACCACATCGCAGTCAGCTAGATCCTTTAATGAAACTGTCCCTTGAATGCGGGCCAGAACAGCAGTTTTGTCGTCGCCGCTTATCTTGTCGCGGCTGACGAGGCGTTCGAGGCTCGTGTTGATTGCCGTTATGCCAGAGTTTAGTTGGGCGTCTGAAATATCTTGCATGGTGACGTTGTAGCCGGACAATGCGCCAGCTTGGGCGATCCCGCTGCCCATTGTGCCCGCCCCGACAAGGCCAATTGTCTTGATGCTCATTTGCAAATGCTCCTGCTTCCTTGGTGCCTGACAGAGAAGGCTACATGATCACAACGAGACGGCCAACCACAAGGTTTTTGCATAGATAAGGACAGTGTAGACTGTTCGCTGAAGCGAGAGGAATTAGCAGCTATGTCGCCATTCGAAATGCTTGAACAATTGATCCGGTTCAACACGGTGTCACGGGAGAGCAATTTGCAACTGATCGAATTTGTCGAGGAGTATCTTCACGAGCACGGATTTGAATCGACCCGTGTTCCAAGCGATGACGGGCGCAAATCGAATCTTTATGCGACGGTTGGCCCGCAAGAAGCAGGTGGGGTCGTCCTGTCAGGCCATACCGATGTCGTGCCAGTTGACGGCCAGGCATGGGATACAGATCCGTTCTGCATGACGCCGGGAGACGGTCTGTTTTATGGCCGAGGCACCTGTGATATGAAGGCATTCTTGGGCATCGGTCTCGCACTGGTACCCGAGATGAAACGGCTAAAGAAGCCGATTCACTTTGCGCTGTCATATGATGAAGAGGTGGGATGTCTCGGGGCGCCGCGAATGGTGCGACAAATTGCCGAGCGGCTACCACCGCTGCATGCCGTGATCATCGGTGAACCAACCAGTATGGGTGCGGTTAACGGCAACAAGGGAATGGTTGGCTTACGCACGACAGTCGGGGGCTACGAGACTCACTCCAGCCAGACCAATCGTGGTGTTAGTGCGGTAATGACCGCTGCCCGGCTGGTAACTCATTTGAACGAGATGGCGGAGCGGTTGTCGCGCGAAACTTCTGTGGACAACGGTTTCGATCCCCACCACACCTCTATTCATGTTGGTGTGATTTCAGGTGGCACCGCATTGAATATTATTTCACGCCACTGCGAGTTCGTTTGGGACATTCGAAATATCCCGGATGACGATCCGACCCGATTAATCGATGAATTTGAGTATTTTTGCCAGAACGAGGTATTGCCTGGAATGCGCGCGCGGCACAAGGATTGCTTTATTAAGACCGAATCGCTTGCACAGGTACCTGCACTGGTGCCTGTCGATTCTCCAGCACTGACACTGGTCCAGATGCTATCGGGTTCCAACGAAGTGCGGCAGGTGGCCTATGGCACAGAAGCAGGGCAGTTTCAAGAAGCCCAGTTCCCGACAGTAATCTGCGGCCCTGGTTCAATCGATCAGGCCCATCAGCCAAATGAGTTTATTAGTCACCAACAGCTGCAAGCGGGGGAAGCCTTCATCAGGCGACTGATTGATCGCCTATCCAGCTGAACTCTACTGGTCGCGGTGCTGGAGCAGTGTAATTATGCTGTCGGCACACGCCAGCGCACCGTTCTGGTCGGTAGGTGGTCGAGACGCGGGCTGTGAGAGCAGGTTTGGGATTTGGTCAAGCCAGTTTCCGTCACGATAAGTTTCGCTATCCAGCTCTACACCACTGACATTTTGTTTGAGGAAATTGAGCAGCGCCGGCATCTCTGGATTATCTTGTCTGCGAAAATAGGCGAAACGTGCACCTGTTCGATAAACCTCAGCTAAGGTGCTGTAGCCCACTTTTCCGACGACCAGATCGCTGCTGTTTACAAGGTCTGGATGAAAAAAATCCGAGTGAGACGGTAACAGGCGGATGTTGCCTGAACGCTTGTTGTCGGATCCGCTGCCGGCAATAAGGAAGTATTGTCCGACAGGCTGGTGTGCCAGACGGTACAGGAATGGATGTTTTTGTTCGACGCCACCGAGGGTAATGAATATCAAAGTCGAGCCTGGCTTGATACCAAGCTGCGCGCGGACTAAGGTTCCAGAGGTCCGAACCTGGCGACTAATTGGGGCTACAGACAGTGAGCCAGGGAGAGGAGTGCAGGCCGGCTGTGCCTGGATATGGAGATCAGCACAGGCAACCAGCGGAGCGACTATGTCGGCATAGGTGGCAAATACGGATAAACGTTTGCTGAGTGCGCGATAGATCCAGTCCCAAGTGAAATTCTCGATTAAAATTGAAGGCAGGCCAGCGTCTTTTGCGACGGCGATCCCGAATACTGCAATGTCGCAAACGACCGCTTGGCACCGCCTTATAAGTAGTAGCGCTGCGACCTGCTTAATCAGGTCGCGCTTAAAAGGGAGCAACACAGCGAGTCGCTGAACGCTAGCTGCAAGATCGACATCAAACGCGTTGACCTGACTAAGACCGGGATCGCAGTCGAGATATCGGTAGGTAAAACGAATTCTCGCGCTGTCGAAAAACCAGCGGGGAACCGCTGTATATAGGTCGAACTCAAGGGTTGAGCAACGTTGTGATAACGCCTCGGCAACGGCAATGGCCCGCGCAGCGTGGCCAAAGCCATGCGATGTAATAAACATCGCAATGCGCACCTCGGAATGCTGCGCTCTCAATGATTCGATCCTGCGTCTGCCAAGGTCGCGAATTATTTATTGTGCGAAATATTGCTTAAGAAATTTGTCGAAATCTATTTTGTCTGATGATTCGATCATTCGCTGATGGTCAATGGATTCCTGTGCAATAACATCAAATTGATGGGAAGTCGCTACGGACAGTGGGTGTTCCCGAAAGAACTGTTCATGCTCTATTGATTGCGCCATTGCAAATTCAAAAAAAGATCCGTCATATTCCTGCATCATGTGCAGGCTTCGGGCAGATGGTGTCAGCGTAGGATCTTCAAATTTCTTTGTTTGCAGTCGAAGCGCATCTGCGTACGCAGTACTCTCCGACCCGTCCATCAGTTCAGCTAAGCCGACGAGTTCGTCGAGCAGTGCAAGACCATGCTCAATCAATGTTTGCGCCGTACTTCCAGTGGGCGGTTCCAAGCCCGGGCGCCGGCCATAGAGAATAACCTGCTGCAGGTCACGATTGATCTGGTGCATTTCTTGACGGGTCAAGTCAGGGCTGTCCTCAAACAGGCAATAGAGTAGTAGCAAGTCAAGAAAACGTATCGTGGGTTCATCAATTCCAATGGCAGTAAAAGGATCGAGATCGAGGCAACGCACCTCGATGTATTCGATCCCTCGGTCGCGAAGCGCATGGGATGGTTTTTCACCCGGCCGCGTGACTCTTTTGGGGCGAACCGGAGCATAGTATTCATTTTCTATTTGGAGAACGTTGTGATTGAGCTGGCGGTATTGTTGACCCACTTTAACGCCCATTTTGATATAGGGCGGGTAGGACGTCTCAGTCGCACCGCACAGCGCTTCAACATAGTTTTCCAGGTTATCAAGGTTGAAGACGACTCGTTCTTGTGCTTCGCTTCGATATCCTAGATCGCTCAAACGCAGGCTGGTGGCGTGAGGCAAGTAGTAACTTGAATCGCCAAATCGCTCGAGCTGGTGGGTTCTGCCCTCAACAAAGCTGCGACAAACGGCTGGTGAAGCCCCAAACAGATAGGCAACCAGCCAGGTGTGGCGATAAAAGTTTCGCACCACAGCAAGGTACGATTGAGACTGGTAGGTTATCGCAGGCTGTGCATCGCCTTCAAGCGCTTGCCATGCGATCCAGAAATCGTTGGTCAGCGAAAAGTTGTAATGGATTCCCGCAATGGCCTGCATTAATCGGCCGTAACGCGAGCCCAGTCCGACACGATAAATGTGTTTCATCCGGGCAATGTTGGAACTGCCGTATTCGGCAATAGGAATGCTGCTATCGCCCTGGACGATGCACGGCATGCTTGCAACCCAAAGTCGTTCCCGTAGCAAGTGTTGGTAAGTAAAGCGGTGGACCTGCTCCAGGTCGTGTAAGACCCGTGATACGGATTGTTCGACAGGGGTGATGAATTCGAGTAGTGCCTCGGAGTAATCAGTCGTAATACTGGGATGAGTTAGCGCAGATCCCAATCCGGGTGGGTGTGGCCGTTGTGAAATGAGGCCGTCTTGACCGACTCGTAGGCTTTCTTTTTCAATCCCCCGATGGATCTTTCTAAGTGCAGTCGTGGCGCCACTACGCTCGATCTTTTCCAGTGCCCGTGCTAGGTTCGCGCTCACGTTAGTTTTTCGAATTACTCGGCTACAGATGACAATACAAGGGACTGTGTGGTTTCAGGAAGAGTTGCGAGTCGAGACGGGTGGACGTGGCACCTATGACATTACGCACGATGTCGCAGCACTGGTGTCTCAGTCCAAGGTCCGTACGGGGTTATGCCATATTTTTATTCGACATACCAGCGCTTCACTGATAATTTCCGAGAATGCCGATGCCGAGGTGCATCGTGACCTCGAGAGATTTATGACGCGACTTGCTCCTGATGGCCACCCGGACTACCGCCACAACAGTGAAGGGCCAGACGACATGGCGGCTCACATCCGTAGCTGTCTGACTGAAGTGACCTTACAAGTGCCGATTGCGAAACACGCTTTGGCCTTGGGTATCTGGCAGAGTCTTTATCTATGGGAACACAGGTTGCGCCCGCATAGTCGCTTGGTGGTGGTGACCGTGACAGGTGTAGGGTAATGTCGGTTTCTTACTCTCATCGCTTCTGTGTGGCGCCAATGATGGACTGTACCGATCGCCACGAACGTTTTTTGCTGCGATTATTTAGTCAGAAAACTTTTCTCTATACCGAGATGGTAGCAGCCGACGCGCTGCTGCACGGTGATAGGGACCGTTACCTTGCTCACCATGTGTCTGAATGGCCGCTGGGATTGCAGCTTGGGGGTGCAGACTCGGACAAACTATCGGAATGTGCTCGACTTGGAGAGGCAGCAGGCTTTGATGAAATAAATTTAAATGTCGGTTGTCCGAGTCCTCGCGTGCAAGCGGGTCGATTTGGTGCATGTTTGATGATGGAACCTCGACTGGTGGGCAAATGCCTTGAAGCGATGCACTGCGCTGTCGGCATTCCGATCACGGTCAAGTGCCGCACTGGCATTGACCAGTACGACGATGATGAGTTCTTGCATAGGTTCGTAGACACGATTGTCGAGGCGGGCTGTTCGAGCGTCATTGTGCATGCCCGTAAAGCGCACCTAAAAGGACTTAGCCCCAAACAGAATCGTGAAATTCCACCGCTTCGCTATGACCGGGTGTACCGACTTAAACAGGCATTTCCAGATGTTGAAATCGTAATCAATGGTGGCATCCGTTCGCTGGCGGAGGCGTCTTTACATTTGCAATCAGTAGACGGCGTGATGGTTGGCCGCGAGGCGTACCGTAATCCCCATCTTTTGAGTGACGTTGACAAAAAGATATTTGCTACACATATCGATCCATCTGACCGCTGGCAGGTGCTTTCTGATTACAAGCAGTATATTGCTGAGCAGTTAGAACGGGGGGTTCGACTTAAGGATATGAGTCGACATCTACTCAGTTTTTTCCACGGCCAGCCAGGAGCGCGTGCGTGGCGCAAGCACATTGGAAAGCATGCTGTTAATCCAGGCGCCGGTCTTGAAGTGATTGATACCGCTGAACAGCAGTTACGAGAAGCGCTGGCGCACGCAGCCTGAGGATCGAGTGATCTGGTATGCTGGTTTG
This sequence comes from uncultured Acidiferrobacteraceae bacterium, assembly GCA_964484965.1. Lineage (GTDB taxonomy): Bacteria > Pseudomonadota > Gammaproteobacteria > Arenicellales > UBA868 > UBA11791. The sequence continues at coordinate 18,025 of CAZAHE010000015.1, read as the reverse complement.
GAATTGTAGCGACGGTCGGTACGGGAATCATTTCTACCGGCCTTGTGATGAACTGGAGGCGTTATGACTAACAAGTTAAATAAGATTAGCTCGCGTGTTACCCAACCGAGGTCACAGGGAGCATCTCAGGCAATGCTGTATGCGACTGGTTTGACACGCGAGGACATGGACAAAGCCCAGGTCGGCATCGCCAGCGTGTGGTGGGAAGGTAACCCGTGCAATATGCATCTTAATGATCTCGCCGCTCATGTCCGAAATGGAGTTCAAGAAAGTGGCTTAATTGGCATGCGATTCAATACGGTCGGTGTTAGCGATGGCATATCAATGGGTACACGCGGCATGAGTTTTTCACTGCAATCACGGGATTTAATAGCCGACTCAATCGAGACCGTTATGGGCGGTCAATGGTATGACGGCCTCGTCACCATACCTGGGTGTGACAAGAATATGCCAGGCTGCATGATGGCGATGGCTCGTGTTAACAGGCCCGCACTGATGGTTTATGGCGGGACCATCAAACCCGGGATATCGCGCGGACAGGTGGTTGATATCATCTCCGCGTTTCAGAGTTACGGTCAATATCTTGCAGAGACAATCAGCGACGATGAACGTCAGGATATCGTGACCAAGGCCTGTCCAGGGGCTGGCGGGTGCGGTGGCATGTACACCGCAAACACGATGGCCACTGCAATTGAGGCTATGGGAATGTCGTTGCCCTACAGTGCCTCTAATCCGGCCGTTGATCAAGCCAAGGTCGACGAATGTGTCTCGGCCGGTAAGGCCCTTCATCGTCTGTTAGAAATGGATCTCAAGCCGCGCGACATCATGACGCGCACGGCTTTTGAGAATGCCATGGTGATGGTGTCCGCGCTCGGTGGCTCGACCAACGCTGTTCTTCACTTGATCGCAATTGCTCGGGCGGCAGAAGTGCCGCTCACCATTGAGGATTTTCAGGCTGTCAGTGATCGTGTTCCTTTTATCGCAGACCTAAAGCCCAGCGGTAAATACGTGATGGAAGACGTACACAATATAGGTGGTGTGCCCGCAATCATGAAGTATCTGCTGGACGAGGGAATGCTCGATGGTGATTGTATGACGGTGACAGGGAAGACAATTGCCGAGAACGTCGAATCTGTTCCAGGACTTGCGGATGGTCAGCTGATCATTCTACCGCTGAGCGAGCCGATCAAGGCCTCAGGTCATATCCGTATCCTCAAAGGCAACCTAGCGCCCGGAGGTGCAGTCGCAAAGATTACCGGCAAGGAAGGAGAAGCCTTCACCGGGCCGGCACGCGTGTTCGATGCCGAAGAGGATATGCTCACTTCGCTGGAAGAAGGACGCATCCAGAAAGGTGACGTGATCATTATCCGTTATGAAGGGCCCAAAGGAGGGCCGGGCATGCCCGAGATGCTGACACCAACGTCGGCCATCATGGGCGCGGGGCTGGGTGATCATGTTGCACTGATGACCGATGGTCGCTTCTCGGGTGGTTCCCATGGATTCATCATTGGCCATGTTGTGCCTGAAGCTCAAGAGGGAGGTCCGATCGCTTTGGTTGAAGATGGTGACATGATCACGATAGATGCAGTAAGTAACCAGCTGACCGTTGACCTGTCGGATCAGGAATTGTCTGCTCGCCGAGCGGCGTGGAGTGCACCCGAATTCAAAGCGACGAAGGGCACGTTGTACAAGTACATCAAGACGGTAAAGAACGCGAGTGAGGGATGCGTGACTGACGAGTGACGCATCAATGGAGGCCGACTCGCAGCGCGGCGCCGGTTGCCAGTGGTGCCAGGGTTGCAGAAAAGACCAGCAATGCGGAAAGAGCATAGAGTTGCGATGAGGGTGAAATTCCGACCATGGCCGATGCGGCCGCGCTGGTACCCAGTATCAGTACGGGTACGTATAGGGGCAGTACGATGAGCGCGCTCAGCAAGCCGCCATGTCGTAATCCTATGGTGAGTGCGACACCGACCGATCCTATCAAGCTCATCGTCGGTGTGCCGATCAACAGACTCAGAAGCACAGTTCTCAGGATCACGGCGTCAAGATAGAGTAATTCGGCAAGCACGGGTGTAATGATTAGCAGAGGCAATCCAGTCGCCAACCAATGAGCACCAACCCGGATCATCACCAACATAGCCAGAGGGTGTGGGCTGAGCGCTAGTTGTTCGAGTGAGCCATCCTCGAAATCCGAGCGGAACAAGTTGTCCAGCCCGAGCAACGTTGCCAGTAATGCGGCTACCCATAAGGCAGCAGGCCCTATGGCTTTGAGTTGGTTGGGTTCTGCGCCAAGCCCTAGAGAGACAAGGACGATAACAATAAGGTAAAAGAGTACGGGTTGAAAAAGATCAGCGCGTCGCCGAAGCAGCAGGCGAAAATCCCTCTTTAAGAGCGTAATTGAAAAAGTCCCGGAGTTGTGCCTTCGCATCGTCACAGAACCAGTTCATTAACCGTCAGTGGGTCAAGATCAGGTGGACGATGGCTTGCGATGACCACCATGCCGCCTTGCTCCAGATGCTTCTGAATAGACACTTCAACAGCCAAGATGCCTGATTCGTCCAGCGCAGTGAAGGGTTCGTCGAGAATCCACAGAGGTGTTGTGCTGAGCCAGAGGCGCGCTAGCGCCACGCGTCTCAATTGTCCTTGAGAAAGAAATCGGCACGGCAAATGAGTGTGTTGTTGCAGACCGATCTGTTCAAGCGTTTCGATCAGCGAAACTCCACTACTGTGTTTTTGACGAGTCGATTCGAACTGCAAATGCTCAAGCGGTGTCAGATCGAGTTTGACACCTGACAGGTGACCGACCCAGGTAAGGCTTGCGCGATAGGCATTCGCTAGTTCACGAATATTTCTGTGGTTCCAAAGGATTTGGCCCGATTCCGGAAGGGAAAGACCGCATATCGTCCGCAACAGTGACGTTTTCCCTGACCCGTTCTCGCCTCTCACCCACAATGTGCAGCCTGCGTTGACTTCAAAGGAAAGATTTGAAAAAAGCCGGCGCTCGCCGCGGACCTGTGTCAGTTCGATGGCCGACAAGACCATGGTCAAGTCTTGGATGTCTGACATCGCCTGCTAGTCAGGTTCGCGGCATTGGAGCCGCGCTGTGGGACCTAATATCTTTGTGAGCCATGAGTTATTCGCTTTTTACTCGGTGGTTACTGAATGTCCAGAACAGCGCCAAAGCGTGTCATCGACGGGCGCCCGGGTCGGCTGCTGGAGAAATATTGTGCGGTAATTTTAGTGGAGGTTGGTGCATTTGTCGGGACCAATTTACAGCAGCGCCCGGGCGATACAAGCGCAATGTCCCAAGTGAAGCATGGACCATTGGTGAACGGCGAGCGGGTCGCCAATCAAGGTGCCGGACCTCCAATGCAAGGGCTAAACGCGCTAAACATGCTCGGTTTCGTCTATCATTCGTACCCGCTTGAGGGAAAATACTTTCTGCCGGAGATAGAGAGCTGAGCCAGAAAAGACAGATTCGCAACGTTTCGGGGACGCGTCGTCCCCCGGGACGAGGAAAGGGACGCACGGCTAGCCCTGACGCAGTGGCTGTTGTCCGAGAGGCGATTTCTGATATGCCACGGCGGCGCGACCTACTGATCGAGTACCTACACTGCTTGCAGGATCGAGAAGGCCAAATTGGCGCAGACAGAATTGTTGCTCTGGCTGAGGAATTAAAGCTCGCGCCCACCGAAGTCTACGAGGTGGCGACGTTTTATCATCACTTTGATGTGGTTAGGGAGAGCGATGAATCTGTCCCCGACGTGACGGTGAGAGTCTGCGATTCAGTAACTTGCGAGATGTTCGGTGCGAACGAGTTGGTATCGGAAGTGAGTTCAGCACTCGGTGATACGCTGCGGGTACAACGGGTGCCGTGTGTGGGACGTTGTGATCAGGCACCAGTCGCGGTTGTCGGCCGCCGACCTGTACCACAGGCAAATCTCGCCGATATTGAGGCGCTGCTCGCTACGGGGCAGCACGCATCGATGCCGCTCGTCGATTGGGTGTCTTTTGACGACTATCAGGAAGCAGGCGGCTACACGCTTTACCAACAATGTCTGCAAGAGCAAGTGGCGCCGGAAAACATACTTAGTGCACTTGAATCCTCGGGTCTGCGCGGTTTAGGAGGAGCTGGATTTCCAGCTGGCAGAAAGTGGCGTATTCTGCAGGAGCAGTCTGCGCCCAGACTACTGGCTGTCAACATAGACGAAGGTGAGCCCGGTACGTTTAAGGATCGTGTCTATCTTGAGCGGGATCCACATCGCTTTCTGGAAGGCACTCTGATCGCGGCTCATGTGGTCGGTATTGACACTTGTTATCTATACGTACGAGACGAATACCCGGGAGTGCTCGAGATTCTCCGCAGTGCAATTGAGGAAATTCAAGCGGCATTTGGAAACTCAATGCCGCGGCTTGAACTGCGTCGAGGTGCCGGCGCCTACATCTGCGGCGAAGAATCTGCCATGATCGAGTCGATAGAAGGTAAGCGCGGGATGCCGAGGTTGCGTCCGCCTTATGTGGCAGAAGTGGGATTGTTCGGTCGACCGACGCTAGAACACAATTGTGAAACGCTCTACTGGGTACGCGACATTGTGGAACGCGGCGCTGAGTGGTTTTCCGGACATGGTCGCCGCGGGCGCAAAGGGTTGCGATCTTTCTCGGTCAGCGGCCGGGTCAATCAACCGGGTGTGCATCTCGCACCCGCCGGGATCAGCGTGCGTGAACTGATCGATGAATATTGTGGAGGCATGCTCGACGACCATCAGCTTTATGCCTACTTTCCTGGTGGTGCCTCTGGCGGGATACTGCCCGCATCGCTGGCCGATGAGCCGTTGGATTTCGATACACTTCAACCGCATGGTTGCTTCATCGGATCGGCAGCTGTGATTGTTCTATCTCAGCATGACCGTGTACGTGATGCCGCGCTGAATGCCATGCAGTTTTTTGTGCATGAGTCATGCGGACAATGCACCCCATGCCGTGTTGGAACAGAAAAAGCCGCCGGCCTCATGAAGCAGACAATCTGGGACGGAGAGCTATTGCAGGATCTCTCCACCGTGATGGAAGACGCCTCAATTTGTGGTCTTGGTCAGGCGGCGTCTAATCCGCTGCGTTGTGTGATGAAATACTTCCCCGAGGAAGTTGGCCTTAAGTGAGTTGACCCATGACTGAAGAAGCCCAATCCATCAGTTTCACCCTGAATAGTAAATCGCTTGTTGCTTTTGATGGGGAGACTATTCTGCAGGCCGCGCAGCGTGCAGGTGAGAACATCCCCCACCTTTGCTATGCAGAAGGCCTACGAGCTGATGGCAACTGCAGGGCGTGTGTTGTCGAAATAGAGGGCGAGCGCGCGCTTGCACCATCGTGCTGTCGTCGCCCTACACAAGGAATGATGGTGACGAGCGACAGCGGGCGTGCTTATCAATCGCAGTCACTCGTGTTGGAACTCTTGCGCGCGGAGGTGGGTGACGCTCACTTTACCAATTCTTCAGAACTCGATCAGTGGTGCGAGAAGCTGGGCGTGGATAACAGTCGTTTCCCGGCTCGCAGTCAACCGAAGGCTGATATCTCGCATCCGGCGATTGCGGTAAATCTTGAAGCATGTATCCAGTGCACACGCTGCCTTCGTGCCTGCCGTGAAGAACAGGCTAATGATGTGATCGGTTTTGCGCATCGAGGCGCTCATGCTGAGATTGTTTTTGATCTGGCAGATCCGATGGGTGAGAGTTCGTGTGTAGGCTGTGGTGAGTGTGTGCAGGCCTGTCCTACCGGTGCGTTGATGCCGGCGGGCGGGGTCGGCTTGGACCAGATCGATCGGCGGGTCGATTCGGTGTGTCCCTATTGTGGCGTTGGCTGTCTGTTGACTTATCACATCAAGGATGACCGCATTCGTTATGTGACTGGCCGGGATGGACCTTCAAATCACGGCCGTTTATGCGTCAAAGGGCGCTATGGATTCGACTATATCGATCATCCGCAACGGATTACCACCCCGCTCATCCGACGTGAAGGCATCGCCAAAGGTTTGAACGATGATTTTGACCCTGCTGAACCACTGCGTATGTTCAGAGAAGCGACTTGGGAAGAAGCGCTCGATCATGCGGCGGGGGGGTTGAGCCGGATACTTAACGAAAACGGGTCCTCCGCACTTGCCGGTTTCGGCTCAGCCAAGGGCAGTAATGAAGAAGCCTACCTTTTTCAGAAACTCGTGCGCACTGGTTTTGGCACCAACAATGTCGATCACTGTACTCGCTTGTGCCATGCCTCTTCCGTCGCCGCTTTGCTGGAAGGCATCGGCTCAGGGGCAGTCTCTAACCAGGTAGAAGATGTGGCAAATGCCGAAGTGATCATCGTTATCGGCGCGAATCCAACGAGTAACCATCCGGTCGCAGCGACATTTATGAAAAACGCGGCACGCTCGAATGCGACGCTGATCGTCATCGATCCCCGACGAACGGAGCTTGCTCGTCACGCGCATCATTTTCTCCAATTTAAGCCGGATAGCGACGTAGCATTATTGAACGCGATGATCTTTACCGTTATCGATGAGGGACTGATTGACCACGAATTTGTCGACCGGCGTACGGAGGACTTTGATCAGATCAAAGAAAACATAGTCGATTGTAGTCCCGAAGCGATGTCTCCTCTGTGTGGTATAGACGCTGAACAAATCCGCGAGGTGACCCGTCTATATGCAAAAACACGCCACGGGATGATTTTCTGGGGTATGGGCATCTCTCAACATGTTCATGGAACAGACAATGTTCGCGCCTTGATTGCCCTGTCGATGATGACAGGTAATGTCGGCCGGCCAGGTTCGGGGCTTCATCCTCTGCGCGGACAAAATAATGTACAGGGAGCCTCCGATGCTGGTCTCATTCCTATGGTGTTTCCCGATTATCGTCGTGTCGATGATGACGATGCCCACCGTTGGTTCGAAGACTATTGGCAGAGCACTCTTGATAATCGCCCGGGATTGACAGTCGTCGAAATCATGGATGCGGCACTCGCCGGATCCATCAAAGGTATGTATATCATGGGTGAAAACCCAGCCATGTCTGACCCAGACCTCAATCACGCACGTCAGGGTTTGGCTTCGCTTGAACATCTGGTATTGCAGGATCTGTTTTTGACCGAAACAGCGGCGTTTGCCGATGTTTTTCTCCCGGCTTCTGCTTTCCCGGAAAAAACAGGTACTTTTTCAAATACCGACCGCCGCGTGCAATTAGGAAAGTGCGCCTTACCCTTACCCGGTGACGCGCGTGAGGATTTATGGATCATCCAGCAGATCGCTGTGCGCTTGGGTCTTGTATGGGAGTATGCGGATGTGGCGGCGGTGTTTGAGGAAATGCGTGGTGCTATGCCAAGTATCAAAGGCATGAGCTGGCAACGCCTTGAACGAGAAGGATCACTGACATATCCCTGTGATAGTGAAGACCACCCAGGTCAAGGTGTCGTGTTTCTAAACGAATTTCCCACGGCAAACGGGCGCGGGAAATTCGTTCCAGCGCAGCTGGTGTGGGCGGATGAACAAACTGACACTGAATACCCTTGTGTACTGATTACCGGACGCCAACTTGAGCATTGGCATACTGGCGCGATGACGCGGCGTGCCTCGGTATTGAACGCCATCGAATCTTATCCAGTCGTATCGGTTCATCCTGAGGATCTCCACACCATAGGTGTGGGCGAGGGCGACCTGATTCGTGTCGCCTCTCGGCGAGGGGAAGTCGTCGCTCATGCACGTCCTGATCCCGGACTTCATCCGCAGGAAGTATTTATTCCTTTTTGCTACGTAGAAGCGGCCGCCAATCTGCTGACCAATCCAGTACTCGATCCAGTCGGGAAGATTCCGGAATTCAAATACTGTGCAGTCCGACTGGAAGCGGCCTGAGCAGATTCGGCGTGTCTCAGGACGAGAGCAGTATGGCGAATATCATTGATGGCAAGTCGATTGCCGCAGCATTGCGGGAGCGGGTCAAACTCGTTGTCGAAAAACTGATAGACAAACATCAGCTGACACCGGGACTGGCCGTGGTGCTTGTCGGCGAGGATCCCGCAAGTGAGGTCTACGTCCGGAATAAGGGAAAGCAAACCCTGGCTGCTGGCATGCGCTCCTTTGAGCACAAGTTGCCCGCGACAACCAGTGAGGCGCTATTGCTTCAGCTCGTGACTGAGCTTAATGAGGACCCGGCGGTACACGGCATCCTCGTCCAATTACCGTTGCCAGAACAGATCAATTCTCATGCCGTGATCAACGCAATTGATCCATCAAAGGACGTGGATGGCTTTCACCTAAGTAACGTTGGCCTGCTCGCCACTGGCGCACCACGACTTGTTCCCTGCACACCGCTCGGCTGCATGATGCTGCTGCAGCGGCAAGCCTCAGATTTGTCGGGCATGCATGCTGTGGTCGTGGGACGATCCAACATTGTTGGTAAACCCGTTGCTGCCCTGCTACTGGCCGCACACTGTACCGTAACCGTCGCGCATTCGCGCACTAAGGACCTGCCTGCAATGTGCCGTGAGGCAGATATTCTAATAGCCGCGGTAGGTCGTGCTCAGATGATTACCAGCGAATGGGTTAAACCTGGTGCTCTGGTGATCGATGTTGGCATCAATCGGATAACTGATGACGAAGGTAAGGCCCGCATCGTCGGGGATGTCGATTTCGAATCAGTCGCGCAGGTGGCCGCTGCGATCACGCCGGTTCCCGGCGGTGTTGGACCGATGACGATAGCATGCCTGTTGCGCAATACAGTGGATGCCGCCTGTAGTGCCCATGGTCTACCGTTTGAGTTGTAATAAATCAGCACGGTGTGCGATTGATCATCGCTTCATTCTTTGCATCCTGGAGGTAATATCGATTGCTGTCCGTTGACTTTGTTATCCTCGATTTTGACGGTGTCCTAACGGACAATCGGGTTTACGTGTTTGAAGACGGACGTGAAGCCGTGGCCTGTAATCGGGCGGATGGTTGGGGTATCCGGCAGCTGCGTGGGGCCAAGATCGAGGTCATTATTTTGTCGACGGAGGCAAATCCTGTTGTCTCGATGCGCGCGAAGAAACTCGGTATCGAGTGTATTCAGCAGTGTGATGATAAAAAAGCCGCGGTTGTTGGACTGATTGAGAAACACAGTTTAGACCCCAGTCGAGTGATGTATGTCGGTAACGATACAAATGACCTTGAAGCGATGCGACTAGTGGGTCACCGGGTGGCACCGGCAGATGCTCACCCGGTGATTCGGTCGATTGCGACGACCGTGGTAGCTGCGCGGGGAGGTGAGGGAGTTGTTAGGGAGATTGCAGATGCGCTATTGGAGCAGCAGCAAGGATAGTGGTCGGTTGTAAGTTCTCAGTCAGCAGAAATCCCTAGACTGTGTCCGCAGATTGTCTAGTAGGTGGGAAAGATCAACCAGCTGTTCAGTGACGAGATGAAGAACTGTTCCCTCACGCTGGATCTGGCCTGATACGCCGATCAGGTATGAGCCAAGCAGTATTGCACTATATTTGTCCGCGATTTTTTTCCATATCACGAGGTTAATGCTACCTGTTTCATCCTCCAGCGTTACAAAGGTAACATTGTTCGCGCTGGCCGGGCGTTGTCGCGTGATAATCAGACCGGCTGTTTTAGCCGCTTGGCCGTGTGATTTTTTATAAAGTGCCTCGCGTGTCAACAGGCCTAACTTGGACAGAATCGGCCGTAACAGTGCAAGCGGGTGCGGTCCAAGCGTCAGACCAATACTGGCATAATCAGCATGCACTTCATCAACAGCACTCGCTCTGGGTAGTATCGGTATGCCCTCACTGAGCCGGAAATTCTTCACGATAGGGAGTGGCTGGGTGATGCCGGCGATATCCCAGTAGGCTTGTCGTCGATGACTGTCATTCACAGATACAAGGGCGTTCGCCTCAGCGAGGGCATGCAGATCATTTTTGCTGAGCCGTGCCCGTTGTGAGAGATCCTGGATGTCACAGAAAGTCCCATCCGCACGCGCTTTGAGCAGTCTTTCGGCACCATCTTGGCTGAGATTTTTGATCATCTGCAAGCCAAGACGCAGCGCCAGATGGCCGTTATTTGGCTCTAGTGTAGATTCCCAGTTGCTGACGGCTATATCGACTGGTCGTACGTCAACACCATGGCGGCGCACGTCCTGCACCAGTTGAGCAGGGGCGTAGAAACCCATTGGCTGACTGTTAAGCAGTGCACAGGTGAAAGCCGCCGGTTGGTGGCATTTTAGCCATGCAGATACATAGACCAGCAAGGCGAAACTAGCAGCATGTGATTCAGGAAATCCGTAATCACCAAAGCCGAGAATTTGCCGATAGATCTGCCTTGCAAAAGTTTCAGGATAGCCTCTTTCGCGCATGCCGTTGACGAGTTTTTTTTCATAATCCATGAGACTGCCATGGCGTCGCCATCCAGAGATTGCACGCCTCAGGCTATCGGCTTCGCCAGGAGTAAACCCAGCAGCAACCATTGCGAGTTTGATGACTTGCTCCTGGAATATCGGGACACCTAGAGTTCGCCCGAGCACTTGGCGCATGGCTTCGTTCGGATAAGTAATCGCTTTGCGTCCCTGTCGCCGCTTGAGATAAGGATGCACCATGTCACCTTGTATTGGTCCAGGACGTACGATGGCAACTTCGATGACGAGATCATAAAAGCATGCTGGGCGAAGCCGCGGCAACATTGACATCTGTGCGCGTGATTCGATCTGGAAAACACCGACGGTGTCGGCATCGCTGATCATTGTATATACGTCTGTATCCTCCGTCGGCACAGTGGCCATGGTGAGGACCATATTGGAGTGTTGTCTGATTAAGTCAAAACAACGGTGAATTGCACTCAACATACCCAATGCAAGGCAGTCAACCTTGAGAAGTCCGAGCGTATTGATATCGTCTTTGTCCCATTGAATGATCGTGCGTTCAGGCATTGCTGCATTTTCTGTAGCTACCAGATCGCACAATGGTTCATGCGAGATGATGAATCCCCCGGAATGCTGTGACAGGTGTCGCGGAAAACCAATCAGCTGCGAAACAATAAGGAGTAGCTGGCCGATCATCGGATTTTCAGGATCTAATCCGGCCTCGTATACCTTTTGGGGGGGCAACTGTCCTTCTTTCCACCAAGAAGGGTCACTCACCAGTGATTTCAGTTGGTTCAACCCGAATCCTAATGCTTTGCCGACATCACGAATCGCACTGCGCGGTTGATAGGTGATTACTGTAGCAGCCAATGCTGCGTGATCACGACCGTACTTCCGGTAAATGTATTGCATGACTTCTTCACGTCGTTCATGTTCAAAATCCACGTCTATATCAGGGGGTTCATTTCGTTCACGTGAGATGAATCTTTCAAACAAGAGATTCATACGAGCCGGATCAACTTCGGTAATGCCCAGGCAATAACACACAGCTGAATTAGCAGCAGAACCACGTCCTTGGCACAGGATGTTTCGATCACGTGCAAATTGCACAATGTCGTGAACCGTTAAAAAATAGGCTTCGTAACCGAGTTCTTCAATTAGTGAAAGCTCGTGTGCGACCTGTCTATGGATGGGTTCGGGTATGCCTCCTGGCCAGCGTGATCGCATGCCGATGTGCGTCAGTTCCCGAAGATATTGTGTGGCATTCAGCTTTTTAGGAATAAATTCCTGCGGGTATTCGTAATGTAGTTCTTTAAGGGAAAACGAACATTGCTCGGCGATGGTGATACTCTGACGAAGTAATGCCAGGGGATAAAGACGTTGCAGAAGTATGAGAGAGCGCAGATGGTGCTCAGCATTGCCGGCAAGTCGACGACCCGCAGCCGTGATGGTTGTGCCGAGGCGAATAGCAGTCAGAATATCCTGTAGTGGTTGCCTGTTGCGTGTATGCATATGCACATTGCCAGTAGCAACCAACGGCAGGTCTGTTTGACGCCCGACGCTGCACAGTGCAGAACAGTGTTGTCGATCGAAGCCATTTGTCGGTTGTTCCAATGCCAGCCAGGTATGTTCTGGCAGCAGCTCTTGGATAAAGTTGGCCTGTTGTGTGAGCTGGTCATACCGTGTTTGCATGGCCAGGCCGGTGACGGGGAGGGGATCGCAGGGCAGTAAGGCGATACAATCGGTGAGATCACCATGACGTATATCAGAGAGCGACAATTGGTAATGCCCTTTGGGTGCGGCCAGACGTGCCCGGGTGATCAGTCGTACCAGACTGCGATAACCGTTGCGGTTGCGGGCCAGCAGTACCAATTGCCGGCCATCTGACAGATTAAATTCACTGCCAATAATCAGGTGCAGGCCTTGTTCGACAGCAGCTACATGTGCCCTAACCACTCCAGCTACACTGCATTCATCAGTCAGGGCGAGTGCCGAATAACCCAGTTGCACAGCCTCTTGGATGAGTTCTGCTGGGTGTGAGGCGCCACGCAGAAATGTGAAATTCGAGATACAGTGCAGTTCAGCGTAACCAACCACGACGGAAGATCATTGATCATGAAAGATACTGTATATATATACAGTATAAGAGAGATTTTGTCGAATGTGAAGCAATTGCCTAGCTGTTTTCACCACGAGACTTTGATTGGGGAGTTAATTTGTACGCTGTCAAATCGCAATGAGATCAACCGGACTTAAAAACCGCTATTTTTACTTGGTGATCGTCGCCATGGTTGTTACGGTCATCGAATTGGGCTCGTTTATGGTTTTGCAGCTAGTACTCGTGCCGCGTGGATATGTCTACAAACCCAAGCTGGTTCAAACTTCCACCAGTTATGCCGAGTATCAACAACAGTCTTTGGCACCGTGGGGATTGGGTGTTGACGGCGCTGCCCTTCATTCATCTCCATCTGGCGAAACGAAGCCGCTCACCGAACCATCAAATGTCTCTGTCTGTGTCTCACTTTATGGGGATTCGTTTACCGCTGACAGCCGCTGGGGTGAGTCCATCGCCGCTAGTTTTGGATGCCATGTGGCCAATTACGGTGTTCCTGGATTCGGGATTGATCAGGCACTGATGCGTTTCGAGGCGGTATCTAACGACACTGCCGATGTCGTGGTGCTCAGCTTTTTTTCTGAGGACATCGCACGTCACGTGACTCGGAACTTTGATGTTTGGGTCTATCAGCCCAGTCACTTCGGGGCGAGCGTATTTGCCCCTAAAGCGCGTTATATTCTTGGGTTGAATGGCGAGTTGCAGTATCTGCCCGCTCAAATAATGACATTTTCGAAATTCGAGGCCGCTGTTCGCGATCCGGCGCAGCACATTGAGCACGATTACCTTGCAGCGGGTGGCGCATCGGGGCTGCCGATATGGCGCTTTCCGTGGACGTTTACGCTTGCCCGGGTATTTTCCCACTGGAAGGTGCGAGCGAAGCTGGCCGGTCTTCCCTGGTACGGTCAGTTGTTTCTTGCGGGCCACCCTTCACAGGCATTAGAAATATCGACGCGAATAGTAGAGCGCTTTGTCGATGTGGCCCAGCAACGGGGTAAACGGCCTGTTATCCAACTATTGCCCTCAATTTTGGATTTTCGACATTATTCGAAGAGTCAAACCTGGCCCTACCAGCCGTTGATCGACGCATTGGCATCTCGCGACATAGAGGTCCATAACCTTGGCGAAGAAATGCTCGAGAAAATCAACATTGAGCAGGCATGTAAACTATTTGATACAGGCGAATCATCAGGGCTGGATGATTGTGGAGGTCACTTCAGTGATCTCGGTTATGAGATTCTCGCCAGACACACGGCGGCAAGAATCGGTGCGCTGTAACCCCGCTACCGTTGGATAGCAGTGATCAAATATGTGCGAGATGACCACCTTAGCGATTCAGTAAGGCAGAGTTTAGGTACTGATACTGGCAGCGCTACCAATGCGCTAGACACGCTAAAATACAATTCAACATGGTGTATTGATTGTAGGAGACTGGTGCGATGGTAAAAGCGATTTTGGTGCATGAGCCCGGCGGGCCCGAAGCGTTGCGGTTCGAATCGATCGAAGTCGGTGATCCCGGTGCGGGGGAGGTTCGACTTCGTCACACAGCAGTAGGCCTTAATTTTATTGACGTGTATTTCAGAACGGGCGCTTATCCGGCACCTCAGCTTCCATTCACCCCGGGGTTTGAGGCAGCTGGCGTTGTCGAAGCCGTGGGCGATAATGTTGCAGATGTTAAGACTGGTGACCGAGTCGCTTATGCATCGGCGCCGATAGGCGCATACGCCGAAGCGCGACTGATGCCAGCAGACCGTGTCGTCAAAGTGCCCGACGGCATAGAAGACCGAACGGCGGCAGCTGCCATGCTGAAAGGCATGACCACCCAGTACCTGCTTCGACAAACGGTTTCGGTCAGCGCGGGTGACACGATTCTCTTTCATGCAGCAGCCGGTGGTGTGGGATTGATGGCATGCCAGTGGGCTAGTCGGCTTGGAGCGACTGTGATTGGCACGGTCAGTTCGGACGAAAAAGCCGAACTAGCTCGCCAGCACGGCTGCACTCATCTGATTAACTACACGCGAGAGGATTTTGTAGAACGTGTTGGTGAATTCACCGAAGGCAAAGGTGTTGACGTGGTCTATGACGCAGTAGGGAAAGACACTTTCTTACGCGGATTCGATTGTCTTCGCCCACGCGGGCATATGGTGTTGTTCGGCGCTTCTTCCGGTGCACCTGACCCGATTGACCCAGCAGTCCTGCAAGGCAAGGGATCACTGTATTTGACACGTCCTTCTCTGTTTAACTACATCGCCGATCGCAAGAGTTTGTTGGCGTGTGTATCAGACTTATTTGAAGTGATGCAAGATGGCACGGTGCGGGCCGAGGTTAACCAGGAACGGCCTCTGGCGGAGGCAGCGAATGCGCATCGTGATCTCGAATCCCGAAAGACAACCGGCGCCACCGTGCTAGTCCCGTGAGGGTTGATAGCGTCTGGGCCGCATGACAATGGTTATGCAAAGTGCAATCCGCGGAGTCTCCGCTGGTGCTGATCTGGACCGCATACAGATGACGGATGTGATGCGGGTCATCATGCAGGGAGATGCGACGCCTGCCCAGATAGGGGCGTTTCTGTGTGCCCTGCATATTAAAGGTGAGACGGTTGAAGAGCTGACCGCCGCAGCCATCGTGATGAGAGAGTTTGCTGCTGACGTTAATGTTGCATCGGACAAAGTGGTCGATACGGTCGGGACCGGGGGTGACGGTGCGGGTCTTTTCAACGTGTCTACAGCTTGTGCATTGGTTGCCGCCGGTGCTGGTGTCACGGTTGCCAAACACGGCAATCGGGCTGCTACCGGGAACTCCGGCAGTGCCGATGTACTAGAGGCAGCCGGAGTCCATATCGGTCTGACGCCGGCACAGGTGGGGGAGACTATTAATCAGGTCGGTGTGGGTTTCATGTTCGCACCAACGCACCATGGTGCTATGCGGCATGCGATCGGACCGCGTCGGGAGATCGGGGTCAGAACTATCTTCAATTTACTGGGCCCGCTGACGAACCCAGCGGCCGCACGTTGGCAGCTGGTTGGAGTTTATGAGCGACGCTGGATTCGGCCACTCGCAGAGGTCTTTGGAAATTTAGGAAGCGTTCATACGCTGGTTGTTAATTCCTCCGACGGACTCGATGAAATCAGCATCGCTGACAGAACGGCAGTGTGTGAGTTTAAGGTCGGTGGAATTACGCAGTTTGAGATTAATCCGGAAGATTACGGTATCCAGCGCCAGCCACTGTCCTTACTCAAGGCGGGTAGTGCTGACGAGAGTTTGGCACTGATTCGAAGTGCGCTGTCGGGCGAAAAAGGGCCTGCCTACGATATGGTCGCGCTTAATGCTGGTGCCACATTGTATGCTGCTGATGTTGTCGATTCTCTAGCTGAGGGCGTAGAGAAAGCACAATCGATACTCGACTCTGGTGTTGCTTTTCGAAAACTAGAGGAACTTGCCGCGTTTAGCCAACGCTATGTCGCAAGATAGCGTATTCGTCAGATCGCCGCCCCAAGCCAGCGGCAGACTATTTTGATTTGGCTAGCATGAAGTCGACAGCAGCCCTGACTTCATCGTCACTCAGATCAGCCTTACCACCTTTGGCAGGCATGACGCCAGCATCGCCCTGGAAACCGTTAATCGCATTGCTGTAAAGCGTGTCGAGCCCTTTTGAGATACGTCCAGTCCAGGCTGTCTGGTCACCGACACGCGGTGCACCGGCGACACCTGCCGCATGGCATGCGACACAGATACCGCCGTAGACTTTCTCGCCGTCAATGGCAGTTGACGGCACTGCCTCTTG
Organism: uncultured Acidiferrobacteraceae bacterium; assembly: GCA_964484965.1. Classification (GTDB taxonomy): domain Bacteria; phylum Pseudomonadota; class Gammaproteobacteria; order Arenicellales; family UBA868; genus UBA11791. The sequence goes on along the minus strand of CAZAHE010000015.1, from coordinate 1,752 downwards.
CGTCGATGCGGTGGTTATGCTGGTGCTGGATGCGACATTAATTTGGCCAACAGCCTTGACTCGTTGTTCGGTGCTGGTGCCAGCACCGTATCGCTCGTTTCGATCCAGTCGTTGACGCTCGTTGACGTCGCCCGCGTAGATATGGCCAAGAAAAATCAGGAAGATTGTCAACACCACCCCCGCAACAAGAGCCCAGACTGCAGATTTGGTTACTGCCTGGTCGGTTATCGCGCTCGACATCCGTGTTTCCTCCGTATTACGACAGTATTAACAGGTACTGGATATGCGCCAGTGCTGGTTACTGGCTCATCGCGGGCTGGAAGTATAGCGTATGTTGCTGGGACCAAAAGCCGTGCGTTGTTAGCCGCGCTTCAGCACTACCCGCCAGATGAAAAGGAATAGAACAATGGTCCACGCCCACTGCAATGGTTCGAATTCCAGCCAGTTGGACTCAGCCGGACAATCGCCGACGTAACCGAAAGTAAGGTGGCAAAACCATTCAGCGAACCAGTCACCGACTAGGTCGAGGGCACTGTCAGTAGTGCTCGAGAGATTGTCTTCAGCCGCCCCATACATGTTGGCTTGTTCACTCATACCGAAAAAACTCCATGAATGTTGAAGAGCGCGCGGTCAGCGCGTGCGGTAGATTGGGCATACTGAGGGCCCTGCAAAGTCGTTACCATAGCAGATCATCGCCGAACGGCGCCCGTAGCTCAGCTGGATAGAGCGCTGCCCTCCGGAGGCAGAGGCCAGGGGTTCGAATCCCTTCGGGCGCGCCACTTTCTGTAACCTGCCGATCTGTGTGACTCTGTCAATGCGATACTGCAACCGGCAGAAGACGCCATCGTGCTGTTAGATGACTCAAAACTTGGCGCTTGTGTTGGACGGATCGAAATCCGCATGTCCGACGGTCAGATCATTGGCTTTGTTGCGATTGACTCCACGCACGAGTTGTAACGGCAGCGTGGCCCAGTCCAGTTTACTGTTCTGGATCGCACGGTCACGTCGAAAGTATGCAGTCGCGGGCATGTAGCGTAAAGCAAGTCCAGCTCGCCGACGATTAGACCTATTGGGTGCAGAACCGTGAAGAATACCGACGTCATGGAGTGACACCTGTCCGGGCGCCAGTTCGATATAGCGTGCCGATTCCTCGTCAAATGCAGCCCTGTCAGCTACCTGATTGAGAGTTAAATTTGGACTGAGATCTATCGCGTGAGGATAGCTGCCGTCTTTGTGTGATCCGGGTATTACCCGCATAGCACCGTTTTCTTTGTCCACTGTGTCGAGTGCTACCCACACGGTACAGGTGGCGGCTGGCTCAATCGGCCAGTATTCGCCATCTTGGTGCCACGGCACCTCTCGACCTGTCGTGGCAGGCTTGCAGAATAGGTGAGTCAACCAAAGAATAAGATCGCCGCCGATGACCTGTTCGACCATGTCGAGGATACGGGTATCATTGGCTAGTCTTTGGAAACCGGCGGCGCCAATTGCACCGTACGGCGCTTTACCATCGACATGTATGTTGATCAGACGATCTGTCGGGATTTCCCGATTTAGCCGAAGTACGTCTTCGAGATCAGCCCGAAGAGCATCCGTTTCTTTGCTCGTCAGGCGAAATGCGCCTGGCACGACATAGCCATTGTTCTGATAATGCTGGACTTCGTATTGTTTGAGCATCGATAGAGCGCTATTCAAAGAGTGCACTAAATTGCAATGATAAACGCCAATGACCACGACATGACGGTAAGTGGC
>CAZAHE010000014.1:43461-43902 GCA_964484965.1 uncultured Acidiferrobacteraceae bacterium | reverse complement strand
TCGAACAAGGATCTGCTCGTCACAGAACTTGATCCGATAATCGAGCGTTATTTCCGCGGAACAGGTATTGACTCGATCGAGAGAATTAAATTATTCAAGCTGATTTGGGATGCATTGTATTCTGAGTTTGCCGGGCGCCATGCGCTCTACGAACGCAATTACGCTGGCAACCAGGAACAGCAGCGTCTCGACATCTTGCGCTGGTCAGACGCGCGCGGCGATAGCGAACGCTACAAGGCAGCAGTGGCTGAGTGCATGGCTGACTACGATGTCGAAGGCTGGCAGGCGTCGTACCTCACTGGTCTGGGCGATACAACGGATTGATCGCCTCTGCGACAGGCAAGGCTCTGTCCTCGTTCAAACACCATGCCAGCAGACTAAGATCTAGAGGCGGTTTGCGGCTGCCAGTCATTCAACTGCTCGAGGGGGCCCAGCTCTTTT
>CAZAHE010000014.1:0-43451 GCA_964484965.1 uncultured Acidiferrobacteraceae bacterium | reverse complement strand
CAGCGTGGAGCTCGGCAAGGAGTTTTTCAGCAACCGTTTCGCAGTCACCAACGAGCAGGTTGTCTGCAATCTCTTCAAGCGGTGGTTCGTTCGGAATTGGTTGTTCGATCAACATGGCACCGTCCATCACTTCTTCACGGCGACGCAGGTTCGAGGCGAGGCGCATTTGATGGCGGGCATTGTCCGCATAGGTGAGGGCTTCTTGACGGTTGTCGACCACGCACATGAAACGCTGTATGCCCAGCGGCATCTGGTTAGGGTCGAGCCCTTCCGCAGCCCAGGATTCTTCAATCGTTTGTCTCAAAGAGCTGATGTAATCCGGGCCGTTGAAACGTCCGGTGAACACGGGCACGTAGCCACGCTGAGCCGCCAATCGATGGATCGCCGGGTTGTCGCCGGCGATCCACACTTCGGGTTTTCCATTGGCAGGCCGGGAACTGATGTGGGTTTCAGGTAAGCGGTAGTGCTGACCGTTGAAACTGAATGTTTCCTGAGTGAAGGCAAGGTCGTACATGTCCATGAATTCCTCAGTCATCGATTTTGAGTGTGTGAGATCGATTTCGAAGCGATCGAATTCATAGGGCTGGTAGCCGCTGCCAATTCCAAGGACAAGACGACCATCACTGAGCGCATCGATCATGCCGATCTCGGCGAGTAGTCTGACCGGTGCATATAGCGGCACAACCACCACAGCGGTGCCCAAGCGAATACGCTCTGTCACTGCAGCGCAGTGAGATATCATCATCAGCGGTGAGGGGCATACACAGTAGTTGGAAAAGTGGTGCTCAGCAAACCAGGCGATGTCATAGCCAAGTTCGTCGGCAAGGCGTGTTTGTTCAGTTGCCTCTTGAAGAATGCGAGTCGTTGGGATGCCGCGTTCGCGGTAGCCCATTAGACTGAATATGCCGAATTGCATGATTGTGTTCCCCTGCTTTGTTTGACCGTCCCTCGCGGATCCACAGTCAGTTTAGAATAGTTCGCCTACTACGTACCAGTGCAGGAGTAGCGGCTATGGCTGAGAGTCTCTCTGGAAAGGTCGCGATTGTGACCGGCGGTGCGTCGGGATTCGGTGAGGCGATTGCGGAGCGCTTTGTAGAGAGCGGCGCCCGCGTTCTGATTGTTGACATCAATGAAAGCAACGGATCGCGTGTCGCTGAACGGCTGGGCGGATCGGTTGATTACTGCCGTGCTGATGTCTCGGTCGAAGCGGAGGTCATCGCCGCTGTGGAACAAGCAAGCCGTCGATTTGGCCGACTCGATATCGTGGTCAACAACGCGGGGGTGGCATCTCCGAGGGTCGCGATCGAAGCGATGGAAGAAGCATTGTTTGACCGGTTATTTGACGTCAACGTCAAGAGTGTGTATTTGTTTTGCCGCCATGCAGTGCCTCTGCTACGGCAGGTCGGCGGTGGCAGCATTATCAATACCGCCTCAACGTCAGCGCTGAAACCGAGAGCGTTGAATGCCGGCTATGCATCAAGCAAAGCAGCTGTGCTGACACTGACCAAAGCGCTTGCAGTAGAACTCGCGGCGGACAACATTCGGGTCAATGCGCTCACGCCCGTGGCCTCAGATACGCCGCTCTTTCGTGACTTTCTGGGCGATCAGGCTGAGCGTGCGAAAGCTGAGATCGAAGCGGCCATCCCCCTCGGCAGGCTCGGCTCACCCGCTGACATGGCGGCCTGCGCGGTGTTTCTGGCATCGGACGAGGCGCGATTCCTGACCGGCATCAGTTTGCCTGTCGACGGCGGCTGGACAGCAACGTAGTGTGCGAACGAAAAAGTAGGAGAGAGGCCAAATGAGTGAACACCTGGCAGGACGAATCGCCATCGTTACCGGTGCAGGGTCAGGTATTGGACAATCCATCGCATGGCGATTCGTGGCTGAGGGCGCCGACGTATTGGGCGTTGATCTGAACCAAACCACATTGGCTGAGACGGCGACCCAAATTGGTAATGGGCCGGGTCGCTTTGAAAGTCTGGTGGTGGACATCACCGAGGAGCTAGCTCCGCAACGGATTGTCGATACTTGTCGATCGGCTTTGGGATCAGCCGACATTCTGATCAATAACGCCGGAATCGGTGCGGCAAAACCGGTGCATGAGACCGATGACGAGGAAATGGATCGTTTCCTGGATGTCAACTTGCGTAGTGTTTTCCGACTGACCCGGGCGGCTCTAACTGATCTGCGCCGCACTGGTGGTGCCATCATACACATCAGTTCAATTTACGGCCTGCGTGGGTTTCCAACCAGTTCCATCTATTCCTCGACCAAGGCCGCACTGGTTGGTTTGACCCAGAACATGGCGGCGGACTACGGTGTTGACGGCATCCGCGTCAATGCGATCGCGCCCGGTCTGACGCGTACTCCGCTAACCGATGGTCGGTTACAACAAGACGCCTGGTTCCGTGACACGCTGATTCGCGGCACACCACTCGGGCGAGTCGGCAAGCCCGAAGAGATTGCCGCTGCGGCCTTGTTTCTCGCTTCCGGTGAAGCGTCCTTCATTACTGGCCAGGTGCTGGCCGTCGACGGCGGCTGGAGCAGCACCAAATTCGCACCATTGCCCTGAACGAGGGATCGGATGCTTTACAAGCGGCCACCGCTTTCAGCGATCAAGGGGAGTGTTATTTAATCGTGAACGGTGGTGCCTTGCTGATCAGATTTTTCTCTTTCAGCCAGATAGCAACGAGCCCGAAGATACCGGCACGGAAGAATTTCATGACGAGAATAACGAGTGTGGCAAAGAGCAGCATGTGTGCGTACGGGCTGTAATCGCGCATGATCTCCCATAAGATGACGAGAAGCAGTGCGCCGATCACCGGTCCGGTCAACGTGCCGAGGCCGCCGACGATGGTCATCGCGAGAATCAGGCCCATGACGATGATCAAGAGCTCTTGTGGGGCAAGCACCTGTACGAAAAGGTGTGCGTAGACAGCACCGGCGAGCCCTGCAAATGCGCTGGAGATAACAAAGGCCCGCACTTTCCATTTTACTAGGTCGACGCCCATCACTGACGCTACATCCTCGTCTTCTCGGATAGCTTTTAAGTACAAGCCCTTTTCCGAGTTGACCAGGCGGTACAGTACCACCAGTGTGATAACCGTCAGCGCCAGCATAATCAGGTAGCCGACTGGGTGATTAAATTTCCCATCTTCTGTCGTCCAGAGATAAGGAATACGAAGACCCAATGAACCGCGGGTGTAGTCGTGTTCAATCTGCAGGATCAGCCGCACCGTCTCGGAAAAACCCAGTGTCATTAACGCAAGGTACGGTCCGCGCGTACGCAGACACATGCGCCCGAGGCACCAGCCAATACCGGCCGCGACGCCACAGCCGGCGAAGATGCCGATAAGCGGGTGCACGCCGGCATTGAAGTCGCGTGAGTAGCCTTCGGCACAGACTGCGCTAAATAGGTAGCCCCCCGCGTGCAGTAACTGGTCGAAATTGAGTGCACCTGTACACACGTGGTCGCCGAGAAAGCCGGCGCTGAGAAGACCGGTGGTATAGGCGCCAATACCGGCGAACGCTGCGTGTGCGAAGGACAAGACTCCGGCATAGCCCAGTAGCAGGTTCCACGATGACGCAAGAATGATGAAGTACAAGGCAGTCGCCGCAACCCGCATCAGGTACGCCGTTGGAGCCTCCATACCGACAACAGACGCTGCGCCGGGGATGAGCCATGGAATGCTCACCGCCACGACAAGGACAACGACCAAAGTCGATTTTTCAAAGGTCGTCATGCGCGCCGCTCCTTCTGGCCAAATAAGCCGTGCGGCCTGAAAAGCAGGACGCCGATCAGGACAAGAAAGGCAAACACGTCGCGATAGGCCACCGACACATATATTGATCCGAGGCTTTCGACAATGCCAAGGATGACCGCCGCAAGAACCGCGCCGGGTATCGATCCCATGCCGCCAAGGACGATGATCACGAATGCCTTGATCACCGGAATCTGGCCGACATCCGGGTAGACCAGAAAGATAGGTGCCATTGCCGCGCCGGCCGCACCCGCAAGCAGGCCTGCCAGGAGCATCGCGATGACGTTCATGCGCACGGTGTTGATACCGACAATTGTTGAGCCGACGCGATTTTGTGCAGTCGCCATCAGCGCCCGGCCGGTCCATGTGCCGTAAATGAAATACAGTGTCACCCCGATCAGGACTACCGATAGCCCAGCTGCAAACAGTCGATCACCGGCCAGATAGAGGTCACCGAAAATATGTTTTGACCCTTCCCAGAATGAACCCGGTGTCATTTCGTAGGGTCCAACAGCGGTCAGTGCGCCGTACTGAAGAAACAATGACAGGCCAAAAGTCAGAATGATGGCGTATTCTTCGGGCCGGTCCATACGTACGGTATAGACTGGGCGCAACAGACCGCGTTCCACCGCGATGCCGAATAACGCCACTGCAATCATCGCCAGCGGCAGCCCGACGATGGTGGGCAGAGACAAAGGAATAGAGAAAATTGTGACAGCGCCGGCAGTCAGCGCGTACAAGGTGTAACCACCGAGCATGTAGAACTCGCCATGCGAAAAGTTCACCACACGCATGATGCTGAAGACGATGGTCAGGCCCAGAGCGATCATGGCGTAAATCAGGCCGAAGATCACGCCATTGACGAGTTGAGATAAGAGGTAATAGTCCATGCCCTTGGCCTGCAAAATGCTGGACCGGGAGTGGGCAACAGCCACTCCCGGTCCACAGTCAGATTACGGTCGCACAATCCCCGCGGTGGCGAATTGCTTTGGAAACAATACGGCCGCATCACCGGCTGATTGGCCGACCTTCGTGTACTGAAAGATAAAGGTTGGCACGGCCTTCCACTGGTGATGCCAGACACCATCTTCCTGCGAGAACTCGATATCGCCGCGAGTACCAGCAATTTTCAGTTCCTGCAGGGCTTTGATGATGGCCTTGCTGTCGGTTGTGCCAGCGTTCTTGATTGCCGTCAGCAGTGAGATCATCGCATCGTATCCCTGCAGTGGCAGGTAATTCGGCTGGCGATCAAATTTCGCGATATAACGCGCTTTGATTTGTTCTCCGAGGTCAGTCAGCTTGACGCTGGGGCTGTAGGGACACGACATCAACACGTAGTTACCGGCGCCCTTGACCGCTTCCCAGAACACTTTGTCGTTCTGCGCTGTGCAGGTGCCGTCGAGATAAAGCGTCTCTTTTGTTGGGGCAAAGCGGATCTCGTGAGCCTGTTTAAGAATCAGGAATCCACCCGGTTGGGTGACCGCAACGATCAGTATCTCGGGTTTCACTTTGGTCTTGTACTTGAGCAGGATCGGCACGAAATCCTTGGATGTTTTCTCGACCACCTCATACTGGAAATCGATATCTGCATTGAGCTTCTTGATGGCATTTTCAATGTTTTTAGCGATACCAATACCGTAATCGGTGTCTTCAACCAGGCTGGCAGCCTTTTTGATGCCATTAGCAGCCATTACAGCAACCATATTCTCAGCCAGTTTGGATGAGTAGACACTGGTTCGGAAAACCTCGTCATAGCCTGCATCAGTCAGCGCATCTGACCAGCATGATCCGATTACGAAGGGAATGCCGTGTTGGTGGAACACTTCAATCTCCGCTTTGCAAACGGAGGAGTGGTACTCGCCCGCTGCGGCTATCACTTTGTCCTTGGTGATGAGTTTCTCAACCGCTGTTGCGCCGGTAGGCGGTCGGCCCTGGGTGTCCTCGACGATTAGTTCGATCTGTTTCCCCAGCACGCCGCCGGCGGCGTTGACGTCATCTACGGCCCACTGCAGTCCGAGAACCAGTTCGGGGCCCTGTTGGTAGCTGCCGGGTGAAGACAACGGCGCCATGCCGCCAATCTTGATGGTGTCGCCCGCGTAGGTCATGCTGAAAGGCAGCGCCAGCATGGCCGTTAACGCAAGCCTTGACAGCCACTTCTTGCTGCGTAGTTCAATCATTGTGTTTTCCTCTTGGTTGTAGAACTGTTTCTATTTGTAATTACCACGTTGATGAAACCTCATCGAGCAGATACTGCGGTGATTTGTCGATGAAGTCTTCATTCAAATTTGCAGCCAGCTTTTGATCATGTCCTGCAAATTGGTCTCAAATTCCGCCTTGGTGCCACTCACTTTGTTTTGCCCGACCTCGAGCACATAGATGTGATCGGCGACACGGACCGCTTCGCGCACGTTCTGGTCGACCAAAAGAATAGTGAGGCCGTCTCTCTTTAGACGTTCTATCGTATCGTAGACCTCCTTCGCGATGATCGGTGCCAGGCCGACAGTTGGCTCGTCGCAGATCAGTATATCGGGCTTTATCATCATGCCTCGAGCAATTTCAAGAATTTTCTGCATGCCGCCGGACAGGTCACCTGCTTTTGATTTCTGTTGCTCGCGCATCAGCGGAAACAGGTCATAGACGCGCTCGCGTTCGCGGGCAATGCGTGTTGTGTCGCGGCGAAATGTCCAGGCACCAAGAGAAATGTTCTGCTCAACCGTGAGGTAGGGGTAGACGGTGCGTTCCTGCGGCAGGTAACAGATCCCCAGGGCAGCCATGCCGTGACTGGGTTTGCCGGTCAGATCAGTCCCGTCCCACAGCACTCGCCCAGACTTTGGGACGAGAAACCCACAAATCACGCGCATCAGTGTCGATTTACCGGATCCGTTGGGTCCGATCACCGATGTGATCTGTTCTTTTTGAACTTCGACCGACACATCCTGCAAGATGTCGATTTCATCGACATAGCCAGCAACGATATTGTTCGCACTGAGCATGCTCAGACTCCGAGATAAGCTTCTATCACACCAGGATCCTCGCGCACTTCCCCGGGAGTGCCGTCTGCGATCAGGCGTCCGTTAGCGAGCACAATGATGCGTGTCGCCAAACCCAGAATGGTGGGCAGGTCGTGGCTCACCACGATGAAATCTATGCTGCGATCGCGCAGTTCGCGAATCCGGTCCAGGATACGCTCAACCAGCAGTGGATGAATGCCGCCGAAGGGCTCATCCAGCAGCATCAGACGCGGTTTCAGCATCAACGCACGGGCGAACTGCAGCAGCATGCGCTGACCGCCGGAAAGATCAGCTGCCTTTTCGTGTGCAAACTCCGCAATATCGAGAAAATCGAGGTGTCCGCGTGCACGTTCAATCAAGCTCACCCGGTCTTCGGTAGCGCTGTCACGAACCGCGAATGCGGGTGCCAACATATTTTCAAGCGCTGTCATCTGCGGAAATATTCGCGCGATTTGAAATGTGCGAGCGATACCGGCCCGGGCGATCTGGTGTGGTGAGGACTTTTCGATGTGATCACCTTCGAATGTGATCGTTCCTGTGTTGAGCGGGTAGATGCCGCTGGTGGCATTGAGCAGTGTGGTTTTACCCGATCCATTGGGCCCGATCAGGCCAACCAGTTGACCTTTAGACATGGCAAAGGAGACTGATTCGAGCGCCTGGTTACCGCCGAAGGCGATACTGCCATCAGAGATCTCAAATATAGGCTGACGGTTGGTCGCCGAAATTTCGGACTCGGCTTGATTTGAGGTCAACGTATTACTGTCCTTGAATGGAATATGGTTATAACCGGCTTGACGGCAGATTTGATTGCATCGGGGTTATCGCGCGTTATATGGTGCAACGTCAAGTGGGCCTGGCCAATTCAAATACAGATAGAGGGGTTTGAGGCCCCGAAGGTAAAGGTCAGGGGGCGATAGGATTGACTTTGATGGGACCATGGATCACGGTGTTGCTGGTTGTGCGATCGATACTATCAGTTTGCACGTCTCTACAGCGGACTCAGCACTAAGGATCATCGGGAATGCCTGCGTCGTACCGTCTCACAGTTGATGTTGGAGGTACCTTTACCGACTTCGTGTTGTTAAATGAGCACTCGGGCGAAGTCCATGTCGCAAAATCACTGACGACGCCGGTCGACCCATCACTGGGTGTACTGGCCGGTCTGAAAGTATTCGACGAGGTTGTCGCCGGTCATATTGAAGCGACGGTACGGATCGCACACGCCACCACGCTGGTAGCCAATGCAGTCATCGAAAGAAAAGGTGCACCGACTGCATTGCTTACGACGCAAGGATTTCGCGATGTGTTGGAACTCCGACGTCACGTTCGTGTCACAACTTACGAGCTATGGGCGGACCCGCCAGAACCGCTTGTGCCACGCTGGTTACGGTTGCCGATAGACGAGCGCGTTTTTTCCGACGGAACGGTACTAAAGCCGATTGACCAAAAGGAAGTTGAGCAGGTACTGCAGACGCTGCTTGATGAAGGTGTCTCCTCGGTCGCGGTTTCTTTCCTGCACTCTTATGTCAATCCTGATAACGAATGCCAGGTCGCTGAATTGCTTAGAAAATTGGCGCCGGGTATTGCCGTGACCCTGTCATCGGATGTGCTGCCGCAGATCAAGGAATATGAACGAACCAGCACTACGGTCGTCAACGCTTACGTTAAGCCGCTGACGCAGCGTTATTTAAGTAACCTCGAACGAGGTCTCAGCGAGGCGGGTTACAGCGCACCACTCAACATCATGCTTTCAAACGGTGGTTTGGGTTCGATTTCAACGGCTGCTGAATTTCCCATTCGCCTGATTGAATCTGGACCGGTCGCAGGTGCTATCGTCGGGCGCGAGTTCTCTGATGTGCTGGGGCTATCTGAAGTCATATCTTTCGATATGGGTGGTACAACAGCCAAGGCCTGTCTGATACGTGATCAGGCCTTGCCGGTTACTGACGAGCTCGAGGTCGCACGCTCCAAGCGCTTCACGAAATCAAGCGGTTTTCCGGTCGGCGTGCCTGCTGCCAACATGATCGAAATAGGCGCCGGCGGTGGGAGCGTCGCTTTTGTTAACCAGATGGGTGTTGTCCAAGTGGGGCCCGAAAGTGCCGGGGCTGATCCAGGGCCGATCTGTTACGGCAAGGGAGGCAGCGGCGCTACAGTAACGGATGCCGATCTTGTGCTTGGTTATTTGAACCCGGCCAATTTTGCCGGCGGATCGATAGAGCTGGATGCGGCCGCGGCAGCGGCCGGAATCATGCACGATGTGGCAGCGGTTCAAGGCCGCACCCTGGTGGAGTCCGCTTGGACGATTCACGATGTTGTCAATGAGGCTATGGCCACCGCCGTGCGCATGCACATCACTGAACGTGGTGGCAACCCGGAGGCGGCAACAATGATTGCCTTCGGTGGCGCTGGCCCGGTACATGCGTGCAATCTGGCAAGAAAACTACGCATGTCGAAATTTATCGTACCGCTACGAGCCGGCGTACTGTCGGCGCTGGGACTGCTGATAGCGCCGCCTGCTTACGACATTGTCACGACCTACAAGGCGGCACTGCTGAGCTTGGATCGCGATGATGTGCTCCGCCGAATGGCGATGATGGCTGAGGAAATCGGCACCTTGCTGGATGGTATCGACGAACAAGGCGAACGGCGTTACTGGCGTGAAGTTGATGTCGGTTATATCGGGCAGAGCTACCAGGTCACCGTGCCGATAGATGAAGTTTTCGACGGTGCCAGCATACTGGATCGGTTTGCAAGTCTGTATAGGGACAAATACGGATACTTTTATACTGATGTTCCGGCAGAAGTGGTTAATCTGCGTGTGCGCGGTGAAATTCTTCAGGCCGGTTACCAACTGAAGGCGGTCGCAGGGTCGCGGACTGTCAAGGCGGCACGGTCGAACAGTAGCCGCGAGGCTTACTCGGTTGCACAGGGCACGATGGTAGTGCATGACGTCTACGAAAGGGCACAGCTTGTTCCAGGAATGCGCCTGTCAGGCCCTGCCATTATTGAAGAGCCCACATCAACGACCGTCATTGACAGTGGCTGGGTACTGGATATTGATCCATTCGGTTCGCTGTCGGTGCACCAGTAGGTATTAAGTTATGAGACAGAATGAGATCCCTCTCGATGTGATCTGGCCACGGTTGATCGCAATCGCCGACGAAATGGCGACGACCATGCTACGCACCGCATTTTCGCACGACGTTGTTGAGGTGCATGACATGTCAACGGGTCTGCTCGATGACCGGGGCTACCTGCTGGCACAGACCTGGTTGGGTGCGACCGGGCACACTGGATGTATGCCGGCGTTCGGCGCTAATTTAGTCAGCGCATTTCCTCCAGACACTATTGCACCGGGGGATGTTTTTATCTGTAACGACCCTTGGTTATGTAATGGGCAGACTGCCGACATATTTATCGTCACGCCGGCTTTTCACGCCGGGCGGTTGATCGGCTTTACGGTCAATACCATTCATCATGTCGATATTGGTGGCAGGAAAGGATCAGGACGGTCAGAGGAAGTATTTGAGGAAGGCCTGATTATTCCCATGCTGAGGTTGTACAACGGAGGCGAGGAAAACCGAGATCTATTCGATCTGATTCGACGCAATGTGCGCTACGCTGAGAAGATGATTGGCGACCTTCGAGCTCAGGTGGCAACCGGATGGGCGGGTTGTCGGGAGCTGGAACGGCTTTGCGCCGAGTTTGACCAGACGGATCTTCGTACCATCACCGATGAAGTGACTAGCCGCACTGAAGCGGGCATACGAGCGGGCTTACTTGAACTGCCTGATGGTGAATGGCATGACCAGTTGATGATGGATATTGATGGTGTGGATGAACCTCAGCCCCTGGTAGCGGCGGTTCGAATTGAGGGTGACAATCTAAGTGTTGATTTCACGGGCACGGCACCACAGGTTCGACGTCCAGTGAATTGTCCGATTAACTTCACCCGAGCCTATGTCGCAGTGCCAATGAAGATGATCTGTGATCCAAGTTTGCCGAATAACCAGGGTACCTATCGGCCGCTTGATATCTCTGTCCCCGATGGGACGCTTCTTAATCCTACTTATCCGGCAGCGTGTTTCTGGCGGCTCAGTGCCGGCATGTTGGTCGCGGAACTGATGTTCCGCATTTTTTCGCGTATTGCGCCTGACCGGGTTCCCGCCGAGTCCGGTTCGTTGCCCACTTGGCAGTTCTACGTGACTGGCAATCGCCCGAATGGTGACGGCTACGCGCTGCACCAGCACTCCTACGGCGGTATGGGCGGGCGCCCCGGCCGTGATGGCTTGTCAGCGGTGAGTTTTCCCTACAATGTGCGTGACGTGTCAATTGAGTGGTCAGAACACGAAACCCCAGTTCTTTACCATGCGAGAGAGTTGATTCCGGATTCGGGCGGCGCCGGGACTTACCGAGGCGGACTGGGCCAGCAACTGATATTCGAAGCCTATGCCAGCGGCACCACGGCTGGTCAGCCACTTGTGTTCTCTGGTGCTGCCGGGCGTATGCGCATGCCACCGAACGGGTTTGGCGGCGGCGGGCCCGGTGCGCGTTCTAAAATCGAAGTCAACGGAGAAGCAATTGCGCCAACCAGTTCGCCGGAGTTTTCTTTCGCGGTGGGCGATGTGGTGCGTCTCAGCTTGCCCGGCGGAGGTGGTTACGGCGAGCCAAATTCTCGGCCACACGAGGCTATCCGTCGTGACCTGAAAGCTGGCTACGTGACTAGTGCAGGCGCGAAGCGGGATTATGGTTTCGACGAGTGAGCTTTGTTTGTAATAACATTGTCCGGCAGTACCGGGCGGAAGCTAAATCTGCCGGTTTCAACAGCCGTCGTGATTTTCTTCATCGACCTGCCGCATTTTGATGACGGGTCGCTGAATAGTGGAGCAGTGATAAATGGATCTTGGCATTGACGGAAAGGTCGCGTTCATTACCGGAGGCAGTCGAGGAATAGGCAAAGGTATTGCACGCGCTATGGCGCGCGAAGGCTGCAACATTGCAATCACCGCGACGCGAGCTGATTTGCTAGAGCAGGTCGCAAAAGAAATCAAAGGTGAGTTTGGTGTGGAAGCCGCCTGGTTCGTTGGAGACCTTTTGAAAACAGAAGACGCGGACCGTATTGTTGAAGAGGCGGTTAGCAGATTTGGCCGCCTCGACATACTGGTAAACAACGCTGGGGCTGCTGCAGGCGGTGTGCTTGAAACCTTGTCTGATGAGGACTGGCAGGATGGTTTGGGGCTCAAGTTTATGGGGTATGTACGTGTCACCCGTGCTGTTGTTCCCCATATGAGGAAACAAGGCGGCGGCCGTGTGGTTAATTTGATTGGTAACGACGGCGTCAAGCAGTCTTATTGGGAAATTGTACCGGGGGCCGCCAATGCGGCAGGGCAAAATCTGACTATTGCTTTGGCGGGGCAATATGCCAAAGAAAATATCACGTTTTGTGCAGTAAACCCGGGGCCTGTTCGAACCGAGCGGTGGGTCGGGCTGGTTAACGCAATGGCACGCGACATGGACCTGACCTACGAGCAAGCCGACCAGCTTGCTCCACGCAGCATTCCGCTTGGTCGAATTGCCGAAGTCGAAGAAGTCGCTGATCTAGTGTGTTATTTGTCATCACCCAGGGCTCACTTCGTGAATGGCACGATGATTGAGATAGATGGTGGTCAGATGAAACCAGTGATGGATTCAATTCGCGATCAACTTTAGTCAACCGATCGAACACAGCGTTCTCCGCTCTTAGTAACACTATGATTCAGGAGGAGCGGATTCCTTTGCTGAGAGGTGAAGGAAGGTTCATTGATGATATCCAACTCGCGGGTACAGTACATGTTGCCTTCGTTCGCAGCACACACGCCCACGCTCGCATCCTAAAACTGGTTATTGACGACGCGGTCAGTGCGCCTGGGGTCGTAACCGTACTGACTGCGAAAGACCTGGTCGATCGCGTCAGGCCGATATGTGCCCGACTTGAATCAATGGGGTCTGATCAATATCGCTCAACTACATGGCACCCTATTGCGACCGATAAGGTCCTTTATGTCGGTGAGATAGTGGCGATGGTTGTGGCCTCAGATCGCTACCGTGCGGAGGATGCGGCGGAACTCGTAGAAGTTCTCTACGAGTCGTTGCCCGCGGTAGTGGATATCCATACTGCTACCGGGCAGTTGGCGCCATCTGTTCATTCTGATATTAAAGACAATGTGCTTTTTCGAACCCATCGAGTCGTTGGTAATGAGCACGAAAAATCATTTGCCAATGCAGTGGTTCGCGCAAAAGTGTCGATTCGCCACCCACGTGTCGCAGGAATGTCTATCGAGACGGCCGGCGTAGTGGCGGTATTCGATCGAGCCGCTGCGCAACTGTCGGTTTTTTCCTCGACGCAATCACCACACCTAATACGTGATGCCCTGAGTCACTGTCTGGGTATTCCCGAGAGCAGAGTGAGTGTCACTGCACCGGACGTTGGCGGGGCCTTTGGGCCAAAACTCCAGCTTCATCCAGAAGAACTTCTGGTTGCACATGCTGCGCGCGAGCTCAATCGGCCGGTAAAATGGATTCAAGATCGAAGTGAGCATCTGGTCGCTGGATTTCACGCTAGGGATGTTCACATTGAGGCGGAACTTGCAGCAGACGATGACGGGCGAATACTAGGGTTGCGGGCACGTGCCTTATGTAATGCGGGCGCCTATTCGTCATTTCCATTTACCTGTGCACTGGAGCCTCAAACAATCGGCGTCGGGCTGACTGGTCCGTACCGTGTGCCTTACTACGCCTACGAAGGATTGGCGATTGCGACCAACCGGTATCCGACAGGCGCTTATCGCGGTGTTGGGTTTCCGCTTTGTCCGCTGGTCACCGAGACGCTGTTAGACCGGGTGGCACACCAGATCAACGAAGATCCGGCACAAGTGCGCCGTCGTAATCTTATTTCCTCCTCGGAACTGCCAATGCGCAATCCGGCAGGCGCGCTGTACGATAGCGGTGATTACCATCAATTATTAGAAACGGCACTGATACGCGCCGATTATGACTGCATTCGTCGCCAGCAACTGAACCAATCGTCAACGGATCAGCGACTCGGACTTGGCGTATCGTGTTTTATTGAATTGACCGCGATGAACAGAGCGGTGTTTCGCGCACGGGGCATGACACATATACCCGGATTTGACTCGTCCTTAATTCGCGTCTCGCGTGACGGTAGCGTGGAAGCCTATGTCAGCACACCCTCACAGGGTCAGAGTCAGAAGACTACTTTTTGTTCTTTGCTGTCGGATGCGCTTGGAATCGACAGCACCCAAGTACGAATCGTTTTAGGAGACACCGTGGTGACCCCCTACGGATCGGGCACTTTCGCCAGCCGTAGCCTAGTCTCTGGGGGAGGTGCACTGCTGATGGCGGCGGAAAAGTTGAAAACCAAGTGTTGCCGACTGGCAGCGCTGCTTTGGCAGATTGATGTTGAAGATGTCTCTTTTTCTAAAGGGGAAGTTTGTTCTACAGCGGGTCAAGAAAAGCGGCTGTCGCTCATGGAAATAGGTGAGATTGTCCATTCTGCAAGTCATCAATTTCCAAACGGCTGGGAACCGGGACTGGAGGTGCGGGCGTCTTATGACCCTCCAGGCGTCCCTGTAAGTTGTGCCGCGCATGTCGCGATTGTCGAGGTGGATGTCACCACCGGCAAGGTTGGCTTCCAACGATATATCGTTGCAGAAGACTGTGGGCCGCTGGTCGATGAAGCGGTAGTCGATGGTCAGATCAGAGGTGCGGTCGCGCAAGCAATCGGGTCGACGCTGTTCGAGGAAATTTTTTATTCGCATGATGGGCAACATGCCAGTGCGACGCTGCAGGATTATCTTGTTCCAGGTGTGTTTGATGTGCCAAGGATTGATATATCTCATCTGCAGACTCCTTCGCCGTTCAGTCAAGGGGGATTCAAAGGTATTGCAGAAAGTGGAACGATCGGGGGGCCCGCTGCGATAGTGAATGCCGTAGCAGATGCGCTTGGCGTGCAGGCGGGCCATATCGAGCTGCCACTTACTCCCGAGCGCGTTATTCGGATGTACCGAGAGAACAAGCCGTGAATCAATATTTCATCCTCGTTGCAACACAACGCAAGATTAAACCTGGCGAGACGACTCGCTGTGCAGTGAAATGAAACCCGCTGCATTCGATTACGTCGCAGCAAAAGACGTTGAGCACGTGCTTGAGCTCCTGAGTGAATATGGTGAGGATGCAAAACTGCTTGCCGGCGGACAAACGCTCGGGCCAATGTTGAATCTAAGGCTGCTTTCACCAGCGGTAATTATCGATATCAATCAAGTGGCGGAACTCGGCTCGTACCGATTAGAAACAAAATGGGTGATTGGGGCGCTCACCCGACAGAGTACCGTCGAAGATGACCCCCTGATCACCACCGCTCAGCCACTAGTGTCCGAGGCCATCCCGTTGATTGCCAATCGCTCGATACGCAATCGCGGTACTGTGGGTGGGAGTCTGGCGCATGCGGACCCTGCTGCCGAGTGGGGCGCATTGCTGTTGGCTCTAGATGGCAGCATTGTTCTCGGTCGGCGGGGAAGGCCAAACCGTAGCGTGCCAGCACAGGACTTTTTTTACGGTATGTTCGAAACTGCGATTGAAGATGACGAATTGTTGTTAGAAGTCCAGATACCCACTTGGCGGGAGGATTATGGCTGGAGTTTTCGGGAGGTCGCCCGGCGGTACGGTGATTTTGCTGTGGCCGGTGTCGCCTGTCGTCTTGCCCGCAACAGTAAGGGCCTCCTTGAGGATGTGCGTCTCGGCCTTTTCGGTATCGATGAGCGCCCGCTACGCGCGCTCCGTACAGAGTCGTTACTTGCAGGTGAAACGGTAAGTGACGCTCTTTTGCAAAGTGCCGCGAAGGAGGCTGCGAGTGAGATCGACCCGTTGTCAGATCTGCATGGCTCAGCGCAGTATCGGCGTGAACTGATCGAATTACTGGTCTGCCAGGCGCTGGTAGAAGCTTTACGTCGTTGTGCTACTCCGGGTGGACAGTATGGAGAATAGCCGACCGATACCTGGGAAAACGCTTGATGTTGCGATCACAGTTAATGGGCAAGCTGTAAAGCAGCAATTAGAAGCCCGCATGACACTGGCTGATTTTCTTCGCTATGAATTGGGGCTTACCGGGACACACGTCGGTTGTGAGCAAGGTGTTTGTGGCGCGTGTACAGTCCTTGTCGATGGCGTTGCGACGCGTTCTTGCATTTTGTACGCGGTTCAAGTGGATGGTCGAGATGTTGTGACGGTCGAGGGTTTGACGAACAGTCCGAACCTCCACCCGCTACAGCGTTTGTTCGGCGTCCACGGGGCATTGCAATGCGGATTCTGTACGCCTGGGTTTTTGCTTTGTACGATGGATCTATTAAGACGATCGCGAGCGCCAAATGAGACACAAATCCGACAAGCCTTATCGGGTAACCTGTGTCGCTGCACTGGTTATCAACCGATCGTCGATGCGGTAGTCGAAGCAGTGACCGAGCTGCACGAAGCTGACAAAACGCAGGGTGAAATTTCGGCCGCCAAGGACGCTTGGCGCATCTGAACCGTGCTCGATCGCCTAAAGTCGAATCACCCGGCAGTTTGTAACCGCTTGTTATCGCATAGTCCTCATACCGAGTGTTGCGATGCCAACAGTTCGGATAAAGAGGTAAAGAACGAGTCGGAGAAATTTTGACTTACCCTGTTGATCATTCGGTTTCCGGTTTGTGCGAGACGACCACCGATAGTGATTTCGGCCTGATAGGACAGCATGGTGTTGCCGCCCTGGTCTTGTAGAGTGATCTTGGCTTGACCACTCGCGAACCCTGCTGCGCCGCTTGACCCTTTGCCGGCAATCAGATAGCTGGACGGTGGATCGAGTGCAGAGATCGTCAGGTCGGTTTTAAATCGCGCTTTAACAGGGCCGATGCGCATCCGTATTTCAGCGCGCGCCACATGGTCAGAGTCTTTTGTAATTGATTCGCAGCCGGGAATACATTGGCGCAAAACTTCAACATCGTTGAGCGCCTGCCATACTCGCGCACGCGGACTTTCAATCAAACACTGGCCAGTAAGTTGCATCGACAATTTGATTTAAAAGCAACATTTGCACGTTTAGGAGCGTATCACTCGTCGCTATATCATCCAGCCGCCGTCAACAATGATGTCCTGGCCGGTCATGTTGCGACTGGCCTCGCTTGCAGCGAACACGACTGCGTTGGCAATGTCCTCCGGGGTCGTGATTGATCGTAGGCTGGTCTCTTCGACGTATTCGTCATAAACCTCGTCCCGTGTCCAGCCTCTTTTGCGTGCTTTTTCCTCGCATAACTTGTCCATGCGCGGTGTCTCGACAATGCCTGGGACTACATTGTTGACTGCTATGCCGTACGGACCGGCTTCGAGTGCGACGGTGCGGGTCAAGCCGCGGATCGCCCACTTGGACGAACTGTAGGCGGTGCGAAAACGATATCCTCGAAGGCCTGAGGTGCCTCCGATGTTGACGATTCTGCCGCTACGCTGCTCGATCATGGTCGGCATCACATGTTTGATCGGCAAGAAGGTGCCGATGATATTGGCAGTGATGACTGCCAGGTAGTCGTCGTGTTCAATTTCCCAGATCGGTGTTTCGATCGGACCGGTGACGCCGGCAACATTGACAAGCACATCGATTCGCCCGCCGTACAAGTCGAGCGTTTGCTCGACCATTGTCTGAACCTGTACTTCGTCGCTGACGTCGATCGACAACGCTTGGGCTTGGTGACCCGCTTCGCGTAAGCTGCTCGCGAGTTCTTCCAGCGGCTCTAATTGCCGCGCCGCAAGCGTTAAACGGGCGCCTTCTTCAGCCAATGCTCGCGTGATGGCAGTGCCCATTCCTTTTGCGGCGCCTGTGATGATCGCCACCTGTCCTTCAAGTTTCATGTGTTTCCTCCTGTCAGCCTAAATCTTGTCGGGATCATTTGCTGTCTCTAGGAGGCAGAGAACACCGCCGCGTGTTCTGTCACGACCGTTTCGAATGAGTCAGCAAACGACATGAGATCGGATTCAGTCAGTGGCAGGGAAAGACTCATGAAGCCGCGCCGCGCCAGGTAACAACCGCGAAGATGCATCTCCAGGTGCAGAAGTTTTCTCGCCTTTGCGCTGGAGGCACTGGTATCGGCAGGTTTTCTGATGGGCTGACGCTGGGGATGGATGCAGACCATCGAGCCACGCCCCATCACCCGGAAGGGCGCGTTGTGTTTATTGGCGATCCCTTGTAACTGTTCACGAAATGTATCGCCAGTTTGGTTCAAACGGTCGACCGCATCGGGCGTGAAGACTTTGGACAGCCCGGCAATGCCGGCCGCCATGGTAAGGACATTGTTGTTATAGGTGCCCGAGTGCACGAGCGCATCGGGCTGGCGGGGGTCGAGCCGCGCCATGAGATCAGCACGACCTCCGAAAGCACCAAACGTTACGCCACCACCTAGGTATTTGCCGAACGAAATCAAGTCAGGATAGATGCCGACCAGTGCGTGCAACCCGCCGGGCGATAGACGAGAGGTCATCACCTCGTCAAAAATCAGGATAATGCCGTGCTGTTCGGTTTCATGGCGCAGCATTTTGAGGAAGTCATCTTCAGCAGGAATACAGCCGCCGCCGCCCATCACAGGTTCGATGATTAGTGCGGCGAGGCTATCTGCATGGCTTCGAATAAGATCGCGACAAGCATCAGTATTATTAAACTCACCAATGACTGTCTCGATCGGTGCGTTCATTGGGGATGGTGATCCCCCCGCAAACGAGAACAACCCGCCGTGATAACTGCCATTGAATGCCATCACCGCAGGTCGCCCTGTCACCGCCCTCGCGAGAGAAATATTCATCATGTTCGCTTCGGTGCCGGAGTTGCAGAACCGGATGAGCTCGACGGCTGGAAATCGTTCAACCATCAGTTCTGCAAGATGCGCCTCGTACGGGTTTGGTCCACCAAGGACGAAACCCTCGGACAGTGCTTTCTGGATTGCGCTCTTGATGCTTGGCTCTGAATGGCCATAGAGGCCCGCGGTGTACTCGCCTAGAAAATCGAGATAACTGTTGCCATCGAGATCAGTCAGTCGTGCACCTTCGCCCTTCACTAATACCACCGGGAATGGGTCATGGTGCAATGTTGACCGTGTGTTGGCCCCCGGCATGTTGCGCGTCGCCGACTGATAATGGGCGTCGCTCTTGGGATTTGCGGCCACATAGCGCTTCTCAACATCGGTGACGGCGTCATCTAGCGTGAAATTTCTGGCGGTGCTGTCGTTCATTTTCGTCACTCCGAGTTGAGGTGTCGCAGGTACTGCCCGACGATATCGCAATCGACCAGCGCCGAATAGGCCTCGAGGATTTGTCCAGTGACAGGGCCAGGGATCGTCCCGTGTGCGATCTCGTTGCCATTGATTGAGCGGACTGGACAGGCGCAGAAACTGGTCGAGGTAACGAATATTTCGTCAGCGGTATAGGCATCGTATAGATCGATGTCGCACTCCTCGCAGTCGACGCCAAGCTCGGCGGCTAAATCGATCACGGTGCCACGGCTGACGCCGGCGAGAACGAACTGTGATCGGGGTGTCAGCAAGCGGCCATTTTTAACCACGAAGATGTTCGAGCCGAGGCCCTCGCACAGGTTTCCGTTTTGGTCGAGGAGAACGGCCCAGGCTTTAGGATCTTGTGCCTGAACTTCGAGATCGGCCATGACCAAGTTGAGATAGTTGTGGGTTTTAGTTCTCGGGCTGAGCATTTCAGGCGGTGTTCGGCGTACTGAAGGGATAACCACTTTTAAGCCATCCCGGTAATAATTCGCTCGTTGCCTGAATGGTAATGGCTGGCATTCAACGATGATTGCCGGGCCGGTATCGTCCCAGCCTTCGTCGCCGACCGCTTTCACTCCGCGCGAAATTCGTTGCCCGAGCCAGTAATCCTCTCCGTCGTCCAGGAGATGGCGGTTTCGGTCGAGTACTTCTGTACTGATGTCAACGATCTGCTCAGGCGATAGGTGGATCGCGATGCGTAGATAAGACAGTGAGCGAAAAAGGCGCTCGACGTGCTCTTCCAGTTTGAAGGCAATGCCATTGAATGTGCGAGTCATGTCAAAACAGCCGTCCCCATAGAGAAAGCTGCGGTCACGGAAGGGGACCCGTACATCCTGTTCCGGCACGATGCGTCCGTTGTGGTAAGCGACGCGTTGGTTGGCTCGGTCAGTCATGGTTGATGATCCTTTATCCTGATTGAATGTGTGGGATTGTGCGTGTGGCGTCGGAATCGCAATATGCCTTCATCTTATAGTAGCCTAGGGGCATCGGCCCATCCCGAGCGGCAAAGTACCGCTTTTTCGGTTTGTCGGGTCCGCGGGCCTTGCGGTTGGAAGGCGTTGAGTTAATACAAGCTTTGGACGAGGAGACGGTTTCAATGAGTGACTGGCAGGTGGGTGTGGATGTCGGTGGAACCAATACCGACCTGTTGTTTCTTGATCATGATTCCGGTGCTTTTCGTGTGACCAAGGTGCCAACCACGCCGGCAGACCAGTCCGATGCAGTGATGAGTGGACTCGAATCCGGCGCCAGTTCGGTATCCGACCTGGCTGCAATTGTCCACGGCACGCCGAGTGCGACTAATTCGGTACTCGCGCGCAAAGGCGCACGCTGCGGATTGATTACCACACGCGGTTTTCGTGACGTACTGGAACTTGGGCGGCGCACGCGGCCGAACAATTACGGTCTGACCGGTTCGTTCGACGCATTGATAGATCGTGAACTGCGTTGCGAAGTGACGGAGCGATTAGATGCCAGGGGCAGGGTGGTATTGGCGCTGGATGAAGACGAGGTGCGCACTGCGCTTGTGCAATTGCGTGATGCCGGTGCCGAATCGCTGGTGATTCATTTTCTGCACGCCTATGCCAATCCAGTTCATGAGCAAAGAGCGGCCGAGATCGCTCATCAGATTTGGCCGAATGAATATATCTCTGTCAGCAGCGAGATTCTGCGCGAAGTGCGCGAGTTCGAGCGTGGCAGCACAGCGGCAGTCAATGCTTTCGTCCAGCCGATCCTTGCCGGTTATCTGAATCGGCTGGTTGGACGCTTAAAGGACAACCGTTACAGCCGTGAGCTACTGGTGATGCAGGGCAACGGAGGGACGTTGAATGCTTCCGCTGCTGCGCGCCAACCTGTTCAGACCGTCATGTCGGGTCCGGCAGCGGGTGCGGTCGCCGCATCGCATATCGGTCAGCAGGCCGGGTTCGACAATCTCATTGCATGCGACATGGGCGGAACCAGTTTTGATGTCAGTCTGATACTTGGTGGTGCCCCAGCGCTGAGTGCTGAGAAGGATCTCGCATATGGCGTGCCCGTCAGGGTGCCGATGGTTGACATCCACACCATCGGTGCAGGAGGCGGATCGATTGCACACGTTGACGCAGCTGGCCTGCTACGCGTTGGGCCAGAAAGTGCCGGTGCTGAGCCAGGGCCCATCTGTTACGGGCGTGGCGGTCGTCGGCCAACAGTCACGGATGCCAACCTGGTACTCGGTCGCGTTGACCCCTCCGGTTTTGCCGGGGTCAGCGAGGCGCGCGGCACCGCAGCGGTTGCTGATGCACTCCAATCGGCAGTAGGTGATCCACTGTCATTGGATGTGGCAGGGGCCGCGGATGCGGTTCTCGCGGTCGCCGGCAATCAGTTGGCCTCGGCCATTCGCCTGGTGTCTATCGAGAAAGGTCACGATCCCCGGGATTTTGTTCTATTTGCCTTCGGCGGTGCGGGTCCGTTGCACGCGGTCGAGCTGGCCCGGGAGCTCAGTATTCCACGTGTGCTGGTGCCTCGGTTTCCCGGCATTACTTCGGCACTGGGCTGTCTGTTATCGGATCTTCGCCACGACTATGTCCATTCCTTGTGGAGCCCCCTGAGTGATGTAGACCCAGACGAGGTGGATGAAATTTTTTCAAAACAAGCTGTTCGCGGTGTCGAAGCGATCAAATCCGATGGTGTGCCAGTCGATGCAGAAGAAGTGATCCATGAAGCAGACCTGATGTATCGCGGGCAAAGCCATGTCTTCCGAATTCGTGTTGCAAGCCCGGGATTTGCTATCGACGAGGTCGCTGCTTCGTTCGCCAGCCGATATGCCGAGCGCTTTGAAATAGTGCTGCCGTCGATGAAACCGGTACTCGCGAGTTTGCGCACAACTGTCACGGGAACCCGCCGGAGTGTCGACCTGTCCAGATTTGGTGACAGCGGCGCCAACTCCGGCGCGCCATCTGACAAACGCTCAGTCTATTTCAAGGGTGAGTGGTTGGAGACGCCAGTGATCGAGCGCCACACGCTAACGGCTGGTACGAAAGTGACCGGTCCGGCAGTCGTACAGCAGCCTGATACCACCTGCGTGATCGATCCGGGCGCTGTGGCGACGGTCGATGGGGCAGGTAACCTTGTGATTGATATTGATCCCAGTAACTGATGTATTGTCGGAGGTAACGATGAGCATAGATCCGGTGACATTGGCGGTAATTGAAAACGGCTTGCGCCAAGTCTGTTCAGAGATGGACCTGGTGCACGAGAAGACATCGTTTTCGCCAGTCATTTCGGAAGCATTTGATCGATCAAACGGAATTTACGGGCGCGACAACGGTGAGATGATTGCCCAAGGAGAACTCGGTCTGCCGATTTTTCTCGGTGTGATGCAGTTTGCTACCGGAGCAGTCCTTGAAAAGCGCCGCGACCTGGAACCTGGTGATGTGATTATTCAGAACGACCCGTATCTCGGCGGCACTCACCTGATGGATGTAAAGATGGTGATGCCCTTCTATTACAAGGATGTCTTGTGGTGTTTTCTTTCAAACACGGGGCACTGGCCGGATACAGGCGGCATGGTGCCTGGGGGATTCTGTTCTACCGCCACCGAGATACAACAGGAAGGACTGCGTCTGCCGCCGGTCAAATTAGTGCGCGATGGCGAACTCGTTCAGGACGTGGTGGATATCATCCTCAACAACATTCGTGTACCTGAAGAACGGATTGGAGATATACAGGCCCAGATCGGTGCACTGAAGACAGGTGAGCGGCGACTGACAGCGCTACTCGATCGCTACGGCGTTGAAACCGTAGAAACGGCAATTGCCGAACTTAAGGTGCGTTCTGAACAGCATATGCGCAAGGTGCTGTCCAGTGTGCCGGACGGGCGCTACAGTTTCACTGCCTTGATTGACAGTGATGGTGTTGTGGATCAGCCGTTGGAGATTGCGCTCGATCTGACCATTGCCGGTAGCGATGCGTATTTCGATTTTTCACGCTCGAGTCCACCGTGCAGAGGACCGATGAATTCGGTCTGGGCGACGACACAGTCAGCAGTTTACGTTGCGATGAAGCATATATTTCCCGAAGTGCCAATCAATGCAGGTTGTTTTGTCCCGCTGCACATCGAGGCACCCCATGGGACTGTCTTGTACGCAGAATATCCGCGTCCAGTAGCGGGTTGCGCGGCCGAAGTCGCGCAGCGAATTATGGAAGCGGTTTTCGGTGCGATGGGCCAGGCGATTCCAGAGAGATTATTCGGTGCGCCCGCTGGAACCAGTGGTAATTTTGCCTTGGGTGGTCACGATCCGGAGGAAAAACGCGACTACATTATGTATTTTTTTACCGGCGGCGGTTACGGTGGTTATGCAGCAGGCGACGGTTTGAGCAATGGTTGCTCTACCGTCGGCATATCAAAAACACAACCGGTCGAAATCTTGGAGCAGCACTATCCGCTGATGTTCGATGAGTACGCATTGCGGGAAACGTCTGGCGGTGCCGGGCGTCATCGTGGTGGTTTCGGTGTCAGTTACCGGGTACGGTTGTTGCGGGGGGAAGGTAAAGCCTCTTTCCTGATGGACCATGGCCGCACTGGGCCGCCAGGACTGATTGGCGGTAAAGCCGGGGCTACCAATGAGATCATGGTGAGCCAGCAAGGTCAGGTGACCGAGCCTGCCCATACCTCAAAGGGCGAAGGCTACATCCTCACCGAGGGTGACTGGGTTCATATCAAGACGCCCGGTGGTGGGGGTTATGGTAGTGCGGCCGAGCGAGATAGGGAATTGGTCGCCCGCGACATCCGCCGCGGTTATTTCCCCGAGGGTGAGGTCGCATCAGACTGAATCATCAACCAGTTGCCGGTTGCGGATCGATCGCGCGCGATCGATAACCACCGGACGGAGAATGAAATGAGACCAACGATACTGAGTTGCGCCGTCACCGGTAGTTTTACTACTCGCGAGCACAACGCGAATTTACCAGTTACGCCTGAGGAAATTGCGGGCGAAAGCATTGCTGCGGCCAAAGCCGGTGCCGCCATCTGCCATATCCACGTGCGCGATCCGGAAACAGGTACTCCAAGTATGGAGCTGGAATACTACCGAGAGGTGGTCAAGCGGATCCGCGACAGTGATACGGACCTGATTATCAATTTAACCACCGGCCCTGGCGGACGTTTCGTTCCTTCGGCAGACGACCCGAAGGTCGCTGATCCGGCAACCAGTCTTACCCGGCCTGAGGTTCGCACAGCACACGTCGTCGAACTCAAACCCGAAATTTGCAGTCTCGATTTAAACACGATGTGGTTCGGTGGCGGCGCCGTCATCAATCACCCGCCCGCTATCCGCGTCATGGCTGAGCGAATATACGCCGCCGGTGTCAAGCCGGAACTGGAGGTATTCGATACGGGAGATATTCGAATCGCGAAGGACCTGATACAGGAAGGCACTTTGCGCGAACCGATACTGTTTCAGCTGGTGATGGGCGTTAACTATGGCATGGCGGCGACAACAGAATCACTCGCCCACGCGTGTTCGATGCTTCCCGCAGGCGCTGACTGGGCTGCCTTTGGGGCCAGCCGCATGGCATTTCCTATGTTGGCACAGGCATTTTTGCTTGGCGGGCATTGCCGTATTGGTATGGAAGACACTGTCTACCTCGCCAAAGGTGTCAAGACACCCGGCAACGCGGCGCTGGTGGATAAATCGGTTCGCATCATCAACGAACTCGGTGGCGAGGTCGCCAGCACGGCACAGGCGAGACAGATTCTGGGGCTTAGCGGGGCCGCACCCTGAATTCCCCGCGCCGCGGTTCGTTAACTAGATAAAGCTGTCCACGTCCAGTAGTCGATGGACATGATGCGGCGCGCGTGCCAGACCGATGCAAAACGCGCCGACAGTAGACTCCATCGCTGCTGAAAAGTTTTTCATCTCCGTACTGGCTTCCCCAAGTCGTTCTACAGTGGCCTGCGCTTCCTTAGCCAGCTCTTCAAAATCGAATTCGGTAAAAGCCCGGTCCTTTAGCACCATCTTTCCTCCGATCATGACACTGTGTACGGCGCTGGAATCCTCATTCAGAACGACTTGGTGTGTCGGATCGTTTAGAGGGACGTAGTTGATATTGCCAAGGTCGAGAAAAACCACGTCGGCGAGATAGCCCGGTGCCAGTCGACCCAGGTCGTTCTGAAAACCAAGTACTGCCGCACTACCGCAGGTTGCCATATCAATCACCTCGTCAGCGCCAATCCAAGTCTCATAATCAGCGGATACAACGCGCGAAACAAAGGCTGCGATGCGCATCGCGTCGAACATGTTCTGGTTGTCCGAGCAACTGGAACCGTCAGTACCAATTCCGACACGCAGTCCGCGTTCTCGCATCGCTCGTACTGGTGCGATGCCTGACCCGAGTCGCAGATTGCTGCCCGGATTATGGGCCACAGAGCAGCCCGAGTCGGCCATTCTGGAGAGGTCCTCGTCGTCAGGCCAGACAAAGTGGGCTGCACTGAAACGAGGGCTGAGCAGTCCCAGATCGTGCAGATGGGCGGTTAATGATTTACCGTATCGCTGCATGGCTGAAACGGCCTGAATTTTCGATTCGGCTAAGTGCATTTGTACACCGATATCAAATTCTTCAGCCAGCTCGCGGCATGCCCGGATAAAGGCATCGCTGCAATGCAGCGGGATCGTTGGCGCGAGTGCCGGACGCAGTTGTGACCGGTCGTAAGGCCAGTCCGAGAGCAGGGCCCGGCATACATCAATGCTAGCCTGATAAATGCCGCGATCCACACGACGCACACGAGCCGCTTGTGTCTCGGGCAGTGCCTCAAGCAATCCTGGTATGGCCTGATAGAAGGTCTGATCGGACATCATCGGTGCGATCACGGCACGCAGGCCAACCGCCTGGTATCCACGGGCGACGGCATCGAGACCTTCAAGTGTAGGCTGCGGGAATTCAAAAAACAGATCGTAAGCTGCAGTAGCGCCTTTAAGCACCATTTCTGCCGCATTCAGTTTGGCCGCCACGTGTTTGTCTGCCAGGCTGTGCCCGCCGTTCAGCCATGGACTGGCATTAAGCAGAAGTTCCAGGGTCCAACGATCCCCTTGACCTTTGCCGAGACTACCGTGGCCATGGGTGTGTGCATTGACAAGTCCCGGTATCAGCATCATGCCGTGGGCATCGATGATGTGTGTCTCATCATTGACCGCGAGACCTGGTGCGGCAACCTCGGCAATCCGCTCACCAATGATCAGTATGTCGCGTTCTACGGCACGGTGCGCACCCGCTTCGAGTACGCGGCCCCCACGGATCAAACAATTACTCGCCATAATTACTCACTGCTTGTCAGTTACTCGGCATCGGGATCGAGCCATCCATGACCTCGATCTAGACGTGCGATACTCCGCGCATTATTGTCCCGAGAGTACTAAAGGATTGCCGACATGAAATTTGGTTTTACCCTGCCATCATACACCTGGCCCGGGCTTGACTACGAGATGACCTATCGCGTTACAAAAGAAATGGCGCGGCGTGCAGAAGCACGCGGCGACGATTCACTCACCGTTTGGGACCATCTGCTGAGTGCGCCTGGCCTTTACGGTGGGTCGTGGCTTGACCCCCTGATGGTGTTGTCATGTGCCGCAGGTGCGACCGAAACCATCCCGTTGGGCAACAACATTTTGGTTTTGCCGATCCGCCACCCCGTGCTGCTTGCCAAGGAGCTCGGCACGCTGGACGCGATGTCTGGCGGCCGCTTCTTTTTCGGGGTCGGACCGGGCTGGAATGAACCGGAATTCACCTCGATGGGTATCTCGATGAAAGAGCGCGGCAAAAGGACCGATGAAATTCTCGATGCAGTGAAATTACTACTGACTCAGGAGAATGTGACTTTCGAAGGGGATTTCTACAAGTTTGAAGATGTCACTATTGTTCCTAGACCTGAGACCTATTTCCAGGTATGGGTTGCCGGCGGTTCGCGCACGCCCGATCCGCTGTCGCCGGATCAGCCTTACATGGTCAAATCCGTACTCAAGCGAATTGCTAAACACGCCGCCGTCTTTCCCTGTCGCGCGTCAGGAAAGACAGAGTGGGTGGCACGTGATTATCAAGCGGAGAGGGAATATCTGGAATCTGTAGGTCGCGATCCAGCTACAGTCGAGATGGCACATGTTCAGGCGGGCTACGTTGTGGATACGTCGGATTCTGACAAAGCGTTGTCGATTCAGCGTAAACCGATGGAGACCATCATGGGTACCAATCGTGACTGGCAGCATCTTCAAGACTGCTATCTCGTCGGCAGCATTGACGACATTGTCGAGAAACTCAAATATCTCGAAAATCACGGTCTGGAGCATGTCACCATTCAGCCAGCATCGCCAGATTTAGATCAGGTCGATCTATGGATGGACAAAATAATTGAGCCGTACTTTCGCTGATGGACCGACACAATCGGCACAGAAGTCAATCGATGAAACAGCATTACAAAATAGAAGCACGCGAGGTTATCGCTGAAGTTGACCAACTCAGGACATCGATCCTGACTATTGGCCCGGGCCAGTGTGTTCCGTGGCACCATCACAGCGAGGTGACCGACACCTTTTTTTGTATAGAGGGCCCCATGCAGGTTGAAACCACAGGCCCTGAACAGTGCCGCGTCTTGCAGCCTGGCGACACGACGGCTGTCCCACCACAGCAACAGCATCGTGTCTCAGGTGTGGATGGCGGGCGCTGTAAGTTTCTCCTCATCCAGGGGGTGGGTCGCTATGACTTTGTGCCGGCGTCAACCGACTGACAGTGGGATGTTTCCCCTGATCCGAAGTGGTGCGTGGTATTAGCGTTGTGCGAGCAGTGCCCGGCGAAAGTTGACCTTTGTTTCAACGGCATCGAAATTCCGACCGTAGTCGGGGGGGTCGGTTTCGTTAACTCGCAGCAGCACAAATGACGGGCCTTCATTGGTTCGCAAGACTTGGGCCGCGTCTTTGAATTGTGTTTCCGAACGAACGGTCAACGTGATATCAATTCCTGAACCGCGCGCAATCATGGCGAGATCGGCGTTACGATAAGTGTGGCTTTCCTGGTTACCGGTTTCTCCGTAATGGCCGTTATCCACACACAGCATTGCCAGGTTTGACGGGCGCATATAGCCGATTGTGGCGAGGCTGCTGGCGTTCATAAGGAATTCACCGTCACCACTGACTACCAGGACACGCTTGTCTGGTTGTGCGAGTGCCAATCCAAGCCCCATGCACATGGCAGCTCCCATCGCGCCGCCGAGGAGATAGGTGTTGGGCGTCTCTTGGGTCAAGTGACCGACATCTTTCGCGGATCCGGATAGCCCTCCGACAATCAGAAAGTCCGATGGATCACCGATAACCGCCGGCACGGCGGAGCAGCGGTCAAGAACAAAGTCCTGATTAAAGCGTTGTTGGCTGTTGTCAGTCACGGGCGGTCAGAACGGCTTCGCACCGATTAGGCGTTGGGACAGTAGAATAGCGACGGATTGGTCTGATTTATACGCCATATGGACTGCCGCCTGTGTCGCAGGTACGATCTCGACTGCTGTTTCGACCCGGTAACAGCGCGTTCCCATCGCTTCAAGGCACGGTTGCGTGCCTTGCCCCATCGGAAATTGCCATGGGTTCTGTTCGCCATAATCACCGCGCATACTAACAATGGTGACGAAGGGAAAGCGGCCAATGGCAATCAAGGACATCATATTGATGCAATTGCCAACGCCGCTACTTTGCATCAACAGTACACCGCGTTTACCACCGAGATAAGCGCCGGCAATCAACGCGACACCTTCCTCTTCAGTCGCCAGTGGTACAGAAGTAACTTCGGGGTCTTCAAGTGAGCGGTTAATGACGATCGAATGCCCGGCATCGGGAACATATGAGAAGAGTGTTGTGTCCTGTTGGCGCAATGTGTCGTACAACTGATCCTGCCAAGCCTGCTTGTCTTTGTTTGCGCTCATGTGAGTTGATTCTAACCGAACATGAAAAGAGAGTTTGCTTGGGAGTCTAAATGTTCAATGAAGATGGCGTCCGTGGTAGATTGCCGGGCAGTTAACATCGTGTGAGCGATACTGTGTCCGATGGCGTGCCAACTGTTGAATTTGCTGATCAGGTTCTCCTGATGGATGGGGGTATGGGGCAAGAAATCCGACGCCGCTCGGGTGTCGGTGATGCGCCATTATGGTCAGCACAGGTGATGATGAACGATCCTGATCTAGTGCAGAAGACGCATGAGGATTACATTCGTGCTGGTGCGCGATTGATTACGACCAATACCTATGCCAGTACCCGCTGGCGTATGGCGCGGGTCGGTGCTGAAGCACAATTTTCCGACCTCAACAGGATCGGCGGAGCACTGGCGCATCAAGCGCGAGACAATAGCGGCGAACCGGTGTTGATTGCCGGTTGCCTGCCACCGTTGTTGAAAAGCTATCGACCAGAATTGGTCAGATCATTCGAAGAAAATGAGCCGATGTATCGTGAGCAGGCCGAATTGCTGGCACCGTATGTTGATTTGTTCCTGTGCGAAACGATGTCGACCGCCGATGAAGCGCGTGCTGCCGTTAGCGGTGCGGCAGGGGTGGGCAAGCCGATATGGGTCTCCTGGACGCTGCACGACGAAGGACGGACAACGTTGCGCAGTGATGAGACGATCGCCGAAGCGGCGCGAGCACTGGAAGGGCTACCGGTGAGCGCATTTCTGGCCAACTGCTGTTGGCCCGAGAGCATCACGGCAGTCATGCCTGAACTGCTTGCTTTGAACAAGGGCCCAATTGGTGGTCATGCCAATGGATTCACTGGTATTCCACCAGGATGGAGCGTTGGTCAGGGGGTTTCCCTGCTTGAGAGGCGACTCGACCTCGATCCTGAGGCTTATGCCCGGCACGTTGATGCGTGGATCGATGGTGGCGCCACGGTGGTTGGCGGCTGCTGTGAAGTAGGGCCAGCGCACATCGCACGTCTGCGTCGATTACTTGATGCGGCGTGTGGGTGATACTCGCTTCAAGTTACACCAAAATATAGCCAAGCCGCCCCCGGTCTGTTGGGTGATGGGATCAGTGACGGTAGGTATCGTCTACTTTGTCGATTTTTCGCATCAGAGCATCGAACTCCAGTTGACCAAATGTGTTTTCCTGTTCCATGAAGCGGTTGACATCGCGTCCTGATCGACCAGCGAGTTCTTTGTCCAGAATATTCAGGGTGCCGGCTGCACCGGCATCCAGTTGGACCTGGCACGCGCGTTCCAATCGGTAGAGGCGAATAAACGCCTCGGCGACGGTGCGACCCACAGTCAGTAGTCCGTGGTTTCTCAGTATGAGCGACTTCTTGTCGCCGAGGGACTTTTGCAGGCGTTCACGTTCGTCAAGGTAGAGACTAGGGCCTTCGTACTCGTGATAGGCGATATCGTCATAGAAGGCGGTCGCCCCCATGCTGACGGGCAACAGTCCCTCTTTCAGCGCAGCGATCGCCATCCCAGCGCGAGTATGGGTGTGCATGACTACACGGTTGTGTTCGTCGCTAAGCATATGGATAGCCGAATGAATCACGAAGCCGGCTTCATTGACCGGATGACGGGTTGGTTCGACGACCTTGCCGTCAACATCAATCTTAACGAGATTGGATGCCGTAACCTCGTCGTAATTAAGGCCGTACGGGTTGATCAGGAAATGCGGTTCCGGTCCTGGTACGTGCGCGGTCAGATGGCCATAGATCAGTTCGCACCACCCGAAATGGTCGACTAGACGGTAAGCGGCCGCCAGATCCACCCTGAGAGAACGTTCTTGATTGGACATCGGGGCCGGAGCCCATGATTCTGAATCGAGTGCCTGTGCCATAGTCGAATACTCCGCTGATTCATGTGCTTCGCATTATTTTTGCATCTTTGCCTGGTGTCAAACCCAGCTCACGTAAAGCGCTGATCTGTTAAGGTGGTGGTCACTGCCGGGCGAGGCCCCATGAGCGCAAAGACCAGCCCAATGAGTGAATTCCAAGATCTAAAATCGCTGCTTGAGCCAGTGAAGGACGGTGTCAGTATTGCGCTGCCGCCGGATTATTCGGGTTGCGCAATGAGTGCGGTGCGCGCTTTGATCGAGCGTGGTATCCGGCGTCTTGAGGTGTTAACTGTGCCGCAGGGCGGCTTGCAAGTGGATTTGCTGGTTGGGGCGGGTTGTGTGTCCAGCCTTGAGTCTGCTGCAGTGACCCTCGGTGAATATGGACTGGCCCCTCGATTCAGCGAAGCTGTCCGCGAAGGCTCGGTAACAATGCGCGAATCAACTTGTCCGGCAATTCATGCCGGCCTTCAAGCTGCTGAAAAAGGGTTGCCCTTCATGCCGTTGCGGGGAATTATCGGTTCGGATCTGGTGCGTTATCGTCCCGATTGGATCATTCAGGACAATCCATTCTCTGATAATGATCCCATCGTCCTGCTGCCGGCGATCCGGCCTGATATTGCCCTTTTTCACGCGCCGTTGGCTGATGCTGACGGCAACGTCTGGGTCGGTGTCCGGCGCGAGCTGATGACCATGGCGCACGCTGCGGTGACCACCTTAGTAACCGTTGAGGAAATCAGTCCTGATTCGCTGCTTTTGGACGAGAAAACAGCAGCGGGTGTTCTGCCGGGAATTTACGTACACGGCATCGCGTTGGTGAAGAACGGTGCCTGGCCAGTCGGACTGTGGGGTAGTTACGCTGCCGATGAGGCCCACTTGGCGGAGTATGCCCGCTGCGCCAAAACGAGTGAGGGATTCAGACAATACCTCGCTACGCATGTCTATGGGTCTAGCGCGGTATCGTGAGTTATCGTATCGAAGAGCTGCTCATTGTCACTATTGCTGACTTGCTACGCGACCGTTCGCATGTGGCAGTCGGTGCTGCATCTCCAATTCCGGGTGCTGCTGCACTGCTTGCAAGAGAACGTTGCCGGGCATTGCGCGTTTCTGTTCTCGGCAGCGAGCGGCACAACAGTTTTACAGAAGGCGCGCGTGAACTTTTTGATTGTGCTGCCCAAGGGCGTATCGACGCGTTTTTTCTCGGTGGTGCCCAGATCGATGGCGAAGCCAACATCAATCTCGTAGGAATTGGAGACTACCCACGTCAGGCAGTCAGGTTCCCAGGTTCTTTCGGTTCAGCATATTTGTACTTCCTAGTGCCGAACGTGATTCTGTTCAGCTTGCCACACAGTCGACGGAATCTGGTACGCAAGGTGGATTTCATCAGTGCCCCGGGTACCAGTGCTGAGAATATCTTCCGGCCCGGTGGTCCGCGAGTTCTTTTAACAGGCCGCTGCCTGTTCGATTTTGATGTCCTCCACCGGCGCTTCAGGTTGCGTAGCTTGCACCCGGGCGAGACAATCGACACAGTCAATCAACACACGGGTTTTGATTTCGATGTGTCGGATGATGTTTCCGTCACCCGCACGCCCAATGAAGGTGAGCTTGCCTTGATCCGAGGGCGCGTCGGTACCGCGATCGGGGAAACCTATCCTGCATTCGCCCGCGACGTGCTGGCGATCGAGACTTGACTTCCAGGCGGTAAAGTATCCGGTCACGGCTGTTAGATTTGATTTTAAACTTGCGGTGTTGTTATACCGTTGGCATGGCGAGGAGCTACTCATGTCTGTACCACAAATTCAACAACCCCAATTTAGTAAAAGGCCTTTGCCACCTAAATTTTGCAACATTGATCGCCTGTTGGAGTCGATGTCGCGCCGCAACATTGATGGCATCGTGGTATCCACTCCGTACAATGTTTATTACCTGTCCGGCTTCAGTGGTATCGCCCACAAATCCGATGAGCCGCGTCCTTATGCCGTTGTCATCTCGCGCCACGCACCAGATCAGCCAATTCTGTTGCTGGCTGATTATTACGTCAGCTCACTGGCAAGCCAGGCAACATGGATCAGTGATGTTCGCTCGTTTCGAGCGGTGATGCTGCCACTCGACTTGCCGCCGAGTGCCCGCGATATCGATCGATTTATCTCACCGGTGGCGACAGACGATGGCTGGGTCCGCAATGTGCGCGAGCACTTTTCCAGCTCGGTTTCATCGGCGTGCCGTGATGCACTCGCAGATTTGGGGCTGTCAGGTGGACGCGTCGCATTCGATGATCTTCGTTTTGGATTCCAATTGGGATTGGACGATCTTGAGGTTATCGACGGTTACGATCCGATGATGTATGCCAGGGCCGTCAAGACAGACCATGAGATTGTCCTTCTCAAACGCGCGACAGCTTTGAACCAGCTGGCAATCAAACAGGCGATATCGACTTGGCAGCGCGGCATGACGTGGCGAGAATTTAACCATGCATATCACTGTGCGGCGGTTGGTTTGGGCGGTTTCGTGCGAGATCCGGGCGCGATGGTCTGGGGACACCCGAGAGGTGCCGATGCAACGGTAATGCTGCAAACAGGGCTCGATGATTTTGAAATACTGCAGGGCACGCACGTCATGTTTGACTGCCACGGCACACTCGATCTTTATTGTTGGGATGGTGGTAAGACGTGGGTCGTGGATGGAGAAGTCCACGGCGATGCCAAGCGTTATGCAGCAGCGACGTCCGAAGCCACCGCTGTCGTGCTTGACGCCATGCGACCAGGGGCACGGATCAGTGAGCTGCAGGCGCTTGGCCGCAGCGTATACCGCAAGGCGGGTATCGCTGCGGCCGATTCGGTGTTGATCTTTTTCCATGGCCTTGGGCTAAGTCACATGGATCTTGAGCAAGTGACTGCCGAAGGTATGCCCAACGCTGATTGGCAGCTTGAAGCCGGTATGGTGGTGCCGCTGCATATTCTTTATCCTGGCGCTGACAACGAGCGTATCTGGGTAGAGGAAGTAGCCAAAGTCACTGTTGATGGCGGCGAACCGTTTTTCACCTGGGGTTACGATCCGATTGCAGGGCGCTGACACAGCTGACAGGCGTGGAGAAAAATCAATGACACGCGCACAGGCGAGAGCTTATTCAGGTGTCTTCCCGATCGCGCCAACACCATTTACTGAATCTGGCGCGCTAGATTTAGAAGGCCAGCGCAGGGTGTTGGATTGTATGATTGACCAGGGTGTCGACGGCATTTGTATATTGGCCAACTACTCTGAACAGTTTCTGCTGTCTGACGAAGAACGCGAGCTTTTGCTCGATCTGTGTCTTGCACATGTAGCGGACCGGTTGCCAGTGATTGTCACCTGCAGCCATTTCAGCACGAAGATCGCGGTGGCTCGTGCCAAGCAGGCTGCTATCGCCGGGGCCGCCATGCTGATGTTGATGCCGCCTTACCATGGTGCGTTCCTGCGTGCAGACGAAACCGGTGTCATTGAACATTTTTCTGCTGTGTCGGATGCTGTCGACATTCCAATCATGGTCCA
Organism: uncultured Acidiferrobacteraceae bacterium; assembly: GCA_964484965.1. Lineage (GTDB taxonomy): Bacteria > Pseudomonadota > Gammaproteobacteria > Arenicellales > UBA868 > UBA11791. The sequence continues at coordinate 8,998 of CAZAHE010000014.1, read as the reverse complement.
GGATGCGCCCTTAAGTGGAGTCACTTTGTCCGTCTCGTTGCTTGCCCGGCTTGCTCAATCGTTGCCGCAGGTCCGCTATTTCAAGATCGAAACGCCCGCTGCTGCAGACAAATTGCGTGCGCTGATTGCGGCCGGTGGCGACGCAGTCGAGGGTCCGTTCGACGGTGAAGAATCGATCACTCTGATGGCAGACTTGGCGGCAGGTGCGAATGGCACGATGCCCAGCGCGATGCTGCCCGATCTGATCAAACCAGTGGTCACGGATTACCTCGCTGGTCGATCACAGCAGGCCAGCGAGGGATATGCCCGGATCCTGCCTTTGATTAATTACGAAAACCGCCAATGTGGGCTGCGTGCAACAAAGGTGATCATGCAGCACGGCGGCGTCATCGCCAGCGAGGCGGTTCGTCATCCGTTGACGCCGCTGCCGCCGGCGACACGGGCTGGACTCCTCGAATTGGCCGCTGCTGTGAATCCGCTGGCACTGCACTGGGGACACTAGACTGGCGACCAAACGACATAGCCTGATAGGCGGTAAGCAGGTGTTGTCGTGACCCACGGCATGGTGGTTGCGCCACAGCCAGAAGCAGTGGAAGCCGGTGCTACGATCCTTCGTGAAGGCGGTAACGCGGTCGATGCAGGCATCGCCTGTGCGCTGGTGCAGGGGGTTGTCGATCCCCAGATGACGGGTATCGCGGGCTTCGGCAGCTTACAAGCCTACCTTCCCGGTGAAGGCGTCCATCGCTGTATTGATTTCCACGGCAAGTCGCCGGCGGCAACACGCGATGACATGTGGCTAGACCTTATTGAGGGTGAAACGCGCGACGGCTTCGGTTTCATTCTGAAAGGCCGGGTCAACGATGTGGGCTATCAGTCGATCACGGTGCCCGGCAGTCTCAAGGCATACGCGGAGGCACAGACCAAGTGGGGCCGTTTGCCGTGGGCCGATGTTATGCGGCCAGCGATCGACGAAGCCGAGGCTGGTGTGGTCGTACGTCCGCACGTCTACAACTGGTGGACGACTGACGACCAGTCCGGTCGTGTCAGGCCCGCCGAGCGGTTGGGTCTCAGTCCGTCCGGGCGACAGATTTACTTTAATGGTGATGGATCGCTGAAGCGTGTGGGGCAGCGCTTCGTTAATCCGGAAATGGCTTATACGTTGCGTCATTTGGCAGCCCACGGTGCAGAGGACTTCTATGTGGGTGAGATCGCCGGACAAATCGCACAGGACATGGCGGCGAACGGTGGCCTGCTGTCGGCTGAAGATTTAGCAAGCTACTCGACGACGCACGTTGACCCGTTATGCGGTGATTACCGCGGACTGAATATCGCGACGAACCAGCCGCCTGGTGGCGGCATCATGTTGTTGGAGATGCTCAATGTGTTGGAAAGTTTCGATCTTGCTGCGCTCGGCCATAACACCATCGAGTACATTCGCATCGTCAGCGAAGCCATGAAGCGTGCCACCATAGACAAGGACACCCATGTAGGAGACCCAGCTTTCGTCGACATTCCACTGGAGCGTTTGACGTCGAAATCATATGCCGCTGAACTCGCCCGATCAATCCGTGCGGGCGACAAAGCCAAGGTCGAAAGATTGCAGCGCACAATCGAATCGAAAGACACCACCCAGGTGTCTGTGATTGATGAAGATGGAAATGCGTTCTCTATGACACATTCACTTGGTATGCCTTCGGGGGTGATCACTGAAGGCCTTGGTTTCATGTACAACGGTTGCATGGGCGTTTTCGATCCGAGACCTGGCCGGGCCGGTAGTTTGGCCGCGGGCAAAAGCCGGTTTTCCTCCCTCTGCCCGACCATCGTGTTCCGAGATGAACAGCCGTTTATTGTCATCGGCGCGCCGGGGGGAACACAGATTGCAATGGGGGTGTTACAGGTTCTGCTCAATCTCATTGATTTCGACATGTCCATGTCTGATGCCGTGATTGCGCCTCGATTTTCTGGAACCAGTACACCGATAGATGTCAGCAACCGTATTCCCCGCTTTGTCACCCGTGAGCTCGAAGCGATGGGTTACGACGTCATACGCTGGGCGCAATCGTATGCCTTCGCCTGGGTTCACGGGATCCGGGTCGATGCGGGCGTGTGGAGTGGCGGCGCTGATCCGGCAACCGATGGTATGGCGCTGGCAGTGTAACGATCACCTATACAGGCATGCGCGCGGCACGGCGTGGAATCTGAAGGCTCGTCACAGATTCCTAGCGAAGAAAGCGCTCGAGCAGGTTGCCAAGTAGTGTCGAGATGTTGTTGTCGAAGTTATTGATCGGCAAGCTGCCGCAGAAAGTGATTGAGCCGGTCGCAAACACGGCACCGCCACTATCGGTTTCAAAATAAGCAAGGTCAGCGCGGATCAGGTCATCTACTGGTTCACCGGGCCAGTTCGTGATGTGAGTGAGATGTTCCTCGGGTACTAGAACAAATGAGTCGTCGTGGTTTTCCGATGAGGCCAGGATGACGGTGTTGTCAGGCGAGCCCAGCCGGCGATCGACGCGATCAAGTTCGAACCCGGCAGCGCCGAAGCCACATAGACCAAAGTCACCCAAAATGTCTTCTTCAATCCCATCAAAAAGCCAGGCGAAGTTCGGATCATGACTGGCCGGTTTGCGACGGTAGTACGATCCAGAAAACTTGCCTTGGGCGGAAAATCCAACGCCTGCAAGAGACTGAGGCGGACGGCCATTTCGTCGCCATAGTCCGCCGTAACTGCCGTCCATTGCACTGTAGTATTCCCCTGGCTCCGCAGCCCAGGCTCGGATTCCACCCTCGGCCCGGCGGATCTCGACCAGCGCACGGTTCTCCGGGTGCAAGGCGACGCGCCAGTAGAAGCCGTTGCCACCGAGGTAGGCGAGCCGGCCGCCTTGATCACGGTATCCCTGCAATGCATCGAGAGTCTCCCGGGTATGGTACTCAGGGTGCGAACCAGTGATGACGGCTGCATAAGGTGCCAGTAGTTCCGCGCCTTCTTCGTGCAGTAGCTCATCAGTAATGACGTCGTAGTCATAGCCCTTCGCTTCGAGCCAGGCCGTCAGGTGGCTATCGGCTTGAAAGTGGCGTAGCCCGGAACAGGTGCTGGCGCCGAAAGTGAGATATCCCGGTCGCAGGTTGAAAAGCGGTCTCTTGTAGCTTGCGTGACAGATACCGCTGCCGTCGCTATGGAAGTTGTAGGTCGACAGACCATATTGGGGAAATTCAGCTGGATTCCATGGATAAGCATCCCATTCGCCGATTTTCTCCAGCCAACTTCGGTTGTAGTCGGGTCTCGCGTGGTTGCCGTAGACCGTCCAGGTAAAAGTTGACACAAGGACGCAAAGGCGTGCGCTCTGCGTGTTATGCGGTGGGCAGACCACGAGCGGGATAGTGTCGTTGTATTCGCCTTGGCGCAAGCGAATACCGTAGACGCCGCTCTGCAAGTCCTCTGGTACATGAAAGACAAAGTCTGTGTCCCACTCGAAGTCATAGATGTCGTCGTCGTGAAAATGAATTGCACCATATTGCTGTGGGGCGTGGCGCCAGCACATCTCCGAACCGTCCCAGTTCCAGCCGGTCATGGCCCGGGCCGGGTAGTTCACCAGCCTACCGTTTAGTGCATTAGTACCTGTGTCGTGAATCACGGTCGTGTTGATGCCGCGACTGAAGTCCCATGCGGCGAAAACAGGTTCGTCTTGGTTGTCGATCGCCGTCAGCAGTTCAGTCTCATTCAGGCAGCGCGGGTAAATCACGGGCGCGTCGATCTTGCTGTTATAGTGATGACCACGCTGTGTTGCGCGGCTGGCGGCGATAAGGATTTCATCGATTGCTTTATCACGCCAGGATAGACCAGCTCCAAAGCGGGTTGTGCCAGTTTCACCGCGTCCTTTACTGTGACTACCGATCGTGAGTTCGCCGGTATCGATATTGACCGCCGCCCAAAGCCGCACCCAGTTTCTAGGCTGCAGTGTTGTCAGCAGTGTGGCTTCGGCGATTGAACCGTCTGCCAGTCGGATGTGCGCACAGCCATGGCCCTCTTGATCGATACCCAGAACGAATTCTGAGACCTCATCGCGGGTGTTAGAAAAGGAGATGATGGCCTGTGCTGAATGCTTAGGTCGCGTTGGCCAGATCATCGCAGTAACCGTAAGTGTCTGCGGCAGCAATGTGCTCACATCGAGTTTGACTGTGCCGCACGATCCCGGCGCAAATGGCTGGAGTCGGGCTGGATAGTGCGGTTCGAAGTGAGCGGGAATCGATTTCTCGATCACACCCGGGCCTTCGGGGTTGGGATCGGCGCAGATGACCCTCACGAGGTGGGCGCTGAATTGACCGCTGATCGAGCTGCTTACCTTGACGTTGACGTTGTCTCCAGGCCGTGCAGACAAGCGGTCTGCATAGCCGAGAAGGGGTGGTTGTGACATTGTGGTCATGGCGAGATCAAGAGTTGTAATGAGTCATGGCTCAGGTGATTGTAGGGTTTCAACGGCGTGGTTATGCTGGCGCAGCAGTTGGCGCTGAATTTTCCCACTCACCGTCTTCGGCAAGCTGCTGACGAATTCGATCTGGCGAGGATATTTGTATGGTGCGGTCACTGCCTTGGTGTGCTCCTGCAGTTCGAGAATAAGTTCTGCGCTCGGCCGGTACGGCTCGTTCAATATGATAAATGCCTTAACAATCTCACCGCGGGCCTTATCGGAGACACCAATTACCGCGCTTTCTTGCACAGCGGGATGTTCGATTAGGGCATTTTCTACTTCCTGCGGACCGATACGATAGCCGGAAGAGTTGATGATGTCGTCGCTACGGCCAAGGTAGAAGAGGTATCCGTCTTTATCCTGCATGACGTTGTCTCCTGTCTTGAACCACGAGACTTCGCCGGTCTTGTGAAATGCGCGGTCTGTTCTTTGTGGATCATTCCAGTAGTAGAGCATGGTCTGCGTGTTGGGTAATCGAATCAATAGTTCGCCTTCGTTGCCAGGACCTGCTACGTCTCCTGACTCGCGAAGTATCCCTGTGCCGATACCGGGTAGAGGGCGACCCATTGAACCGGCCTTGACCGGCATGCCCGGGTAGTTGAGCACAGTCATCAAGGTTTCAGTCTGCCCATAGCCGTCTAGTAAAGGCACCCCAGTGAGTTGCTCCCATGCGCCGATGATCTCCGGATTGACGGATTCTCCTGCCGACACACTGAGGCGAAGCGCCGAGAGGTCGTAGTGGTCCGCTGGCCCTAAAAGCAGCTGGCGAATTTCGGTTGCCGCTGCACAAAATACGGTCACTTTGTATTTGGACAGAAGTTCGAAGCGTTTCACTGGATCGTACGGACCGTCATAAAAAAGTACAGCACTGCCCTGGCTCCATGGTCCAAACAATATGCTGGTACCGGCTTTCGACCAGCCCGTGTCTGCAGTGCACCACATCACGTCATGGTCGGTCAGCGACAGCCAGTAGCGGGCCGAATGTCGCCAGGTAAAGAGACTCTGAGCGGGATGGCAGACCCCCTTTGGTTGTCCGGTTGATCCAGAGGTGTAATACATAATTGCTGGCTCCAATCGCTGCATCGAGCTGCATTCGAATGTTTCGGCAAAGGAACCGGTCAGTGCATAGTCTTCCCAGCGTCCGTGACTGCCACCGATGGAAAGACCGGTATGGAGGGCGTCGTTGCAACTCGCAAATTTTTCACACTCGCTAGTCAGGGTGATCGCGGCAACGGCAGCAGCGTGATGTACGCGGTAGTGAACATCTTTTTCGGTCAACATGGTGATGCAAGGAATCGGGATGGCACCGAGTTTGAGGCAGGCGATCATGCAGATTTGCCATTCGGGTATGCGCGGCAACATGACAATAACCCTGTCCCCTTTTTCGACCGACCGCGATCGCAGATAATTTGCAACACGGTTGGACGCCCGCGAGATGTCGGAATAACTCAGGAGTCGTTCGTTGCCTTTGTCATCACACCAAATAAGCGCATTTTGGTGGGGGTCTTTGGCATAGAAATCGATGACATCGCGTCCGAAATTAAAGTCCTCAGGCACACTGGACTCGTGTGCGGCACAGGCGGTGTTGTAATCGAACATAGGCTGGAGTTGACCCATGTCAAGCCGGGTCCGGCATCAGTCCAGTGCGCCAAACAACTGGCAGAGCCCGTTGAGGCCGTCTTCCAAATGCGTGACTTTAATCGTATGCATGCCGATTGCACGGGCTGGCTTGAGATTGACACCAAAGTCATCAAGAAAAACAGTTTGACATGGATGCGTCCCCAAATGCTGCAGCAGCAGTTGATAAATTTCCGGTTGGGGTTTGCGCAGTCCAACTTTCCATGATTCGACCATTATGTCGAATTCTCCTCGCAGTTCACTGAACCGGTCTTTCAGAGGACCGTCTGTCTTCCAGTTATTGGTTAGCGCTGCGACGGTTAAGCCACGTTTGCGCAGTGAGCGCACGGCATTGATCATCTGAGGCCGGACGTGAGCCATCTTGTCGAACGAAGCCATCAGCTTTTGGGCTGAGAATCTCACACCAGCGCTTTGAGCGATCTCGTTGATCTGGTGGCAGAAGTCCTCCGCAGAGATTTCACCGCGTTCAAGGCAGGCCCAAGGGCCCTCATTACCGCCGTACAGGATGACTTTATTGATAGCACCTTGAGACAACCGGTTAGCTGTTTCAAAATCAGCAATGACCTTGAGCGGTGACTCGAGTACAACACCACCGAGATCAAACACGACCGCTTTGATCACGATGGTGTGCTCACCGAGGCGATGCAGAATGTTGAATTTAGGATTTACCGGGCCGTTGAGGTCCGGCTTCTATCATGACCTCGATCAATCGTGTGCGTGGTTCACGTACAGCGTTTTCGAGTGCGTCGCCGAAGTCCTCTGGATTGACAACCGTTTCAGCATCGACTCCGAGAGCGCGGGCAAGCCCGGCCAGATCAATCGGCGGTGCATCGAAGTCCATGCCTATGAAACGATTGTCATCATGGAAGGCGATCAGGCGCTCTTTAAGGATTCGATAGCCTCTGTTGTTCAGCATTATGAAAGTGACTGGTAAATCGAGGTGCGCTGCAGACCAAAGAGCCTGCGGGCTGTACATTGAACTGCCGTCTCCGAGGACCGCGACGACAGGACGATCAGGTTGTGCAAGTTGTACGCCGACGGCAGCGGCAATACCCCAGCCGATGCCACCACTGACCAGGCCGAAATAACTATAGCGATCACGCAGTGGCAGAAAACTGAGCAGGTTCTTGGCTGCGGTCAAGCCTTCATCCACGACAATTGCATTTTCTGGCAGGTGATCGGCAATCTGCAGCATCAGCCAATCCGGATCGATGGGCATTGCACCCGCACTTTCTGCAGCGGCCAGGCGTTTCTCCTCACGCCGTGATGACCAGTTTTTCGCCGCCAGGTCGGCGACTGCCTGTTGGGCAATGGCCGCATGTGCCGGTCCGGCCTCTCGCCGCAGCAGTGGGATCAGAGCCCGCAGCGTTTCGCCGACATCACTTCGAACCGCCAGCTCCGCCGGGTAGTTCTTGCCGATTTCCCAATCGCGCAGGCCGATTTGCACGATCGGCATTCCTGCGGGGAGTGGCTCGGTTTCACTCCAGACGGACATTTGTAGAACGTCTGCACCGATACAGACAAGCAAGTCATGTGCCGACAGCACGGCTTGCACTTGTTTCTGGTCGCGACTGAGGGCACCCATAAAGCTCGGGTGTTGCGATGGAAAATGGGCGCCATGGGGTACGCTTTGCTGGTAGACCGGCGCTCCGAGTGTCTCTGCGAGTTGCACTGCCTCGTCTTGGGCATTGCTCGAAATAATTTCCGTGCCGACGAGGAGCACGGGTCGTTTGGCGGCCAGTAAGCGTTGTGCCAGTTTCAGTAACGCCGCTTCAGAAGGCCGGACTACGGTGTCTACTCTGGTGGTGTTCGCTAGTTCGACGCCAGCGCTTTGATTCAGTACATCGCCGGGCAGGGACAAGAACACCGGTCCGGTCGGTGCAGTTGTGGCGATCTTTGCCGCGCGTCGAATGACCCGGGGCAGGTCCTCAATGCGAGTAATTTCAAATGCCCATTTAACGACTGGTCGTGCCATTTCCACAAGTGGCCCGTAAAGGAGCGGTTCAGTCAGCCCATGGCCTTGTTCTTGTTGGCCGGCAGTCACAATCATCGGAGAACCCGAGGTATATGCGTTGTAAAGAGAACCCATCGCATTGCCAAGGCCCGGTGCAACATGTACGTTGCAGGCAACAAGTTTCCCTGACGCGCGCGCGTAGCCGTCGGCCATTGCGACGACAACTGCCTCCTGTAGACCTAGAACGTAAGTCAGATCAGGATGATTGTTCAATGCATGCATAATGGCGAGCTCGGTGGTGCCCGGGTTGCCAAACATATGCGTAACACCTTCGTCCTCAAGTAGTGAGAGAAACGTTTCTCTTCCGTAATTCTCGTTCAATGCCCTGTCTCCTGGGGTGACAATATTGTTCCGGCTCAAACTGCGTCCTTCGCCAAACCCTCGACCAGGGTGCTGTTTGGCAATCTCAAGAGTGTGCTCGGGTCGACTTTAATCTTGATTGCACGAGTGCCACCGCCGAGCAGGACATACTCCGGTTCCATGACTCGTTGATCGATCCATAAAGGGATTGACTCCGGCAAGCCGAATGGGGTCACACCGCCAATTTCCATACCGGTCATCGTATGAGTTTCCTCGGCCGACGCGAACGAAGCGCGGCTCACCCCGAGGCGCTTGCGTACGCTTCGGTTGACGTCTAGACGGGTCGTGGCGAGCAGCACACAAGCTGCGTAGCATCTGGGCGCTGCTTTGCCGGCCGCAATAATGACGTTAGCAGACGAGGATAGTGGGTAACCATAGTGCTCGCAGAATACCTGCGTGGCAGCAAGTTCTGGGTCGCACGAAATCACTTCGTAATCAATTGCCAATTGATCAAGCGTCGCAAGGGCAGTTTCGGCGGCGTCGATCAGCATATCAATTATGTCTTCGGTCGGTGCTGTTC
>CAZAHE010000013.1:0-45763 GCA_964484965.1 uncultured Acidiferrobacteraceae bacterium | reverse complement strand
CGAATGATGATTCGCACCGATAACTGGTCACCGAGATAGGTACCATCATCAGCGGTTATACGCACGGTACCCGGGCGTGCAGCGATGAACAACTTGGCCGGTAACACCATATTGTCGACCGCGCGATAAGCACGGTAGTCGACATTCCAGCCATGCTGACTAATATGTGCTGCACGGCCTTCAGCATCAAGAACCAGGTCGTCGATTACGCCTGGAGCTGGCAATCCACGCACCCAGAATCCAAGTTCCCGGAACGGCACGTGCCAACCTACGCCCTGCATCAACACTGACTCTGCCGTATCACCGTGATAAACCCGTTGCTGACCATCTTGCAGTTCAGCACCGTTTTCGTCCTTGACGATCCCGATCCGCCCACTCCCGAAAGGACCGAACAAAATTACCCGGTCATGCTGCCCTGCGCGTCGCCACAGCAGACTCGCTGTGCCGCCGCGCTCGCCAGTACGCACCGCCATGCGCCCGGACAAAGTCCAGTCTGATAACGTAAGCAGTTGCTCACGATGGACCGACCAATGGCCCGTTGTATTGACATTCGCAGGTGCCCGCTCAAGGGGCAACCGTGCACAACCAACCAGCACCAGCATCCCAACAAGCACAATGGATCGGGCTTTAATCACTCGAGCAATCTGCGCAGTGTGTCACGCAATGTTTTGTTATCTGAGTCAAGCGATTCGCCGTGCCGCCAGACTGCGCGTGCCTCGTCGTGGCGTTCCATCATCCACAGTACTTCACCCAGGTGGGCAGCGATCTCTGCGTCCGGCCTCAGGTCAATCGCTTGCTGCAGGTAGGCACGCGCCTTCTCTCGATGACCGAGGCGATAGTGAACCCATCCTATACTGTCGAGGATAAATGGATCACCAGGTTTCAGTGCCAGTGCTTTTTCGATAAGAATCAGCGCTTCGTCATAGCGATCGGTACGGTCGGCCAAGGTGTAGCCCAATGCGTTATACGCATGAGCATGGTCCGGCTTGAGTGCAATCAGGCGACGCATATCTCGTTCGTGGACATCGAGGATATCCATCTGCGCTGTAACGAGACCGCGCGCATATAACAGTTCCGGCTCATCCGGGAGGTCCGCCAACGCCGCATTCAACAAGCTATATGCGTCGTCCATGCGCCCGGCTTGGCGCAGCAGTTCCTCCTGCGCAAGATAGATACGAACTTGGTCAGAGAGCGAATCAGGCACGATATCAGCGAGATGTGCGCTCGCTTCTTCGAACCGAGACTCGGCCGCAAACACGTAGGCAATCCTCAACTGGGCTTCAAGATAATACTTCGGGTCCGAAACCTGCCTCAGCCACTGTCGGGCTTGATCAAATTGATCACGCTCGCGCTTAAGACGAGCTAGAAAAAGGCGCGTCTGATCGTGCCCAGGCCGCAATCTGAGATGGCGCAGAAGAAGGTTTTCAGCTCTATCGTAGTCCGCTTTATTGAGGCTCAGCAGGCCCGCCGCATAGAGACCATCGGGGTTATTCGGCTCACGCAACACCAATTGATTGAAGTGATAGAGCGAACGTTCGCTGTCGTCCCATTGCAAGAGAATGCGCGCGTAGCGCAAGCGCACCTCGCCCTCATCTGCATACTGCTCAAGAAAAGCTTCAGCGAAGGCTCGCAATTCCTTGTGAGCGGACTGCTCATTCAGCAAACCAAGCATAGCCTCAGCCGCTTCAGTGAAATTAGGGCGCAATGCGAGAGCGTGTTCAATGCTCTGCCGAGCACGCGGCAATTCGCCAGCTCGGTGCGCTACCCGAGCAAACGCGAGGTGTGCTTCGGGCAAACTGGGGTAATTTGTAAGCAAGCGCTCGAACAGATCCAACCAGCGCCGGGGTGTCTTCTGCCGAACCAGTACCTCGGCAATATGCATGAAGGCACTGGCTGCACCGGGTTGTGGTGCCTGCACCAGCGCCAACAAGTTCTCGAAGACTTCTTGTGGACGATCTAGTGCAATTAACGCCTGTGCAACCAGGGTACGGGCGCGCACAGAATCGGGCTCCTGCTCGAGGAGAAGATTTGCCATTTCAAGCGCCAGTTGACCCTCACCGGCGCGCATCGACAACTGAAAAGCACGGAGAATCACATGCCGGTCATCGCTCCAAAGTGCCGCCTTTGCCATCGATCGCGCAGCAGTACTGATATCGTCTCGTCGTGCCGCCACATCGCCCAACAGGAACTCATAAATGAGCTCGTTGCTCAGTCCGCCAGCGGCTGGCCGCTCACCTGTTTTTGCTGCTGGTTGTTGGCTGACACTAGGCGTTGCTCGTTCAACCGGCACGGTGGTGCAAGCGCTAACCAGCAGCAATACACTGGCTCCCGCCCACCAAATCAGGGAATAACGAGTTAATGCGCGAAAAATAGACTCAAACATCAGTGCTAGACCAAGGTGCGTGCGCTCGACGTCAACTGAGCATAACAGATGGCTCTACGCACCAGTCAGAGCGCTGATTGCACAGGCTACCGGCAAGGTAGAACAAAACTAGAAATTCCCTGCCAAGATGCCGGACGAGGGCATAAACACAATTTCTTGACACACTTGGTGCACCGACGACAATAGCCACAACCCGAAAGAACTGGCTATCTTGATGCATCTTTTGACCTTTGGTCTTAACCATCGTACGGCGCCACTTGTGCTGCGCGAGAAAGCCGCTTTCACACCCGAGCAGTTGAGCGGCGCCCTGCGATCGCTCGCCGGCAGCGCCAAACTCTCCGAAACTGCAATCCTTTCAACTTGTAATCGTACTGAAATTTACTGCCACCAACCAACCAGCATCACCGACCGGGTTTTCAACTGGCTATGCGACTACGGTGGTCTCAGTCGGGCCGACCTACAAGGCTCGATATACACATTGTCCAACGAACGCGCAGTGCAACACGCTTTCCGTGTTGCCTCCGGCCTCGACTCTATGGTCCTTGGAGAACCGCAGATTCTCGGCCAGATGAAACAAGCCTTCAGTACAGCACACAACGCTGGCACGACCGGGAAGATTCTCAATCGGCTATTCCAACAAACCTTTCAGGTCGCCAAACAAGTGCGCACCGACACAAGTATCGGATCCAACCCGGTATCGATTGCTTTCGCAGCAGTTGACCTTGCGCGCCATATCTTTGCTCGCCTGAGTGATCAGACTGTGCTGCTGATCGGCGCCGGAGAAACCAATGAACTAGTCGCCCGCCACCTGCTGGCAAACAGCGTACAAAGAATGATCATCGCCAATCGCTCTTTGTCACGTGCTCAATCTCTTGCCGCCCGCGTCGCCGGCGAAGCGATCAACATCGCCGACATACCTGAGCGACTCCCGCAGGCCGACATTGTAGTGACATCTACCGCCAGTCGTCTGCCGCTCCTGGGAAAAGGTGCGATTGAACGGGCACTGCGTGTACGCCGGCGACGTCCGATGTTCTTGATTGACCTCGCCGTTCCACGCAACATTGAACCTGAAGTCTCCGAATTAAAGGATGTTTTTCTCTATACAGTCGACGATCTCCAAAGCATTGTCGAAAACAATCGTGCTAATAGACAGGAAGCTGCAACGGAGGCAGAAAAAATCATTGAACTGCAAGTGGTGCGTTTCATGCAGTGGCTTCACACACTCAATAGTGAGCCTACTATTCGCGCGCTGCGTAGCCAAGTCTCTGCCGTTCGAGCCAACGAACTTGAGCGCGCGCGACGACGATTACTCGCCGGCGATGATCCCAATATCGTTTTAGATCAGTTCGCACACAACCTGACACAAAAATTTGTCCACGAACCGAGCCGGGCGCTAAAACTAGCGGACAAAGATGGCAATGACCGACTGCTACGAGCAGCCCGCCAGCTGTTCGGCTTGGACCGGTGAATAATGAAACAATCGATCCGGGAAAAACTCGATCGCCTAACTGACCGCTGTGATGAGATTAATGCTCTGCTCTCCGATCCCGCGGTGATCAGTCAGCAGCAACAATTCCGCGCTCTTTCTATCGAGCTCGCTGAACTGAATCCCATTGTGGAACAATACCAACGGTGCCAGTCACTCGATGCACAGGCCGCAGACGCTCGCAGCATGCTGAGCGACGACGATCCGTCTATTCGCAAGATGGCGCAGGAAGAACTGCCCGATCTTGAAGAGGCGCTGACAACGGCCTTCCGTCGATTACAGAACCTGTTACTGCCCAAAGATCCGAACGACGAACGCAATATTTATCTCGAGATACGAGCGGGTACCGGCGGTAACGAGGCAGCACTCTTTGCCGGTGACTTGTTTCGCATGTACAGCGCCTTTGCTCAACACCAACGCTGGCAGGTGGAAATCATTAACCACAGCCTCGGTGAACATGGTGGCTACCGAGAAATAATTAGCCGAGTCGTCGGTCGAGGCGCGTATTCCAGGCTCAAATTCGAATCTGGGGCGCACCGCGTTCAACGCGTACCCGAAACCGAAGCGCAAGGCCGCATTCATACTTCGGCGTGCACGGTTGCCGTTATGCCAGAAGCGGATGAAATCGACGACGTCGCCATCGATACTGCGGATCTTCGCATAGACACCTACCGCGCATCGGGTGCTGGAGGCCAGCATGTCAACCGCACGGACTCAGCCGTGCGTATCACGCATTTGCCTTCGGGCATGGTGGTCGAATGCCAAGACGAGCGGTCACAACATAAGAATAAAGCACGCGCTCTGTCCGTGCTACGCGCTCGTCTGCTTGAGGCCGAGATTCAGCGCCAGAAACAATCACAAGACAATGCCCGTCGCAATCTGGTTGGTAGCGGTGATCGATCGGAGAGAATCCGGACCTACAATTTTCCTCAGGGCCGCGTCACTGATCACCGCATCAATCTCACTCTCTATCGCCTCGAGGACATACTCGCCGGCGACCTGACCGAAATAATCGACCCGCTCGTCGCAGAACACCAAGCTGATCAACTGACCACGACGGTGCTCGAGTGACTGACCGAACAATTGCCCAGCTACTCGGCGATCTCGGTAAGCGCCTGGCGACGATCAGTCCGACACCAATGTTAGATGCAGAACTGTTGCTCACTGAAGTGACGTCAATCGACCGTAGCACATTGCACTCACGAGACAGTTTGAGCCTCACTGCCGCGGCCAAACAACGTCTGGATGAAAACGTCCAGCGCCGACTTAGCGGCGAACCAATCGCTTACCTTACCGGCCATCGAGAGTTCTGGTCACTCGATTTTCGGGTGACACCGGCAACACTCGTGCCGCGACCTGAAACCGAGTACTTGGTCGAGATCGCACTCGAACTATTACCACAGAAGCACCCTTTTGAAATTGCTGATCTTGGCACTGGTAGTGGCGCCATCGCGATCGCCCTCGCGCACGAGCGTGAAAAATCCCATGTCACTGCGACCGATGTGTCGATTGCAGCGCTGGCTGTTGCACGCAAAAACGCTGAGATGCTTGGCATCGCTAATGTCACTTTTCGGGCAGGGTCCTGGTTTGAACCCTTGGCCGGGGAGCGGTTTGATTTAGTGGTGGCCAATCCGCCCTATGTCGCGCTCGATGATCCCGACCTTGACATGGTCCACACACAGCACGAACCAGCCCTCGCGCTGTTTGCCGGAAGCGACGGTCTCAGCGCGCTTCGAGCAATCATCAGTGGGGCTACCGACCATCTGCGCGTCGGCGCACATCTGGTCGTTGAACATGGACATGGGCATGCGCATTGTGTTCAGACTTTATTGTGCCGCGCTGGCTTCCACTCTATAGTGACACACACTGACGGCGCCGGTTTGGCCCGCGTCAGTGTCGGCCAACGCCATAGACACCCCTCTGCCGGGAGATAACAAGATGTTTGGCTATGCAACAAAACCACTGCACCTTCCCTCCCCTGCTGAGGCCCTGCCGGGGCGTAACGAGGCGATGCCGTTGAGCGGCACGCACGTAGTCAGCGCACGGTCGATCCAGCCGCCATTCCCACCGGCGTGCGAGCAGGCTTTGTTCGGCATGGGTTGTTTCTGGGGAGCCGAACGCATCTTCTGGCAGCTCGAAGGCGTCTATACGACAGCAGTAGGCTATACCGGGGGAACCACACCCAACCCGACCTATGAGGAAGTCTGTTCAGGTCTGACTGGACACAATGAGGTGGTCCTTGTTGTATTTGAGCCTGACCAGGTCCCGTATGAAACGCTACTGGCACACTTTTGGGAAACACACGATCCCACACAGGGCATGCGCCAGGGCAATGATGTCGGTACCCAATACCGCTCGGGCATCTATACTTTCAGTGATGCTCAATCGGAGGCCGCGCGACGCACACTACAAGATTACTCCGAGGTGTTGAACAGGGCCGGCCACGGCGCGCCAACAACAGAAATCCAGACGGCCGAGGCGTTCTACTACGCAGAAGAATATCACCAGCAATACCTCGCTCGGCACCCGAATGGTTATTGCGGTCTAGGCGGCACTGGTGTCGCTTTCAAGAGCGAGCGCGGACACTAGTCACTGGTTGGTGGTGGCTTCAGCGGCATGGGGAAGGCAGCAACGTTGCCCTTTTCCTCTCCACCCGGGAGAATCTTCGCACGGCCTTCTTTTTCGACTTCGTCGATGCGAACAACCGCATGCAGAGGAACATAGGTGCGTTTCACACCGCTGAATTCCGCTTTGAGTTTCTCATCTGAAGGATCAACCACCAGCTTGGACCTTTCACCGAAAATGATGTCACCGATCTCGACAAAAGCATACATAGAACTTTGCGAGATCTCGCGTGCGTATAGTTCATAGACGTTTCCCTGATTGTGAAAAACAATCCGGTAGATACTCTTATCAGTCATGGCCTGTCTCGCAACATGGCGATTTTCGGTGTTGTGTTGCTTGAAACCTGGGGTTCACCAGCGATTATAGCAACGCATCTTGGCGCACCCCTACGCATGACGACATTAGAGTGAATAACATGACCGATCTAGCCACACGCCTTCGTCGCGTGGCGGCGATCATCATTACGGGCGTGCTGTCGCTGCTCCAGGTCGCGACCGCTGCCCTGCCCGCTCCTCTTGCCAGAGAACTTGAGGCTCTCGGCCTCTCCGAGTCGGCCATCAGCCTCTATATCCACCCTATTGGAAAAGCCGAGCCGCGGCTTGCACACCGTGCCGATCAGCCGCGCAACCCGGCTTCGGCGATGAAACTGGTAACAACCGCGGCAGCACTTGATCTGCTGGGTCCGGCCCACCACTGGCAAACGAACAGTTACCTGCTCGGTTCTCTGCATGGAGGCCAGCTCAAAGGCGATCTTCTTCTGCAGGGCGGGGGCGACCCACAACTGGTGATCGAAGATTTCTGGCGCTTAGTATTGAAAATGCGCCGACGGGGACTGCGTCATATAGCTGGTGACCTAGTCCTCGACAGCTCGCTATTTGACCGTACTTCAATCAATGCCCGGCCGCTGGACCGTCAACTCTACCGTGCCTACAACGCACCACCCGATGCCCTGCTAGTTAACTTTCGTGCGACCCGGATTGAAATTATTCCTTACGGCCAGACGATTCATGCCGCTGCCGATCCACCAGCGACTACGCTGACGCTCGACAACCGGGTTAATCCACTCCAGGGGCGCTGCAAGGGGCGTAGAGGCGGTGTCACTTTAACCGTTCAGCGCACTACAAAAGGGACCCTCGCCAGACTTGGCGGACATTATCCGCCAGCGTGCGGACCCTACAGTTTCACCCGCACTCTACTGATGCAGGATGCCTACGTGTACGGTGTTTTTCGCCACCTGTGGCAGAGCGCGGGCGGCACAATTTCCGGCGGCTGGCGCCGTGGTGTCGCACCTTCACAGACTAGCGCTTTTACCACGCATCCCTCGCGTTCGCTGGCAAACGTTGTACGTGACATTAACAAGTTCAGCAACAACGTGATGGCACGCAATCTTCTGCTGGCTCTGGCGACAGATCAGGCACCAGCCACACCGGTAGCAGGACGCGCTGCGGTGCACGCCTGGCTCGACACAGTTGGACTTCGCATGCCACACCTAAAGATCGACAATGGCGCTGGCTTGTCCCGCACGGCCCGTGTGAGCGCCAGCGGCCTAGGTCGAATGCTGCTCTACGCATGGCACGGGCCTTGGCAACCGGAGTTCGTTGCTTCGCTACCACTGGCAGGGCTAGATGGGTCGCTTCGCAAACGCTTCGGCGGGCTGGCTCCACCAGGCCGGGTGCGTCTCAAAAGCGGCCGACTTAACGGTGTGCGGACGATGGCTGGTTACGCCATGCTCGCGGGTCATCGACCACACGTTGTCATCGTTCTACTCAATCAACCCAAACTTTCCAACAGGGTAGGCGATGCGGTTCCCGCTGCGGTGCTGCGCTGGTTGTTCGAAGCCGGCTAATCTGAATCGGCGCAATGACGAGTTAGGAAAGGCACAACCACAGCGGCTACCGGTTCGGGGTCATCCATGTGCAGGTGATGGCCGCCGGTCATTTTTTCCACCTCCAGGGTCGTCATGGCCTCGATTCGGCCGACCGTATTGGCACGTGCGGCGATCAGTCCATCGCTGGCCATAATCATCTGCACCGGGCACTTTATTGTCATCAGTATGGCCCTGGCCTGGGCCTCATCGAGGTACAGCGGCGCGGGCAAACGCAATCGTGAGTCACTGCCCCAGCGATAACCTGTCTCAGTACGCCGTGCGTTGCGCGTCACTAGTAGCCGTGCACCCTGATCGCCAATACCACCAGCACGGCGCCGCCGCTCGATCAAATCCTCAAGTGTCGGATACTCGGGTGGTTCCTGAACAGCCGTAGCGGCATGTGCCTCGATCGAGCGCTTTAGCCGGGCTGGAAACTGGTCAGGCGCCTCGGACAACGGTCCGATCTGGTCGATCAGGCTGACGGCGGTGACCCGTTCGGGCGCGACTACCGCAAGCAGTGTGCTGACGGCACCACCGAGCGAATGTCCGAGTAAACAGCACTTTGCCCAGCCAAGTACGTTCAGTGCTTGCAGGGCTTCTGCGACGTAATAGGACAGGCGGTAGGGCTGGCCTGTAGGTAAATGGTCAGAATGACCATGACCTGGCAGATCAATGGCAACGACATCAAAGTCGCCAAGGTAAGGCGCTAACGGCTCAAAGCTCGCTGCGTTGTCAAGCCAGCCGTGCAATGCAAGCATGTGTGGTGCGCCAGGTCTCGGCCATCTGAGACCACGTAGCACGCCCGAGCGGGTCCGCAGGGTTACATTTTGACCGCTAAGGTCGTTTCTCTGCTCCACTTTTCCTATATGTACCTTAATGAAAACAATGATTTAGGCGCTTTGTGTCTATAGCGACTAAAATAGGGTCACGGCGGATAAAAACTTCGCGACCGTCGACTCCGTTCGGTGACGAGTTCGCCGACGCGACGCCACAAAGCGCGCGACTCTACGTGCCTTTGATGAAAAATGAAACCACAGCCGCCCAACACCACCCAGAGGACAGGCCACAGATGACCGAAGCCGCCAAGAAACAACCGATGGCCCCGAGGGCAGTACGCCACTCGTTTACTTTGACCGACAACGAGACAGGCGATAGTTACGAATTACCGATCATTCACGGCAATATCGGACCACGGGTGATCGATATCCGAAAACTATACGCCGATGCCGGCATTTTCACCTACGACCCGGGGTTTACATCGACCGCTTCGTGCTCATCGGACATCACCTACATTGACGGTGACGCCGGCATACTCCTTCATCGCGGCTATCCAATCGACGAGCTCGCCGAAAAATCTGACTATATGGATGTCTGTTATCTGCTATTGCATGGAGAACTGCCGTCCCCCGAGGAAAAATCGGAGTTTGACGGAAACATCACCCGGCACACCATGCTGCATGAGCAACTGGTGCGTTTCTACAGCGGTTTTATGCGTAGCGCTCACCCGATGGCCATCATGGTCGGGGTCGTCGGTGCGCTGTCTGCCTTCTATCACGACAGCACCGACATAAATGATCCGATGCAACGCATGATTGCAGCCCATCGACTGATCGCGAAAATGCCGACCATCGGAGCTTACGCATATAAGTATTCCCTTGGCCAACCATTCCCACACCCGGACAACAAACTCGACTACGCCTCCAACCTGTTGCGAATGCTGTTTAGCGTGCCCACCGAAGACTATGAAGTAAATCCCGTAATCGCGCAGGCCTTGGACCGCATTCTCATTCTGCATGCCGATCATGAACAAAACGCGTCGACGTCGACCGTACGACTCGCAGGATCGTCCGGAGCAAACCCCTTCGCATGTATCGCCGCAGGCATCGCTTCACTATGGGGCCCTGCTCACGGTGGTGCCAACGAGGCCGTGTTGAAGATGCTTCAGGAAATCGGTAGCAAGGAAAATATCCCGAAGTTTGTCAACCGTGCACAAGATTCAAATGACCCTTTTCGCCTGATGGGCTTCGGTCATCGCGTGTACAAGAGTTATGACCCTCGTGCAAAGGTAATGCAGAAAACCTGCCACAAGGTGCTGGATGAACTCGGTGTCTCCGACCCCATGTTAGAGGTTGCTATAGAACTTGAACGCCTGGCATTGGAAGACGCCTACTTCATTGACAAGAAACTCTATCCCAACGTCGACTTCTATTCGGGGATTACACTGCGCGCAATGGGTTTTCCAGTAAATATGTTTACCTCACTGTTCGCAATCGGACGTACCGTCGGCTGGATTGCACACTGGAAAGAGATGATGGAATCTTCCGAAAGCAAGATCGGGCGGCCTCGCCAATTGTACAAGGGAGAAGTTGAACGCCCGTTTACAGCAGTTGCCAATCGCGAACACACCAGTCGTAAAATCAGCTGGGCGTGGCTCTGGGGCGGCAGTCGTAGTAGCGACAATTAGTTCAGGCAGGACCGTAGAAACACTCTGAGCGTCCACGCACGCAATTTGCCATCGCGATGCAATGCGTGGTCTACAAGAGCCAGCGTAAGGCCGACACCTATCTATATGTTGAACGGGAAAACGATTTTCGGCGTGTGCCCGATGGATTACTTAAAATGATGGGCCAACTCGAGCCAGTCATGACCCTCAATCTGGCTTCCCGTACGAATCTCGCGCACCACGACCCCGAGGAAGTCAGTCAGCAACTTACTGATAAGGGCTATTTCCTGCAATTGCCCCCGCCCAATACCATTGCCCGCTAAGCCGTTTGCACATGCTGACAAAAATTCTTTTCACCACGGCCATCATCATTGTTGTGTTAACGTTGTTTCGCATCCGCAACCAACGCATGCGAGCGACAATCCAACCAGAAAGTAAAGAGTCCGACACGTCCGGAATCTCTTCAAAGTGGATTTCCTATATTCTTCTCGTCGTGGTACTTGTTGTCGGTGCAGTTTTTTACTTTGTTAATTGAGCGGGAAAAGTTCGTCACTTGCTCAATATTAATCTAGTCAGCGCAAACTCACTAAGAAAGCCGAGCAATCATCAGTAAAGTCTGAGTGCGGCGGGGTCGAAGCGGAATTCTTTCAAGTTACTGTTGAGTGTGACGTCGCGCCGCAATGCCAACAACTTGGCAGCTAGCCTCGCAGCATCGACACCACTACGCACCTTGGCCCCGAGCCGGCCGTTGATTTGGTCGGCTGCACCGAGCACACCTTCCAGATCACCGTGATCGGATAACAACTTGATGGCAGTGTGCACGCCTATCGAGCGAATACCAGGAATCCCAAGGGAGCTGTCACCTGCGAGTGCGAAAAGATCCACCAACTTAGCGGGCTCCACCTCAAAGCGATTGAGTACCCATGCGCGATCGTGCTCACATTCCGCAAAGTGGTCATGAACGCGGATTCTAGGTGCGAGCAGCTGGCAGAAACTCTTGTCTGTTGACAGGATAGTCACGGCACCGCCGGCACCAGCAACTCGCTCAGCCACGCTTGCGATGACGTCGTCGGCTTCGAACGAGGGAATCTCTACGCTGGTTGTACCTAATTGGCTAAAGCGATCGATGATAACTGGCAACAAGTCGTGCAGTTCAGCCGGCATCGGACGCCGATTCTTCTTGTAATCAACAGACAGATCACTGCGCCAGGTCGAATCCTCACTGTCCAGAGCGCAAAGTACATGGCTCGGACAGTGGCGGCGCAATGCTCGCCGCAACGAACCAGCACAGGCATCCACAACAGTATCCGCGTGCTCAGACGATGCGGAGTCACCCGGCACCCCTGCGTGTACCCTGCGAATCAGGTTTAGCCCGTCGATTAAAAGCGCGTGCATCTCACGCTGCCTCAGTTGAGGAAGGCGCTGTCAGTATAAGCGCGCTCGCTAATAGCCGTCAGCCGACATCTAGCGGACTCCCGTCAAATCGGTATTACAGGATGTAGCGAGTCAGATCTTCGTCGCCTACCAGATCGACTAGATGTTGATCAACGTATTCCCGATTCACGGTTACTGTCGTGCCCGAGCGGTCCGCTGCCTCAAACGAAATTGTTTCCAGCAACCTCTCCATCACAGTGTGCAACCGCCGTGCGCCAATATTCTCGGTCGACTCGTTTACCTGCCATGCCACCTCGGCCACACGTACAACACCGTCGTGTTCGAATACCAGAGTGACATCCTCAGTCATCATCAGCGCCGAGTATTGCTCGGCCAAAGATGCATCCGGCTCGGTAAGAATACGGACGAAATCTTCAGTCTTCAGTGCGTCAAGTTCAACACGGATAGGCAGGCGTCCCTGCAACTCGGGCACCAGATCGGATGGTTTGCTCATCTGAAAGGCTCCAGACGCGATGAACAAAATGTGGTCCGTACGGACCATACCGTAGCGCGTACTCACATTACAGCCCTCTACCAGCGGCAACAGATCGCGTTGGACACCCTCGCGAGAAACATCACTTCCTTGGTGATCCGCGCGCCCGACGATCTTATCTAACTCGTCAAGGAAAACGATACCGTCCTGCTCCACACGCTGTACGGCCTCGTGTTTGAGGTCTTCATCGTTGATCAGGTTGTTCGCCTCTTCCTCTGTCAGCATCTTCATTGCCTCACCTACAGGCAGCTTACGGCTACGACGCTTGTCACTACCGAGATTCTGAAACATGCTCTGTAACTGATTCGTCATTTCCTCCATACCCGGAGGACCCATGATCTCTACACCCACCGATGGTTGCGCAACTTCAATTTCAATTTCCTTGTCGTCGAGTTTGCCTTCGCGCAGCAGTTTGCGAAACCGCTGGCGCGCAGCGCCATCACTATCCTGTGTGACGGCAACACCATCATCGTCTGTACCGGTTCTGCGTGCAGGTGGCAACAGTACGTCCAGAATACGCTCCTCGGCAACATCCTCCGCCCGGGCTCTGACCCGCACCACTGCTTCGTCTCGACTCATCTTGACCGCCATCTCGACCAGGTCACGCACAATCGAATCAACCTCGCGGCCAACGTATCCGATTTCCGTAAATTTTGTTGCTTCTACCTTGATGAACGGTGCCCGTGCTAGTCGGGCCAAGCGTCGTGCGATCTCTGTCTTGCCAACGCCGGTTGGGCCAATCATCAGAATATTTTTAGGCGTGATCTCGCTGCGCAACACCTCGTCATCGACTTGTGCACGGCGCCACCGATTGCGTAGTGCAATCGCGACCGCCCGCTTAGCAGCTGTCTGACCAATAATATGCTTGTCGAGCTCTTCGACGATTTCGCGTGGCGTCATTTCTGACAAATCAATCCCCTCAATCGAACAATTCTTCGATCGTCAACTGGTCATTAGTGTAAATACAAATATCTGCTGCAATAGCAAGCGATTTCTCGACAATCACGCGCGCGTCGAGCTCGGTTTCCTCCAACAATGCGCGTGCCGCAGCCTTGGCATAGGCGCTTCCAGACCCAATTGCCATGATGCCCTCTTCAGGCTCAATGACATCGCCCGTTCCGGAAATGATCAGCGACGAATTACGGTCGGCCACCGCGAGCATTGCCTCCAATCGGCGCAACATGCGATCGGTACGCCAATCTTTGGCCAGTTCGACAGCCGAGCGCAGCAGGTTGCCCTGATGCTTCTGTAATTTGCCTTCAAAGCGCTCGAATAGCGTGAATGCGTCAGCCGTTCCACCTGCGAAACCAGCCAATACCTCGCCATCATGCAGGCGTCTGACCTTTCTCGCATTGCCCTTCATGCGAGTGTCCCCAAGGGTGACCTGGCCGTCACCACCAATTACGACATGTTGTCGACGGCGAACGGACAACACAGTGGTACCGCGCATCGAATTTTGCTGCATGCTCAATCGCCCTATGGTTACCGCCGATCCGGCTTATTCGACCAAGCGCAGGTGGGGTCGCTCATCGTCCTTTGCTTGAGACAATGACACGCTCTTACTCGACCCATCATCTGCACTGCTTTTCTCTTGAAAGAAAATGCCTTGTGAGTTTTCCCGTGCGAAGATCGCCAATACCGCCGCAACCGGTACTGTCACCTCATGTGGAACACCGGAAAAACGACCATTAAAGGTGATCGTGTGGTTCCCCAGTTCGAGCTCGGCTACTGCGCGTGGGTGCACATTGAGTACGATACGACCGCTTTCTACCGATGCCGGCGGTACTGAAACACCCTCTACGGTGGCGTCGACCAATAACTGTGGCGTCCATCCGTTGTCAGCAGCCCACTCCCACATCGCTCGGATGAGATAGGGCCGGGTAGACATATTCATACTGTTCGACACCGTTACTCCGCTTGGCTATCCATTTCCCGCTCGAGAGGATTTAGGCTGGCGCGAAAAGTTGGGCGCGCGAAGAGTCTTTTACTGTAGTCCATAACCGCTTTTCCCTGGCGCGGCATGGCCATGTCGAGTATCGGTAATCGCCACAATAACGGTGCAAGATAACAGTCCACCAGACTGAACTCCTCACCTAGCGCATAGCGCTGGCTGACAAATATAGGAGACATCGCAAGCAGCCCGTCCCACAGGGACTTCTTGAATTTCTTGTCCGGAGACCTGTTTTGGTCCAGGCACCTCTTGAGTTCACTCAGCCAGTCGCGTTGTAACCGGTTGATGAGCAGTCTCGCGCGGCCACGACCGATCGGATCAAGCGGCATCAGCGGAGGGTGCGGCAAACGTTCATCAAGAAATTCCGTGATTACATTGTCGCCATACAGCACAAGATCACGGTCCACCAAGGTAGGGGACTCACCGTAGGGATTGAATTCGGTCAGATCGAATTCCGGATTGATCGCGGGGTCCAGCACCTCGCACTCAACGTCCTTTTCCTTGAGGACGATACGGCAGGCATGCCCATAGAGACAGTTGGAGCCGGCATAAAGTTTCATCGCGGTATCTCGGGTAGCGAAAGAAGTGTCGGGCGTGGTAGTGAAGGACAGCGAAGGATCATCGCCAGGGCCGGCCCATGGTTAGTGGATATCGCGCCAGTACTCCTTTTTCAACAGGTAAGCCAGGATGATGAAAACACCCATGAACAGCATCACCCAGAAACCAATGCGGTAACGCACGAGTTTCACCGGCTCTGCAAGATAGACCATGAAATTAGTCAGATCACGCAGTGCTGCATCGTATTCATTGCTCGACATCGTACCGGGTGCTTCCACTTTGTAACGCACCGTGCTGATGTCGGCAACACCATCCCCTTCAAACGTTGCCGTACGATATCCCTGCCACTGGTACAGCACATGCGGCATCGCAACGTTGGAGAAAAGTGCGTTGTTCCAGCCCGTAGCGGTCGATTTGTCCACATAAAAGTTGCGCAAATAGGTGTAGATCCAATCCGCACCGCGCGAACGGGCCGTCAATGATAGATCCGGCGGTACTACACCAAACCACGCCTTTGCGCCATCGGCTGGCATTGCTGTCACCATGAGATCTCCAGGTTTGTCACCGGCAAACATCATCTCATTACGCAGTAACTCGTCGCCGATACCTAAATCTTCTGCCATGCGACCATAGCGCATCATTGATGCGTTGTGGCATGACAAACAATAGTTGACAAAAGTCCGCGCGCCTCGCTGTAGCGAAGTGCGGTCGGAAAGGTCGATATAAACCTTGTCGAGATTCTGGCCACCGCCGGATGCCGAGACAATGAGTGGCAGCAACAATATCACCATAGACACGATCGATTTTTTCATTTGTCGGTCACTCTGTCTGGCTCGGGCTTCGTCTTATCTAGTCGTGTGTATACGGGCATTAGCAGGAAGAATGCGAAGTAAATTACCAGTCCGATCTGCGACCAGGTGACGTTCTTAAACAGCACCAGATCAATGTGAGATGGGTTGCGAGTGCCAAGGTATCCCAGCATGACAAACGTGACAGTAAACAATGTCAGCATGCTCTTGAACATCCAGCCACGGTAACGAATCGACCGGACCGGCGACCGATCGAGCCATGGCAGAAAAAACAGCAAGACAATGGCAAATCCCATGGCCAACACACCCCACAACTTGGCCCCACCCGGTAACCATTCAAATGTCACTGCTCGAAGAATCGAGTAATAGGGCGTCAGATACCACAACGGCACGATGTCAGGCGGAGTTTGCAAGATATCGGCAGGGGCAAAGTTGTCCTTCTCAAGGAACCAACCGCCTAATTCTGGCGCAAAGAAAACGATGGCCAGAAAGATGGTCATCGTAACGGCGACGCCAAGATTGTCCTTGACTGTGTAATACGGATGGAACGCCACGCCGTCCAACGGTTTGCCGCTCGCACCCTTGTGCTTTTTGATATCTACGCCATCAGGGTTATTACCACCGACCTTGTGTAGCGCAACGATATGCAAGTAGACCAGCAGTGAAAGCAACAACGGCACAAGTATCACGTGAAAAGCAAAGAACCGATTCAATGTCGCGTCAGAAACCACAAAATCACCGCGAATCCACTCTGCTAGGCCTGGTCCGATCCACGGCACCGCACCGAACAGGGAAATGATCACCTGTGCGCCCCAATAGGACATGTTGCCCCACGGCAAAAGGTAACCAAAAAATGCCTCGGCCATCAAGGTGACATAGATAAGCATCCCCAACAGCCAAATCAGCTCCCTTGGAGAACGATGCGAGCCGTATAACAAACCACGGAACATGTGCAGGTAGACAACAACAAAAAACATCGATGAGCCCACAGAGTGCAGGTAACGGATAAACCAACCACCCGGCACATCGCGCATGATGTATTCGACCGATGCAAATGCAAGCGAAGCATCTGGTTTGTAGTGCATGGTCAGGAAGATGCCCGTAACAATCTGCAGTACCAAGATGACGAGAGCAAGTGAACCGAAGAAATACCAGAAGTTGAGATTCTTTGGTGCGTAATACTTGGAGACGTGTTCTTCCCAAACCTTAGTTGCAGGAAACCGCTCATCGATCCAGGCCATGAATTTCGACATCAGGCCGTCTCCTCATTATCAACGCCGATCAGAACGCGGCTGTCGGTAACGAACGAGTGGGGCGGCACCTCGAGGTTGGTCGGAGCCGGAACATTTTTGAAGACCCGCCCCGCAAGATCGAAGCGCGACCCGTGGCAAGGGCAGAAGAATCCGCCCCGCCAGTCTGCACTCACTCCCGAAGCGGCACCTTTGTCAAATTTTTTGGTTGGTGCGCAGCCTAGGTGTGTACAGACTCCAAGCACTACCAGGATCTCCGGTCGAATCGAGCGGTGATCATTGGTCGCATAAGCCGGCTGCTGTTCAATCAACGAGTCAGGATCCGACAACTCGTCTCTGATCTCACGTAGATCACCAAGCATTTCTGCGGAGCGATGCAAAATCCACACTGGTTTGCCACGCCACTCAACCACCATCATGTGACCTTCACGCAGTTCACTAATGTCGACTTCGACCGGCGCTCCGGCAGCCTGTGCGCGGGCGCTGGGTGTCATGCTGGCAACAAACGGTGCGACCATCGCTCCGGCACCGGCGACTCCAACCGCCGACGTCACGGCGGTCAGAAACTGGCGCCGCCGATTCGGTTCCTGTGCATCAGTATGATCTTTTGACATACGGTTTCCTTAGATTCAAGAACAGGCCTTCGGCTACCCACCCCACACGACTGCGTTAGCCAAAGCAATGACGGACAACAGTCTCAACAAAGTATAGCAAAGCAACCTGTGCCACTTTGACCACCGTGGCCAAGCAGCAGACGATAAAACGGCCATTGAGCCTCAGGCAAGTCCCGAGTGGCGAAGCAATGCGTCCAGCTCCGGTGGGCGGCCGCGGAACGCGGTAAAGAGTTCCAACGGCAGTTCGACCCCGCCTTTTTCCAGGACTTGAGTGAGAAAAGCCTGTCCGGTCGCAGCATCGAAGATGCCATTCTCCTCGAATGCAGAAAATGCGTCTGCCGACAGCACCTCGGCCCACAAATAACTGTAGTAACCCGCCGCATAACCGCCCGCGAAGATGTGAGAGAAAGCGTGAGCAAAGCGGTTATACGAAGGCACCTGCAGCACCGAAACGTCGGCACGGACTTCATCCAGAACGGCCTGCATGGAGGCGTCCCCGTCAGGGTCAAAACGACTGTGCAGAATGAGGTCAAAAAGGGCGAACTCGATCTGGCGAAGCATCGATAATGCCGAATGAAACGTGCGAGAGGCCTGCAACTGCTGGAACAAATCCTCTGGGAGAGACGCGCCGGATTCGTGATGGGCCGCGATAAGATCAAAGGCTTCTCGCGGCCAACACCAGTTTTCAAGGAATTGACTTGGCAGTTCGACCGCATCCCAAGGCACACCGTTGATACCGGCCACAGCCGCTTCGTCGACACGAGTGAGTATATGATGTAGTCCGTGGCCAAACTCATGAAACAGTGTTACGACTTCCTCGTGTGTAAGTAATGTTGGCTGATCTCCTGCCGGCGGCGTGAAGTTACATACTAAGAACGCGACAGGATTCTGCACGCGCCCATCAGGCAACCGCCGCCGTTCTATCGCATCTGCCATCCACGCACCCCCACGCTTGTTGGGCCGCGCAAAAAGATCAAAGTAAAACGAGCCTCGCCGGGTACCCGTCGAGTCGGTGACATGGTAGAAGGTCACCGAGTTGTGCCAAACCTCGGGTGTCGTAGCTGCTTCCACACGCATTCCAAACAAGCGCCATACCACCTCGAACAATCCGTCCAATACACTTGGCAAAGGTAGATACGGGCGCAGTGTTTCCTGAGACAGGGCATAACGCGCTTCGCGCAGGCGCTCTGCATAAAATGCATGGTCCCACGCCTGTAGGTCAGTCATCCCGTAGGTATCGGCGGCAAAGCTACACAGGGTCTCGAATTCCTTTTTCGCATGCTGTCGTGCTCGCTGAACAAGATCTCGCAGGAACTGATTAACTTCGTCGACCGATCCCGCCATCCTCGTTTCGAGCGCATAGCTGGCAAAGTTCTCATAACCCAGCAGCCCTGCCATTTGCCGGCGCAGGGACAAGATCTCCAACATGATTCCACTGTTGTCCCAGCGGCCTTTCCCCGGCCCTGTATCGCTCGCTCGGGTAACGAACGCGTGGTACATCTGCTCTCTAAGGGAACGGTTTTCGGCGAACATCATGAACGGCAGATAAGAAGCAGTCTTCAGCGTAAATCGCCAACCAGCCACCCCGGCGGCACGTGCGGTCTCCAACGCCCATGCGCGCGCCGTATCTGGCACCCCAGCGAGGTCAGACACGTCACCGACATCAAGATACCAGCTGTCTGTGGCGTCGAGCACATTTTGTTCGAAGCGATTCTCGAGTACGGCCAGTGCTTCGGCCAATTCGGCAAATCGAGCCCTTTGACCGTGGTCAAGTGCAACACCACTCAAGCGGAAGTCCCGCAATGCATTCGAGATGACACGGTCGCGGGCCCGATCCAAGGTGCTACGGGACTTCGCCAACTGCTGAAACCCTTCAAACAGCGCGCGGTTCTGGCCCATTTCGGTCTCATAGGCGCTGAGCTTTGGTAAGCATGCCTCGTATGCTGCCCGTAACGGCTCAGAATCCACCACGGCGTTCATCAGCGACACTGGCGCCCAGACACGCTGAAGACGCTCATCTAACTCGCTCAAAGGTGCCGCAAAACTGGACCATTCGGCCCGTTCAGCGCAGTTCTCGAGCGCTCTAACCTGTTTGCGGTTTTCGGCCAACACGTGATCGAGGGCCGGTTCGACATGGCGTGGCTGAATTTCACGAAAGTGGGGTAGGCCGGAAAAATCCAGTAGCGGGTTGGCGTTGTTCATGAAGATGGTCTCGCTCACGGTTGAACCCTGATGAGAGGTGTGATTCAACCAATTTCAAGTTTTCGTTTAATCTATCACGCACAACACGATCCACCACGGATTTGTACGCTCATCCTGACTAATCGAAAAACATGAAACAAGACGTAGACTTTCTTGTTATTGGTGGTGGCAGCGGCGGCATTGCTGCCGCCCGCCGCGCCGCCCAATATGGGGCGCGCACTACTCTGGTTGAAGCAGGGCGCCTCGGCGGCACCTGCGTGAATGTCGGTTGCGTACCCAAGAAAGTAATGTGGAACGCCTCGCGTCTCTCTGAGGCGCTAGAAGACATGACGGATTACGGCTTTTCAGTCGATCGCAGCCAGTTTAACTGGTCTACGCTCAAGGGCAGCCGAGACGCATATGTTGGCCGGCTCAACGAAGTCTATCGGCGGAATCTAGACCAGGCTGGCGTAGAAACGATTGCCGGCTGGGCACAGTTTGAAAACCCCCGCACGGTGCGTGTCGAAGGTAAGCGGATTGGTGCGCAACACATTCTGATCGCAACCGGCGGTGTGCCGAGCATCCCATCACTACCAGGGGCTGAGCTTGGCATCAGTAGCGATGGATTCTTCGATTTGGAGACACAGCCGCAGCGCGTAGTCATCGTAGGCGCAGGCTACATTGCAACTGAATTTGCCGGCGTTCTTAACGCTCTCGGCAGCGATGTCACGCTGGTCTTGAGAAAAAACAGCGTACTGCGCACCTTCGACCACGTCCTACGCCAAACAGTGATGGACCAGATGCGAAATGACGGCATACGCATCTTGACCCAGACCCAAATCGATCGCATCACAGCAGATGATACTGGCCGGTTGCGAATAAACTACAACAACGAAATTGGGCCTGACACTGTCGATTGCCTGATTTGGGCAGTTGGCCGACATTCCAACGTCACAGAACTTGGTCTCGGCGCCGCTGGCATTCATACCAACACAGATGGTTTTATTCCGACCGACAACTTCCAGAATACGACCGTCGAACACATCTACGCAGTGGGCGACGTTACCGGCCGCCAAGCACTGACACCAGTCGCAATAGCTGCGGGACGGCGCCTCGCCGATCGGCTATTCGACAACCAGACCAAGGCCCGGCTCGAGTACGACAATATCGCTAGCGTGATCTTTTCCCACCCACCGATCGGCACGGTCGGTCTGAGCGAAGAACAAGCACTCGAAACCTATGGCGCGAATATGATCAACGTCTATCAGAATCAGTTCACTGACATGTATCACGCCATTACTACGCGTAAGCCACCAACGGTAGTCAAGTTGGTGACAGTGGGGTCAGAGGAGAAAATCGTTGGCTGTCATGTTATCGGCCACGGTGCAGACGAAATTATTCAGGGTTTTGCTGTCGCGGTAAAAATGGGCGCAACCAAGGCGCACTTCGACAACACTGTTGCCATTCACCCAACCGCGGGCGAGGAACTGGTGACCCTGCGCTGAAAAAATGCCCAGCAAAAAAGAAATTCCGTCAACAAAAAAGCCAACCCTTGGTATCAGTGCCTGTCTGCTGGGCGAGGTGGTACGCTTTGATGGCGGACACAAGCACGATCGCTGGATTAGCGGCACACTCAGCGAATTCTTTGACCTGGTTGCAGTGTGCCCTGAGGTGGCGATCGGCCTAGGTACCCCGCGGCCGCCTATCCAGCTACAGGGCTCGGCTGACAATATTCGTGTGGTCGGCAGCAAGGATCCTCACCTAGACGTGACAGAGGATCTTCGGCAGTACGGCAACAAGATGGCCTTTCAACTGGACTCCCTATGCGGTTATATCTTTAAAAGCAAGTCCCCTAGTTGCGGCCTTGAACGTGTAAGGCTCCTGCCCGCAGGTAAAACTTCACCCAATCGCGAGGGCATCGGCCAATATGCGGCTGCTTTTACCAAAGCCCAGCCACTTCTTCCCGTAGAAGAAGAAGGTCGCCTGAACGATCCCGTACTGCGTGACAACTTCATCGAACGGGTTTTTTGCTATCGCCGCTGGCAGGATCTTGAACACACCGGCGTTACGCCCGCGGGTCTGATCGAATTTCATACACGCCACAAACTACTCCTGCTCTCTCACGGCGTCGTGCCCCACCGCAATCTAGGACGCTTAATCGCCGACAGCGGCAAGCGGGCCATCCGCGAGATTGCCGACGAGTATATCGAACGCCTTATGCAAACACTCAAGCGGCGCGCCTCCCGGCGCAACCATGCTAACGTGCTACAGCATCTGCAGGGTTATCTTAAACGGCATCTGGATCGCGACGACCGTCAAGAATTAACCGAGCTAATTGAGCAATATCGCCTCGGACGAGTGCCACTGGTCGTACCAATGACACTATTACGCCACTATTTTCGGCGCCATCCCGACCCTTACGTGACGAGTCAGATCTACCTTAACCCGCATCCACCCGAGTTAATGCTGAGAAACCTTATCTGAGGGTTACGGGGCCGGAGTAAAGAGCCGACTGCAACATCGAAATAGACTGGCGATCTTCATTCGGCAACTAAGGAAACACAACATGGCATGGTGGGGAAAACTGGTCGGCGGCACGCTTGGCTTTATGTTGGGCGGTCCCCTCGGCGCGCTGCTGGGCAGTGTGGTGGGGCACAATTTCGATGCCGGCAAGCAACGCGCCGACGGCCCTTTTCTCGGTAATGACCAAGAGCAAACACAAGCTGCTTTTTTCATCGCAACCTTTTCAGTCATGGGCCACCTGGCCAAAGCTGACGGACACGTTTCTTCTGAGGAGATTCGGGTTGCTGAGCAAGTCATGCAAAAAATGCGGCTTGACCAACGCCAACGCCAAGCAGCGATTGAACTGTTTCACCAGGGTAAAAGCGACGCCTTTCCGCTGCAATCTGCTCTGACACAGCTCCGCCGAGCATGCCAGCGCCGCACTACGCTGCTGAGTATGTTTCTCGAAATCCAAGTCCAGGCGGCATTTGCAGATGGGCGTATCGATCCGGCGGAGAACGCCATCTTGCTACATGTCGCTAACGTTCTTGGCTTTGACCCCGAGGACGTTCAGCGACTCATCAACTTCGTTGCCAGCGCTAGTCATCCGGCCGAGCACTCATCCCAATCATTAGAATCGGCCTACAACGTGCTCGGTGTTGATCCCTCAGCCAACAACAATGAAGTAAAAAAAGCCTACCGCCGCCTGATGAATCAGCATCACCCGGACAAACTGGTCGCACGAGGAATGCCAGAGGAAATGGTGAAACTGGCAACGGAGAAGACGCAAGAGATTCGTAAAGCATGGGAACGCGTGCGCAAATCACGCGCCAACTAAAACCGGTCCGTTATCCGACGGAAGGGTAACGCCAGCATCGCCACTAAGCTGGTGCAGTCATCGACGTCACGCAGGGTCGACAAGCCAAGGCACATTTGCTCGTGTCCAGCGGACGGCACGGCGCGATAACTGTGGAAGATATGGTCCCACCACGGCAAGTTAAAACCGAAGTTGCTGTTGCTTTCGTTGAGACTGACAGAATGATGCACGCGGTGCATATCCGGTGTCACCACGATCCAGCGAATAACCCGATCAACTGGGCCAGCGAGGCGCAAGTTGGCATGATTAAAGAGCGACGTACCATTGAGCACAATCTCGAAGATGAGGACCGCCAGCACCGGCGCTCCGACCAGAAAAACGACAGCGACCTTAATCGCCATCGATAAGATCATCTCGATTGGGTGAAACCTGAGACCGCTGGTGATGTCAAGGTCCAAATCAGCATGGTGTACTCGGTGCACCCGCCATAAGAGAGGCAATGCATGCATCGCCCGATGTTGGCCGTAGACCACAACGTCTAGTAATAGGAAGGCCACCGGTATTGCAATCGCATCCGGTGTCTCCAGCACGGTAAAAAGCCCCCATCCAGCATCTTGGGCGAGCAAAGCGGCACCCACGGCTGCCATTGGAAAGAGAATCCGCATGAGCAGTGTATTGATCACAGCTAGACATAAATGGTTCTGCCACCGTCTGGGGCGCGAAAAAGCGAGAACCCGGCGCGGCCAACACCACTCTGAACAGGCGATTAAAACGAACAATGCCGTGAAACTTCCGATACGCAGCATTGCTTCATTTGCGACAATAAATTCAGGCACAGCGCATCCAGGTACTATGGAACGAACTGAGTATAGTCACTTGTACAGCGGTGCTGATGATTTCTCTTCGCGTTGCAATCGAAAACAGGCCGGCGGCTATACTTTGGACTCCCATCAGCTAAATTTCGCATTATGAACCTGCATCGATTACTCGCCGCACGCGCTGCCCAAAACAACCCGGTCCGTGTCGCCCTCATTGGCTGTGGCAAGTTCGGCACCATGTTTCTCACTCAAGCACTGCAGACTGATGGCCTGCACGTTGTCGGCATCGCGGATCTCGATGTCGACCGGGCCAGGCACAATTTGAAAACCGCCGGATGGCCGAGCGATCGCTACGACGCCTCGTCGTTGGACAGCGCTTTGCGCTCCGGCTCCACGCATCTTAGTGACAACGCTGCAGCACTGATCCGATACGAAGCGCTTGACGTCGTCATAGAAGCGACTGGCATCCCGCGCGCAGGCATCGAACACTGTCGATTGGCAATAAGTGCGGGCCACCACATTGTAATGGTCAGTGTCGAAGCCGATGTGCTGGCAGGTCCGCTTCTGGCGCGCGAAGCCGCTGCTGCCGGCGTCGTTTATAGCCTTGCCTGGGGCGACCAGCCCGCTCTGATATGCGAGCACGTGGACTGGGCGCGTGCGTGCGGTTTCGAAGTCGTCTGTGCAGGTAAGGGCACCCGCTACCACCCTGAATATCATCAATTGACCCCGGACACCGTGTGGGACGTACTGCGCCAGTACCTCGATATCGAAGATCCCTCGAGCATCAATCTCAAGATGTTCAACTCGTTCCTGGACGGCACCAAATCTGGCATTGAAATGAGCGCGGTTTGCAATGCAACGAATCTCAAACCACAGGCCGATGGGCTCGGCTTTCCACCCAGCTCGCGTTTTCAACTGGCCGACGTCTGCAAGCCGAGTAAAAACGGTGGCCAGCTGGATCGACGGGGCACCACCGAAGTCGTGTCATCACTACATCGAGATGGTTCCGATGTACAACATCACCTCGCCATGGGCACTTACGTAGTGATCGCAAGCGAAACCGATTACGCCCAGCGCTGTCTAGGCGAATATCACATGCTGCCGGACGCAACCGGTCAATTTGGCGCCCTCTATCGACCCACCCATATGATCGGAATGGAACTTGGTATCTCGGTCGCTTCGGTGGTTCTTCGTGGCGAACCTACTGGCGCGCCGATTGGCTTTCATGCCGATGTCGTCGCTACCGCGAAAAGGAAACTAAGGCGCAACGAGATGCTTGACGGAGAGGGCGGCGCCTGTGTCTGGGGACGTCAATTGCCTGCCGATAGCTCGCTCGCACTCGATGCCCTGCCGCTTGGTCTTGCCGGCGAAGTACGCGTTACCCGCGATATCGATCCTGGCTGTGTACTGACCTGGGACGATGTCGAACTAGACCCCAACGATACAGCCGTAAAAGCGAGGCGCGAGATGGAGATGGCCTTCGCACCGGCGGACGTCTGAAAACACCGCGGTACTCGAGGAAAATGCCGTGGCGATCAGACCAGTCAATTTGAACCAGACACAGCGACGACTGTTCGGGCCTAATTTTGAGGCGCAACACATCGACTGCAGCGCTGGTAATCTTTTTGTCCTTGTGGGAGGCGACGGTCCACCCCTGCTGCTGCTACACGGCTATCCGCAGACCAGTGCTATGTGGCACCGTGTAGCCGGCGCACTCGCGCAACATTTCCGGCTGATTATTCCAGACCTGCGCGGTTATGGAGACAGCTCGAAACCAACCAGCCAGACGAACCATGCGTCCTATGCCAAGCGTGCCATGGCGCTCGACGTTGTTGAAATCATGCATGCGCTAGGACACGACCGGTTCTTCGTCGCTGGTCACGACCGTGGCGGGCGAGTAACGCACCGCCTTGCGCTTGATCACTCTGAGCGATTGGCAGCTGCATGTGTGATGGATATCGTCCCGACTCTGCACGTATTTGAGAACACCGATCAAGCGTTAGCAAGCGCCTACTACCACTGGTTTTTTCTGATCCAGCCAGCAGGACTGCCAGAAAGACTGATTGGCAACGATCCGGATTACTACTTAGCGCACAAGTTCGCGAGCGGATGTCGCTCAGATAATTCGCTCTCGTGCGATGCTCTGGATGAGTACCGCCGCTGCTTCCGCCACCCGGAAACAATCCGCGGCTCCTGTGAGGACTACCGTGCCGCCGCTTCGATTGATCTGGAACACGATCGTGCCGATCGAGGCCGCAAGATCGATACCCCATTGCTGGTGTTGTGGGGTGACGCGGCTTTTGTACACCGCCATTACGACGTACTCCAAGTCTGGTCTGACTTCACTAACAACGTCACCGGCCACGCAGTGCCGAGCGGACACTATTTGCCCGAAGAAACCCCTGACTCAGTAATTCAGGCACTGACTGAGTTCTACGCTGGTCACCACCTGTGAGCCTTATGCTCCGCCTAACCGCTACTACCACGTGTACCGTCGCAGGCATACTATTGGCGATGAGTGCTTTGTCGGTTTCACCAGCAGATGCGCAACAATCAGGAGGCCTCTTAAGTGAGGAAGCGGAGAGCCTCATCTGCGACGACGAGGATGGCGACGGTGTG
The DNA here is from genome assembly GCA_964484965.1 of uncultured Acidiferrobacteraceae bacterium. Classification (GTDB taxonomy): domain Bacteria; phylum Pseudomonadota; class Gammaproteobacteria; order Arenicellales; family UBA868; genus UBA11791. Next base: position 18,913 of record CAZAHE010000013.1, on the reverse strand, counting down.
CTCGACCTGCTTGATAACTGCTGGAGCAGTTTCAATCCTGATCAGGCAGATCGCGATGGCGATGGCACAGGCGATGCTTGTGAAAAATAACGGTGCACAAACACGGACAACGACCAACATTTTAAATCGGGGGCACGACAACTGATGACAACGTACAAGCTGGCGTTACTGGCCGGCGATGGGATTGGCCCCGAGATCATGGCGGAGGCCGTCAAGGTGCTACAGCAAATTGAATCACGCAATAACATTGATTTCGACCTGACCCCGGCACTGTTTGGCGCGGCGGCCTATTTTGAGACCGGCAAGTCCTTTCCCGAAGAAACCATCGCCGTGTGCGACACTGCCGATGCAATTCTAAAGGGGCCGATCGGACTCAGTCGTCAAGACCCCAGGAAAATTCCGCCCGATGAAGGTCCTGAGCGTGGAGCCTTGTTACCACTGCGCAAGCGTTACGACACGTACGCCAATTTCAGACCCGTCTACCTGCCTCGTAGCCTGGCACATTTTTCGCCCCTTCGCGAGACGGTGATTGGAGAGGGTATCGATCTGATCATCATCCGTGAACTCGTCGGCGGGCTTTATTTTGGAACGAAAACAGAGGGCGTGGACGACAAAGGGCGACGCTATGTCCATGAGATGCTGGAATACAATGAGGAGCAGATCCGGCGAGTACTCAAGATCGCATTCGAACTCGCTCGCAAACGGAAAAAGGTGCTGCATAACGTTCACAAAGACAACGTACTGAAGTCAAGCCTGCTGTGGAATACGGTACTTGAGGAACTACACACCGACTACTTGGACATAGCGGTGGAACATGTGCTGGTGGATGCCGCCGCCACATACCTGTGCCTTGATCCGACGCGTTTCGACGTCATGGTCATGGAAAACATGTTCGGTGACATACTCAGTGACCAAGGCGGGGGCATCCTCGGCTCGTTGGGGCTCATGCCCTCGGCCTGCGTTGGACCAGAGAAATCCTATTACGAGCCGTCACACGGCTCCGCACCCGACATCGCCGGGCAGGGCATCGCCAACCCCTACGCAATGATCGGCTCGGTCGCCATGATGCTCGAGATGACTTTTGGTATGGACGAAGAGGCCCGCAACCTTTGGCAGGCGATGCAGAGCGTTTTTGCGAGCGGCTACTCGACACCCGATCTTGCACGACGCGGCGAGCACGAAACTATCATCAGTACAGCCGAATTTGGTGACAGAGTGATCCGCGAATTAGCCTCGCGCCCAACCCCATGAAGTGCGGCGGCATCCCTCCGACATACATGTTGCATGCATTGCTGCAAAGGGAATTCTGCGAGACCACGCTGTCCAAGCAACTGGCAACGGCCAAATGAGTTAATGACCGATGCATTTTGACGCAAGGCTGTGGGCTTATACGTGTGGCGTCCGCCATCGCATCGCCTTCGCTGTACTCATCGGTCTGGCTTCTACCATGGCCGGTGTCGCGCGCCTAGCCCTGCTCGGCTGGCTGATTGGAAAAATTTTTTCCGGAGCGTCGCTCCAACATCTGACCTGGCCGGTGGTCGGCATCGCCGGTGTGATGATAGTTCGCGGTGTCCTTGAATATGTCCGAGAAATCATGGCGCATCGTACGGCAGCACTGGTACAAAAAACCCTGCGGCGCAACCTTTACGATCAGATCGCGCTACTGGGCTCGGGATATGCTACCCACCAACGCTCGGGCGAACTGGTGCTGTCGATGGTCGATGGCGTTGAACAGTTGGAGACCTACTTCGGCAAGTACCTGCCCCAACTGATGGTCTCGGCGCTGACCCCAGTAGTGATTTTTGCCTGCGTAGCGTCGATTGATCTGCCCGTAGCCAGCATACTTCTGGTGGCCGCACTGATTGCTTTGCTTGCACCGGCGGCATGGCACAAGTTTGATTCCGACAAGTCGCGGATTCGGCAAAAAGCCTACGCCGAATTCGCCTCTGAATTCCTCGATGCCGTACAGGGCCTAGCAACCCTCAAAGCGTTTGGTCAGAGCCGCGCGCGAGCTGCACTGCTGGCTGCGCGTGCGCACGAAGTATTCCGCTCTACGATGTGGGTGCTGGCGACCAACTCCCTTGCCCGCGGGATTACCGACTGTTCTATTGCCATCGGCGCAGCCACGGCATTGGGATTCGGCGCCTACCGGGTCAGTGCAGGTAGCATGGAACTGACCAGCCTGCTCGTCATCCTGATGCTCGGGGTAGAGATTTTCCGACCGATGCGCGATCTACGGACGGTGCTGCACCAGGGTATGGTGGGGATGTCGGCAGCGCACGGTCTGTATCGCATCCTTGACGCGACGCCACCGGTAACCGAACACACCAGTGAAATTCGTGCAACACCTCTTACGCCGGACATCGTCTTCGATGCTGTCGATTTACGATACACAAGCCAGCGACACACGGTCCACAAGCAACTATCCCTCAAGGTTGCAGCGGGCGAACGCATCGGAATCGTCGGCCCCAGCGGCTGCGGCAAATCATCGATCGTTCGATTGCTATTGCGCTTTTTCGATCCTGAGGCAGGAACTATACACATCGGCGGACATGATCTCACGACACTGTCACTAGCGGATATCCGGCGACATATTTCGGTGGTTAACCAGGACACCTACCTTTTCCACGGCTCGGTCGAGTACAACATTCGAATGGGTAACCCATCTGCTCATGATGATGAAGTTATCGCGGCAGCGCGTGCGGCAAACATACATGATTTCATCGAAACCCTGCCGAACGGCTATGCCACGATTGTGGGGGAAAAAGGTATCAAGCTTTCCGGCGGACAACGCCAGCGTGTCGCCATCGCCCGAGCGCTACTGCGCGATGCACCGATCCTAGTGCTGGACGAAGCATTGTCGGCGGTCGATGCCGAGAACGAGGCGATTATTCTTGAAGCACTCAACCGACTGATGCTTGGCCGAACGACGCTGGTGCTGGCCCACCGCTTGTCGAGCATCATTCACTGCGACCGCATCTTTGTGCTTGGAGAGGGTCACGTCGTCGAAAGCGGTGACCATCAACAGCTAATGCGTGATGGGGGCATTTACTATCACCTAATGGCAGAACAAGCGCGTGCCGACACCATCACCGAGCCCGCTCGCGCAATCGCCGACGAAACGACTGTCGTCACCGAAACCGTGCGCGATATCCCCGGCGGCGCCATTGCCGAACTGACGGAGGGCGTAGTGCGGGCTGAAGGTCTTAACTGGAGCCAGGTCGTTCGAATTTTGATGGGACACATTATGCCGTGGAAGGGCCGCTTGACGCTTACCTTTGGTTTCGGGGTTCTGCGTGTTCTGGCATACATCGGTGTGGGTGTATACAGCGCACTAATTGTGCTCGCCCTCAAGAATGGCCAACCCTTCGATAATTATCTTGTGGCGCTCGCTGTCGTGGCACCGCTGTCCGGTATCCTCCACTGGTGCGAGTCCTGGACCGCTCACGACATGGCATTTCGGCTACTGGCGGAGATGCGCGTCGCCACATTTCGGAAACTCGATCAACTCGCTCCTGCCTACCTAGTACGCCGTAGAACGGGCGACTTGATGGGTATCGTGACTCAGGACATCGAACTTGTGGAATACTTCTTCGCCCACACGGTGGCACCAGCCTTTGTGTCGATTCTGGTGCCCGGTGTGGTCGTGGCACTGCTTGCCATGCACAGTGCGTGGCTCGCGCTGGCCCTCGCACCGTTTCTGGTTGCGGTCGCACTCAGTCCTTTCTTACTACGCCACCGCGTCGACCGGCTCGGTTCACGCTCGCGAGAAGCTGCCGGTGAATTGTCCGCCCATGCCATAGACACCGTGCAGGGCCTGGCCGAGATTCTAGCCTTCCAGCTGGAACGCAAGCGAGGTGATGAATTTGACAAACTGGCAGATCATCATATTCGCCTGCGCCTTCCGTTCTTTCAACAACTCACTCTTCAGCACAGCCTTCTGGAAGTTTTCACCGGCCTCGGGGGCTTGGCGGTAGTCGCCACAGGAGCGACGCTCGCAAGTCATAACTTGATCGACGCGGGCTTGCTGCCTCTCCTGACTATTCTTGCGATGGCCGCTTTCCTGCCGGTATCAGAAATTGCGCAGATCGGCCGTGAGTTGGCGGACACCCTGGGTGCCACCCGCCGCGTCTACGCGCTCGAAAACGAGCCGATTCCTGTTACGGATGGACCCCAAGTTGTTCACAGCGATTCGTCGGAGGCCACAATCACCCTGGACAATGTCACGTTTGCCTACCCTGGACAACGCCGTGTCGCCCTCGAACATGTGCGTTTCGAAATTCCCGCAGGCCGCACCGTGGCTTTGGTCGGGCGTTCCGGCGCTGGCAAAACAACTGTCGCTCATTTGCTAATGCGGTTCTGGGATCCGACTGCGGGCGAAATCCGATTTGCCGGAACAGCACTGGGCGCCTATCAGCTAGATACACTGCGTGCAAGCTTCGCGCTGGTCGCACAGGACACCTATCTATTTAACGATACGCTGGAAGCGAACGTTCGTATCGCACGGCCGGATGCGTCGGTACTCGCGCTCAACAAGGCCGTCGAATTCGCCGCCCTAACTGAACTAGCCGCGACGCTGCCCGACGGCCTGCAGACACCCGTGGGTGAACGAGGGGCCAACCTCTCAGGCGGTCAACGACAACGCGTAGCGATTGCGCGTGCGTTCCTCAAAGATGCGCCTGTGCTAATCCTCGACGAGGCGACCTCGCACCTGGATGCCGTCAGTGAACAGGCCGTACGCCATGCGCTGAACCGTTTGCAGGCTGATCGAACGACGATCGTTATCGCACATCGATTGTCGACCATCCGTGACGCGGACCTGATCGTCGTGCTTGAGAACGGCCTTGTGGTCGAACAGGGCTCACACACTGAGCTACTCGCCGCAGGAGGCTTATACGCCCAGCTCGTTTATCACCAGATGGCGAGCAGTCAGGCGCCGTCCGACCGTGAGCCCGTTCACCTTGCCAGTCACCGGTGAAGCAGAACAGGCTCCGATACCCGCCAACACCACAGCCGGCGCCTCGTTGCCACGACGCCTTGCCAGTATCCTGCATGCAGATATCGTCGGATTCAGTCGACTGACCGCCGATGATGAGGACACCGCTTATCACAAAGTACACAAAGGTATGGCTTTCGTCGTGGAGACCATCGAGAACCATGATGGTCGCGTGTGCGATCAAACTGGCGATAGCCTGCTGGCGCTATTTTCGTCGGCAGCCGATGCCGTTGCCGCCGCACTCACCATTCAGCAACAACAGCGCACGGCACATGACCACGTAACGCTTGTTAGATTTCGCATTGGCGTGAATCTCGGTGATGTAATAGAAGACGGACGTCAGGTCTTTGGTCACACGGTCAATGTCGCCGCCAGACTACAGGCGCTGGCGCCAGCAGGCGGGGTCTGTATTAGCGAAGCAGTACGGACAGCGATCGGTACTGCACTGCCATTAAAGCTCAATTTACTGGGTGATAAAAAGTTACACAATATCGCCGAACCCGTGCGTGCGTATGTGATCGCCGCAACACCGATGGCAGCGATGCGCTCGCCTTATCGGCGCACCGACCCTGGCAGAGGGCCAACCGTCGCGGTGCTGCCCTTTGCTGCGCTGGGAACTGCTCCGGCTGACAGTCGCCCGCTTGGTGACGGCTTAAGCATAGATATCATCACCGCGCTGTCACGCTATCGGCAACTCTTCGTCCTCGCTCCCCACACATCAATGTCCTTGCCAAGCAACTCTAACGATATGACCGGAACCGCGCATCGAGTGGGTGCAGATTACCTGATCGCCGGAAGTATCGAGCCGATCGGCAGTCATCTCCGCTTCTCCGTGCAACTGATTGAGACCCGACAAGGCGCCTATGCCTGGGCCGATCAGTTCGACCTGGATATGTCGCAGCTGATTCTCGCGCGCGATCGAGTTACTAAGAGAACCGTTGCGACTCTGGTCGGCGCAATCGAGGAAGACCACCCCGATTCTGTCGATGACCAAGGAACAGCAGCGACCTATCAGACACTGCTCAAGTCAAAACGACTGGTCTACCGAATGCGTGACGCCGGCGATAACCAGATCGCTCGCACGCTACTGTCATCGATTCTGCATGCCGACCCCGCCTGTGCACCTGCCCTCGCGGTGCTCGCATTGTCTCACCTGACCGGTGTTTTGATGTCGTGGTCGCGTGCCCCTGCGCAGGATCTCGTGCAAGGACATGCTGCTGCAGCACGAGCGCTCGAAATGGACAGCGGTGATTATCTTGCTCACGGTGTATTCGGCATCACGAGCTTGTGGCAGCGCCGCTACGCTGCGGCCCGGATTCACCTCAGCCAGGCACTCACACTTAATCCCAACGATGCCGATACTCTGGCAGGTCAGGGTTTGTACCTAACATTTACCGGCGAACCGCAACGCGGTGCAGAGTGCCTGCGCGCGGCAGTAGAGCGAAACCCGTTCCACCCGGGCTGGTATGCGTGGGCCTGTGGGCTAGCCGAGTACAATGCGCAACAGTTCGAGGCAGCCCTCGCGACATTGCTCTCAATTGCAGAACCAACACGCTTTCACCGTCGGCTGCTGGCGGCCACACATGCACAGCTTGGTGACCTGACCAGTGCAGGGCAACACTGCCGCCAGGTGATGACCGAAGTCCCCGCTTATCGAATCACCGATACGGTGCGCACGCAACCGTACCAGGCACCGGAGCACGGGACGCTGCTGACAGAAGGTCTACGGCTGGCGGGTTTCCCGGAATAATCGACTGCGCTTAGGCCATAACTGCATCGAGCAACGCCTTGGCACCGTAGCGGATCGGGTCGGTCACCAACATGCCGGTCTCGGCACGGATTTCTTCGAGTGCTCGTTCAGCCGCCGTCTCATCCAGGCGCGCTGTATTCACGCTGATAGCAACTGTTTTCGCCGCTGGCAAGCTGCCACACGCTGACGCGAGCTTTTCATACAGATGGATGAGATCAAGCAACGGCGGCACCCGAATACTGTTGGCACGCACGGTATCGAGAGTCGTCATGCCGGCTCGATGGCAAAGAATCAAATGGGTCGGACACGCACCCCGAATCAACGGCAGGGTCGAGGTGCTGCCCGGGTGCGCCAGTGAACCCTGTCCCTCGACGATCACAAGGTCGGCATCTTTAACTGCGAGCACCTCTTTTTCGACGGCACCACACGCATAGTCAACACGAATCGCATCGAGTGGAATACCGTGACCAGTGATCACGATACCGATTTGTCCAGTTGCTAAAAATGCTGCTGCAACGCCCGTTTGCCGTGCAGCATGCCAGATTTCCAGTCCTGCAGTCATCTTGCCAATTGCCATGTCGGTGCCCACCAACAGTAGGCGTCGGTTTGAAAGTCCGGCCGCCGCCGCCGCCGCGATGCCGAGGCCCTGCGGTTCCTGGCGGATGTCCCAGATCCACTGGCCTGGGGCAAGATTTGGATAACGAGGTGCTAGGTGATGATGGAGGCCGTTGACGATGCTGAGGCCGCCGGCGATCGTCTGGTCCATTTCGTCAAACATGTGCTCGGGCAGCAAACCTCCGCCGGGTGCCATACCAAGCAGCAACACTTCTGGCCCATAGGGCAAGGCTTCGGCGACATTGCTCACCACCGGCACGTCGGGCCCGAAATTAAGAAGATCGCGCGTGCGTCGGCCGCCGTGGTTACGATCGATGACACAGGCCACTGGATTTTCCGAGTAGCGAAGCACCGAGTGGCCCATCTTGCCATTGACCTGATCAATCTGAGCGTCGAAGTGAATAACAAGAGGCTGATGCTTTTTCAACATGACAAGGTAGCTCCGTGTCCGGGAGTATCGGCGACCGTAACCACACCCTCTACAATGGTGGTGCCTGTAGCCGGATCCGGTAATAGATTGAGATGGGAATCGAGATCGATGTGGTCGAAAAGGGCGCCGATCGAGGCACCCGCAGCAATCGCAATCGAGGATTCACCCATGCAACCGATCATGGTGTCAAGCCCAAGCGCCCGTGCCGTCGCAACGATACGCAGGGCTTCAGTGATGCCGCCACATTTCATCAACTTAAGGTTTACCCCGTCGACGCGATCAGCCAATTTAGGCACGTCACTTGCAACGCGCACTGATTCGTCAACAAAGATCGGCAACGCACGCCCCGCAAACAGTTCCGGCAAGGCATCGTTTGCTTCGACCGGCAATGGTTGCTCGACATAATCACAGCCGCGTTCCTGCAACCATCGCATCATATGCTTTGCATCGCTCACATTCCATCCACCATTTGCATCAACCCGCAGGCCGACATCAAACGCCGCAGCACTCTCGCGCACGGCGGCAAACATGGTCTTGTCGGCATCAATACCATTTTGGCTACCCAGTTTTATTTTCAGGTAGCGCGCACCCGTTCGTTCGAGAATCTCCAGTGTACGTTCCCGGGCTATATCCTCCGGCAAAATACCGACCGTCACCGACGTAGGTACAGCTCTGCGCGGCAGTCCAAGCAACCGATACAGCGGCATTTCTGCCTGGCGGGACATACAATCCCAAAGGGCCACGTCAAGCGCGGCAAAAGCACACGATGAAATCCCCGCCTGCCTTGCGGCTTGCCAAGCATCATGTGGGTTGGACAATTTTTCCCGTGCGTCACTTAGCAGGCGTTCAATCTCCGCTTGACACAATGCTGCAGTTCCTGCGGCTGCAGTCGCATCGGGTGCCGCCTCACCAATCCCCGTCACGCCCCCGGCGTGCACGCTAACGAACAGGTTGACTGACCCGGTGGTTTCACCCCGGCTGATCCGAAGCGGATATCGCTTGGTTAGCTCATGCTGTTGAAAATCGACTTTCATTTCACCTTGCTTCAATGTCACTTTCTCCACTGCCTCCATGTCCTCCCGAGTACCACTTCGTTCAGGCCAAACGCCGCCAACCGCAATAGCGACAGATGCCAGATCTGTTTCCTCGCAGTCCTGGTTCGGGAAATGTTTTCCGGTTTACAACATAATCCAAGATGATTTCCTGATGACCTTTCCAGCGCTGCCGGGCAATTATGCAGACAAGAGGGCGATTGCATCCAGTGAATACCCTGACAGTTGACGGGGACAATACCAATATCCAAACTCGCAAAGCCTAGTTAGGCGTTCTGCCAGTACTGCTTTCTATTGTCCCAATGACTCAGCCAACAACCACGGTCTGGATCAGTGCGAATACCACGAGATACGCACTGAACACTCGCGAAGGACTGATCCGCCGACTGCAGGAGGAAGGGTTTGGCGTAACTGTCGTCGCTCCAGCAGACAATTACGTGCGCCGCATCAAAGCCCTTGGCGCCGAGCATATCGACCTTCCGATGGTCGGCGATGCTCAGCCACTACGTGATGCTCAGCTGACAGCACGGTACTGGCGGCTGCTTCGTTATCACCGTCCCGCGGCGCTCCTCAGTTTTACCCACAAACCGAATACCTACGGTGCGTTCATGGCCCATCTCTTTGCGATTCCTGTGATCGCCAACGTGGCGGGCCTCGGTAGCGGATTCACAACCAAAAACCCACTCGTGCGGCGCCTCGTCAAGCTCCTTTACAGAATCACACGCCGCTGCAGATCACATGTATTTTTTCAGAATAACGAAGATCTGGCTTATTTTGAGGCACACCGCATGATCAGAATTGAAAACGCAGGGCGCCTGCCCGGGTCCGGCGTGGATCCCGGGCATTTCAATCCGCGCTATCGACAGAGCGGGCACCCTTTCACATTCCTTTTCTCGGGCCGGTTACTTTGGGAAAAAGGAATTAGCGAATATGTAGCGGCAGCCAGACGGCTACGATCTGACTCACCGACAACACGGTTCCAGCTGCTGGGCTTCGTAGACGCTAACAGTCCGGGGGGCATTAGTGCCGAACAGATCGAAGCCTGGTCGCAGGAAGGCATAATCGAGTTTCTAGGCCGCAGTGACGACGTCAGAAACCAGTATGCTGCTTGTGACTGTATCGTGTTGCCGTCCTACTATCGCGAAGGTGTGCCGCGTACATTGTTGGAAGGTGCGAGCATGGCCATTCCTCTGATCACGACCGACACTCCCGGCTGCCGCGATGCAATAGAGGACGATGTCACCGGTCTGTTGGTTCAACCTAGAGACGTCGATGACCTCACTGCCAAAATGCGTTCGATGATCCAAATGACTGGTGGCGAGCGTCGTCGCATGGGCTTACTGGGTCGCGACAAGATGTGCCGGGAATTTTCGCAAGACATCGTCATTGATCGTTATTTGGAGGTGTTGACACGGCTCGGGGTCGCCGATAGCAGCGCCCGAAACGGCTCAACTCCAAACTGTGGCTCCCCCGAGGCCTAGTTGGCCATCATACGGCCACACCGCATAATCAGAGTGCTCACCGGAAACAAGGTCATTCAATGCAGCCGCCCTTAACTTCATCTGACTCTTGATGGCATCACCATTGCTCTACGCCTATGCGGCAGCCGGTACCATCTGTGCGTTTCTGCTTTACTTTCTCGCGCCTGTTGCCCGACGCATAGGACTGGTTGATCGGCCGAGCGGGCGTAAACAGCAGCTGCAGCCAGTGCCACTGATCGGTGGAATTGCTGTTACGGCGAGTTTTTTTCTCGGCGCGCTGTTGATGCCCATTCCTTTCGCGCAGTACCGTGTGCTGTTTTTCTGCGTCGCGGTGCTATTTATAACGGGTGTCGTGGATGATCTTCGGGAACTTCCGCCATCGGCAAAATTCATCGCCCAATTGGCGGTTGTGTTGATATTGGTGTTTATCGACGGACAGGTCGTCCGGTTTATCGGTGACATCCTCAACTGGGGCGGCCCAGACGACCCACAAGCACTGGGGCTGGCTTTTCTTGCAGTACCGTTGACAGTGTTCGCGATGATTGGCGTCATCAATGCGTTCAACCTGATCGACGGGCTCGACGGGCTCTGCGCTGGCGTTACATTGATAGCGATCGCAGCCCTAATGTGGCTCGCTTTTCACCATGATGGTGTAGCAACCACAGCGATAAGCGAATTCAAGCTGTTGGGATTAATTTTCGTCATCGTACTTGTCTTTCTTATCTTTAATCTCCCTTTCCTCGTCGGGACACGACGACAGGTATATCTGGGCGATGCCGGTAGCATGGTGCTGGGCCTGATCATGGTTTATTTTTTTATTGACCTGTCGCAACGCGGCGTGCCGATTGCTACGAGTGGAAATCCCATCATCAAATCGCCGTCGGCACCATGGCTAATTGCATTGCCATTGATGGACACGGTTAACGTCACGATGCATCGACTGCGGTCCGGACGCTCCCCGTTACGACCTGACCGCACCCATATACACCATTTACTGCTGGACAACGGTGTCAACCGCTATGCCGTGTTAGCCATTCTGTTAGCCCTACAGCTGTTCTGTACCACTGTGGGTGTTCTCGGTACTCACCAGTCATGGCCTGAATCGATTCTTTTCTGGTCGATGTTGCCGGGATACCTATGTTTTGCGTTCGCCACCTGGGCACTTGCTCGCCGACGTCGAGCACTTAAGCGAGGGCATTCGTCGCGTCATCAATGTTGACGAGCCATCAGCAAAGCGTCATCCAGCTCCGCTTTTTATTCTGACCTGCGCGCACACAGGCGCTGCATCATACCGGCCGCGCCGCACGCTGAAAGCAACGCAATCAAAGGAAAGAAGTGGGTCAGGAATCGGCCGTCCCAGCTGGCCACAGTCAAACCCACCACCGCAAGGTGGAGGAGGATCGCTGCCACCAGCAGTTTGACCACAATGTGCCGCCAGTACCACAGGAGTCCAAGCGCTAACAACGAATACATAACGCCATAGCGCACCGCGATTCTTAGATTCATTTCCAGTGGGTAGTAGGGGCGCACGCGGGCAAGAACGATACCCACTCTTGAAGCGATCAGTGTGATGCTCTCCAGCGGGTAGCGGGCCACATAATCGATAATGTTGCGCCAGTCATCAGTGCTGCCGGCACTTGCCGCCGGCATCTCCCGGTTCCATTCGTCGTAGTCCCAGATCACGATACCCTTGGACAAAAAGTCCATCGGGTTTTCGTTCTGAACTGCACCCTGCAACGGCTTGAAGAACAGAACCGCTGCCACCAGCAGAACCAGCACGGGCAATGCGCCGGTCAGCAGTGCCTTCCAGCCACCGAGTCGGAAAGCGAAGTAAAGCGCTGCCAGCGGCACTAATACCCATCCATTGGGCCGAATACTAACCGTCCACACCAACCCGGCAACGGCCGCTAGAGACCATCCCAGTTTCCACGCCGCTGCGGAGCGGTGCCATAGCCACAGGGTTACAACCACGCTAGAGATGTACAATGAATCGGTCAGGATATAGCGGTTCCAAATAGCAATATCCGGGTTTTCGACCAACCAGAAGGCCGCCAGAAATCCCGCAAAGGGGCCGCCAACATCACGGCCAAGGGCGTAGACAGCACACGCTGCCGCCGCAGTGCACAGACACTGGACGACTATGACCCAGTCGTAAGCCAGTGACAGACTGTGAAGGCCGGCAAGCACCAGGATATAACCAAGATAGGAAGCCTGCTTTTCAATCAACGGCTGTCCTGCTATCCAGTGATCCGCCCCAGAGGTGTAGCGCCCGCTATCACCTCCAAGAGACGCCGGGTACTCGGCGAATCCAAAAATCAAACTGCCTAACACAGGAAGATTTCGAAGCACAAAGACACTTAACAAAAAGAAAAGTGCACAATGCTTGAGGTAACGCCAACTCAGTAGCCTTGTCGCGTAGACGTTGGGCTTCACCTCCAGCTCCACCATTCAACGCCTGTCAGCGAAATTCGGGGCGCAGCGAATTACGGTAGGTCTGCGCTTGCTCATAGATTGCTCGAGGCAGCCGGGTTCTCGCATAAGGCCAACCCGAGCCGCCAAGATTACCTTTGTAGTAAAGACTTCCTGGATCAACATCTGGGTTGACCTCAACGGCTGGGAACTGTCCTGCCCGAAACAAATCGTAAAACTTCGTGCCCTGGTAAGGTGTCATGATGGTTGAATCAACGTGATTTCTCATCGTGCGGCCGCGCGCGTCGGTCCCTTCCACTTTATTGTCTGCAATGAACTCGATTAACGCTGTGGTATGGCAAAGATCATCTTCATCTTCCCACGGAAAGATCATAGTGAACGCGTCGACGGCGATGCCATGCGCATTGGCAATGCGTACCGCCTCATAATGATCGGATACCAACTGCTGTTTGCCGTTTCTTTTGTTGATCAGATCGAGAGAGCGCTGCGATCCTGTTTCGAGGCCCATGCCAACTCGTCTGCCTCCAGTTGTTACGAAAGGCTCTAGAAGATCACCACGAAACTTCCGTACCAAATAAGCATGCGTGAACGCCCGCCACGTATCGAAGCCATGCCCGCAAACGAGTTCAGCCAATTGGGCAACCTGTTTGGGGTTCATCAGGCCAACATCGTCAAAGAACATCACTGACTTTTGTGCGTTGCCAATTTGATCATGCGTGCCCGCCATTACGGACAGATCCCGATCAATCATGGCCGTTGAGAAACGGCGCACACTCTCAATACCAGACTCGCAGAAATGGCAAGTAAACGGGCATCCGAGCGCACTGACGGTGTGGAAGGCTGGTGCTCCGGCAATTTCAAAGCGATAGCGCTGCATTAATTCTACTGGGCGAGACGGCGGCGGCAAGGCTGTTAACTTCGACATATTGTCGACGATCAATGTGGACTTATTTCCCTTATTAACTTGACCTGAAGCAATATCGAGCATCGGCTGCCAGCCGTCCTGCGGCACGATAAAATCGAAAGCGATGTCCTCGTGCAACGTCATGACCTGGTCCTGGTAATAACGGGGATGCGATCCTCCGATCACGGTCGTCACGCCCGGGTAACGACGGTTGATGGCTTCGCTCAGAAGATATGCATCCGGCGCCTGTGGGCTCATTACCGATAGCCCAACAATGTCGTAATCCCCAATAAGGGCAATATCGAACGGCGCGTCCTTCGTCTCACCGTTACAACCTAGATACAACATGTTGAGGTCGTCGAGTACGGCCACTTGAGACTTGCCCGACTCGCGCGCCTTTCGTGCTTCGGGCCGCTCGTACAACACGAGCAGATCAGACTCTATGCCATTCTCCAGCAGGAACGACTGTAAATAATGCGGTCCCAGCTGCTGATAGACAAACTCGTTCTCAAGGAATCGGTCTGGCGGCTTGATAAACAGCAGGCGATGAGTCACAGGGCAGTACGTTGGTCAGTAGACCGCGAGCATTTGTCGTGTCTCCGCAATGCCCTCCGGCATTATCACCGGCTAAGAGCAATACGAATGCGAGTTAAGACGAGAATATAGAGGATTCTGAACACGTGTGCCGGACGAATCTTCTTACCTTCGGCATAACTTCGACCACGATAAGAGACTGGCACCTCGTAAAGCACTGTGGCGCCTTTTACTGCACGTGAAAGAATTTCCCCGTGCTGTTCCCATCCCCGAGTACGAATCGACTCAATCGGTACTAGCTGCCGCTCGTAAACCAGATAACAACTATAAATATCGGTAAAGGTCGTGTTGTGAAGCAGATTGAAGATTAAGGTGATGAACTTGTTGCCCATCTTGTGCCAGAAATAAAAGACGCGTGTCACCCGGGGTGCAACAAAACGGCTACCCATTACAACCTGCGCTCCGTACTCCATCACCGGCTCGATCAGTGTTGCATAATCCTGTGGGTTGTATTCAAGGTCGGCGTCTTGAAAAAGTACGTAATCGCCACTTGCTCTTTGCAATCCTTTTAGTACAGCGCCACCCTTCCCATGCTGCTGGTCAAGCAAAACCAAGTGATCATACAGCGCTGATGTGCCGAGAAGGAGAGAACGGGTAGCATCTCTCGAACCATCATCAATGACAATCACTTCGAATGACACGGTGCTGATTTCGGCGGTCGCAGTACGCACGGCCTCCAGGAGAGGAATGATAGTGTTGGCCTCGTTGTGAGCCGGAACGATGATGGAAAATCGTTTCATTGTTTCTTTGACGGCAGTGAGGCCGAGTACATGACTGTGTGCAGGGACTATGACAATCAGTTGTCGATCGTATGATTACCAGACGCTTCGTCCACCATCAATGACCAGGTTTTGCCCGGTCATGTATCGAGATGCATCAGAGCATAAGAACTGGATGGCGCCCGCATACTCATCCCGTGTCGCCATGCGCTGCATCGGTATCAACTGTCGCAAACGATCAACGAATTCCTGAGGCTGTCCATCGAACACACCGCCAGGTGACAGGGCATTAACGCGCACCCCTTTGTCAGCCCAATACGTTGCCAGGTAACGTGTCAAACCCAGTAGCCCAGTTTTAGTGACGGAGTACGAAACCGGCTTAACTGGCTGAGCGCTTTCCGGTACTTCGCTCTGCCGATAAAGCCGCTGATCGGGCGCAATGACAGCCAATTCCGAAGCAATGTTGACAATCACCCCGCCCCCCTGTTCTGCCATTGCCGTACCGAACACCTGACAGCAGACAAATGCACCGGTCAACCCAACCCGAATCTGTTGTTCCCATTGCTCAAGTGGAAAATTCTCAAACCGGGACATCTCCAAAACGCTTCCTTCGACGTCAACTTTGGGATCAATCGCAGCATTGTTAATCAGAACATCAATCTTGCCGCGTATGTCCAATACTTGCTGGCGCACCCCCTCAACCGCGGCATGGTCGCTTACATCCATGCGAAGATTCATTACCCGATCAGCACCATACTGATCAGCTAGCCCGTTGGCCGTCTGCAGTCCTTTCTCTTCGTCAACATCTGTCACAACCACAGTGGCCCCACAACGCAACAATGCGTCCGCATGCACAGGCCCTAACAAACCGGCACAACCGGTAATCAGCGCAATCTTCTCCGTCAGATCAGTATTAGGCATCGTCATTGCTGTATCGGTGGTTGCTCATCAACGTACCTGGCCGCCATCGACCGTGAATACGGCGCCGGTCGCGAAAGACGCTCTCTCGGAAGCAAGAAACAAAACAAAATTGGCAATTTCCTCCGCCTTACCCAAACGCTTGAGCGCGACTTCTTGATACAACATGGCCTCAACAGCAGCTGGATCACCAGCCTGCTTCTGGTCCCAGACTGAACCGGCAAATAGCAGATTTCCTGGCGACACCGCATTGATCCGGATGCTGCGATCGGCAAAAGGCCTCGCGATGCCCTTGACGAAAGCGTTGAGCCCGGCTTTGCTGACCGAATACGTCACTGGTGCACCTGGCACTGCAGCGTGACCGCATATCGAAGAAATACAAACGATCGATCCGTTGCTCATTTCCAACGCATCGGCTGCCGCGTGCACGATGTTCGTGGTGCTGTACAAATTAATCGCTATGGAGTCATGCCATGCGCTTGCTGTTTCCTGACCAGGCCTGGCCGACACACCACTGCCAACGTTACACACCAGCACGTCCAAGCGGCCATGTTGGGCCAACAGTCGATCTATCAAAGCTTCACAAGCGGCGGGTTGCGTCATATCTGCGGGCATTGAGACAGCACGTTCGCCCAATGCACGGGCGGTTTTTTCAGTGCCTTCAGCAGTACGACCATTAATTACCACGTAACTGAGCTCATCGATAAACGCAGCCGCAATTGCGGCACCCAACCCGCGCGACGACCCGGTGACCAAAACAACCTTGCCGGCAAGATCAAGTTCCATTCTGGATCGCTTCCAACCAGTCGATAACCATGCTTCGATAGCGTTGCAAAACCGCTGCGTGCTGCTCATCCATTGCGCGCGCGGTCTGCAATATGTAGTTGCCGCGATAACCCGATCGTTCAAGGCTCTCCAGCGCAACCGGAATATTCGCCGCACCTTCGCCTAGCGGCACCGTTGTGCCGGCATACAGCCGGTCTTTGATATGCACGTTTCGGATCATCTCTGCATAGGTGTCAATTTCTTCAGCGCAATTGAACCCGAGCGCAGCGCTGTTCCCTATATCGTAATTGATACCGAACCGGTCCCGCGGAAGACGCTTGATAAACTCTAGCAAGCGCTGTGGAGGATAGTCTGACTCAAACAACACCGATACATCAGTGTCATTAAGTAACGTCGTTAACTTCAACAATTCGGCGACTAACTTGTCTTCCTCATGGTCACTCTCGATGCGCCCGTTGTCTACCAATGGAAACACCAGGAAAGCGATTCTCAATTCAGAACACGCCTTTACGACGTCATGCAGGTTGTTGAGCAGTTCATCGTACTGTTTTCCTTCGGCCTTGAAGAAGGGGGCCTGCATGAAACAGTCCCCTGTAAGTGATACCACCTGTAACCCGCTGGCTGCCGACAGCGTTCGAATTCGCTCTCGACCTTCTTCGGTCATAATCGGGTTTGCATAAAACCCCTTGTGATCGACGGTCCATTCCATTTTCTGTAATTGCAGGCGCGTAGCCCGAGGAAATTCTTGCTCCCAATGATCAGAGGGAAACGCCTGAATCTTGCCTTCGACCAACGGTGAAAGCCGGCCTTGCATGAATCCGACTCGAGAACTGCTCACTAGAGCCCTTTTGCCGACCAACCACCATCTACAACGATTTCCTGGCCGGTAACATAGTCAGAAACGTCCGCGGCGAGAAATATCGCCGCACCAACAAGATCATGCGGCTCGCCCCAGCGTCCTAAAATGGTGCGGCCCATCCGATCTTGATTGGCTATCGAGTCCTGATATGCAGCCTCCGTCATCCTCGTCCGGACATAGCCCGGCGCAATGCTGTTCACCCGGATTTGACGGTGACCAAGATCCACAGCAAATGCACGGGCCATCGCCGTGATTCCGCCTTTTGCCGCAACGTAACCTGGATTGTTTGGAAATCCAAAGGTCGCGTTAATGCTCGAAATGAGGATTATCGATCCCGACGACCCCATACGCGAAGCCACCGCGGTAATGCATTCGAAAGGTGCCACCAAATTGGCGTTGATGGTCGTGACAAATCGATCGTTTTCCTCATCTGTTGAACTCATCGCTGGCAATGAGATGCCGGCAGCGTGGACGTAGATATCAATCTGCCGGTGTTCGTCGCATATGTCTTGACAGATACTTTCAAACGACGCCTTGTCAGTAACGTCCCCACGCCGATAGGAAAATGCATCCGCCGGCTCGATCTGCTCCACTGATGTTCTTCCAATTGCAATCACCGCTGCTCCGACTTGCCCTAATCCAGTAGCTATTGCACGCCCTATGCCGCGGGATGCGCCGGCAACCAAGGCGACCTTGCCGTTTAAGGAGAATTTTTGGAGCATTTCAGTCATCGCACTTAATCTTCCATTTATTATTGATGAATTGCGCCTACTCCACTTTTGAATGCCGCTTCACATAACACCAGATCTTCAGGGGTGTCGATCTGCAAGGCCGCCCAACTGTCCATCTCATAAAGTCCCAAACGACCACCAAAGCGATAATTGTAAGTTTTCAATACCCAAGGCTTGATTACGTAGATTGATCCATTTTCCTCATATTGGTCTGGAAAATCCTGTTCCCTCCAGCGTTCTTTTGCATAATCAAAATTGACTGAGCACGGACCATCAGTCCCTATCGTCCACACGTATTTGCGAAATCGGCTTGCGGAAAACAATGAATCTAACTGCATTGAACGGAATTGTTCTATGGCATTGTCGATATCATCTTGAGTGCGCAACGGCGATGTGCATTGAAGAAAAATTACTTCATCGGGGGTGTAATTCTGATAACCGGATAACTCATCCAATACGTGTATTAGTGCGCTTTCGGAGGTTGCTGTCGCATTCGCGAGCTGCGCTGGTCTCGCCAGAACTTCGGCGCCGGTGCTCCGCGAGATCTCAGCGATCTCATCATCATCTGTCGACACGACAACTCGGTTTACGTGACGAGATTGTTGCGCTTGTTCGATTGTATGAACAATCAGCGCCTTGCCACCCACA
>CAZAHE010000012.1:0-46785 GCA_964484965.1 uncultured Acidiferrobacteraceae bacterium | reverse complement strand
ACTCTCGCCATTGTCAAGAAACTCCGGACCAACCGACCGCGCCATGTCACCGCCATCATGTGGATTCTCGACCTTTATTACCTCGGCACCCAGGTCTGCCAGGAACATGGTCCCAAACGGGCCAGCACCGTACTGTTCCACGGCAATGACACGCATGCTTTCAAGCGGCAACATGACGGTGTGCCTTGACGTTGTGCTGCCCTAGACCTGATGCCGTTTGATTAACTGCTTAGCTATGATGATGCGTTGCAGTTCGTTGGTGCCCTCACCAATTGCCAGCAACGGAGCGTCACGATAATAACGCTCGATATTGAACTCCTTGGAATAACCATAGGCGCCGTGTATACGCATCGCTTCCATAGAATTGCTGATCGCTGCCTCTGATGCAAACAACTTGGCCATGCCAGCCTCCATATCACAGCGTTGACCCGTATCATAGGCGTGCGCTGCAGACTCAGTAAGAAGTCGCGCGGCCTCGACACGGGTGGCCATGTCTGCCAGCTTGATCTGAATCGCCTGGTGTTCCCCAATGGCTTTTCCAAAGGTCTTACGAATCTGCGCATAGGTAATCGATTCTTCCAGACAAGCCTGTGCGATACCCACACCGCGGGCAGCGACATTGATACGTCCGAGTTCAAGACCACTTAAGATTTGCTGCAATCCCTGGCCTTCTGTATCGCCGATCAACCGATGGGCGGGCACATGGCACTCTTCAAAGACAAGTTCCCCGGTATCAATGCCCTTGTAACCGAGCTTTTTGAGGCGACGCGCCACCTTGAACCCTGGATCGCGTTCTACCAACAACAGACTCATGCCACGGTGTCTCGGTTCCGCATCAGGGTCCGTTTTGACCAATACCGCAAGTATGCCGCCCTCTACGCTGTTGCTAATCCAACTCTTGGTGCCGTTGATGACATAGGTGTCGCCGTCGCGGCGGGCACGCGTGCGGATACCTTGCAAGTCAGTACCACAATCCGGTTCGGTCAGCGCGACTCCACCGCGCACTTCACCACTTGCAAAACGAGGCAGGTAAATCCGCTTCTGTTCATCTGTGCCAAAGCGCTCAACCGCGGCTGCCATAATTAGATGGGAGTTGAAAATGCCGCTGACGGACATCCATACGGTAGACACACGTTCTACGATGCGCGCATACGTACTGGCTGACAGCCCTAAGCCACCGTACTCCTGTGAGATCGTTGCACCGAACAATCCGAGCTCGCGCATCTGCTCCACGATCTTTTCCGGATATGTATCATTGGCCTCCAGCTCGTGCACATGCGGTCGCACGTCTCTCTCAAGAAAACGATTGATCGAATCCAGTATTAGGGACTCTTCTTCGTTCCAGCGATTATCAAAACTTGTCATGTAAGACCTGTGAGCGCCACATGGGCAGAGTCAATCACCGCTGGCATGGCCAATTTTAGGGACAAGGAACGATCGCTCGTAGGTCATGACCACCGTACCATCGGCTTTCTTGCCCGTGGTTCTGGCGGTCACGATTCCCTGTGTCGGGCGACTCTTCGACTCTCGCTTGGCCAGTACCTGGGACTCGGCATAGAGGGTATCGCCAGGAAACACCGGTGCCGTCAACTTTATATTATCCCAGCCTAGGTTAGCGATTGCCTTGTAGCTGAGATCGCTAACGCTCATACCTGCAACGATAGATAAAGTCAGACAGGAATTGACCAGCGTCCGCCCGAACTCGCTCTGTTCAGCATAATGCTCATCGAAATGCAGTGGATGAGTATTCATCGTTAACAAGGTGAACCACGTGTTGTCGACATCGCTGATGGTGCGCCCTGGGCGATGCTCGTAAACGTCGCCGACTGCAAAGTCTTCGAAGTAACGGCCAAAAGACTCCCGGTAGTGATCGGGCGCGATTTCTTTCCCCGCGGCTGTCATAGGTACGTTACTCCCCGCTATGGGCTACTCTCAGTTCGGCCTCGCTGGCCGGCCTGCTCCACGCCAGTAGTTGCTTTACATCTATTTCACTGTCCAAGCACAG
The DNA here is from genome assembly GCA_964484965.1 of uncultured Acidiferrobacteraceae bacterium. Classification (GTDB taxonomy): domain Bacteria; phylum Pseudomonadota; class Gammaproteobacteria; order Arenicellales; family UBA868; genus UBA11791. The sequence continues at coordinate 44,780 of CAZAHE010000012.1, read as the reverse complement.
CAGGGCATCTGCCAAAGAAGCACGTCGCGCATCGCTAAGATAGGGGGCAACCAGGGTATTAAACTTGGCTCGCATTTCACCGGTAGTAAGGAAGTTCGCGGGCTCACCCTTAGGTGTCACCACCATTTCCTCGAAACTTTCGCCACTACTGGTCGTGATTCGTGCGACACCACTCATATTGTCTGGGAAAACCGCTTCACAACGATCATCGACATTTGCGTGAACTCGCTGGCACAGCCTCAAGGTCTGTTCGTCTTCCAAATGCCTCGCGTAATCGTCCCAGACCATGCCGCCTTCGCGCAAAGCGACCGCGGCAACGAAAGGCATAGAAAATTGGCCATCGACATAGTTCTTTGGGCTCTGCTTGGCCGCCTCGGGATCGCCGATAAGATTCCATCCCGTTCTTGGCAATCCGATGTCTACTGTGTCGACATTCTTGAAATCAATCTGGTTGGCGGCACGTAGGGCGATCAAAGCATCCATCGCTGCGTGCCCGTAGCGACACGACGGGTACGGTTTAACTGCGATTTCCATCGTCTCGTAACGTTGACCAAGCTCTGCTACCACCTCTGTCGGGTCTGGATCCGGTGCATAGGCTTTTAAAAATCCACCTTTGTGACCTTCCAACGCCTCGGCAGTACCGAAAAATCCTTCTCGTGCCATTGTCGCAGCGATCAAACCGTTCATGGCGGCATAGCCGGTATGGAACGGTTTATTCCATGCACCGTCAGCCAGGAACTGCATTGAGCCCGCCGCCTGGCTGCCAACGAGGCCAAAGGCTCTGGACATTGATTCCGCACCGAGACCGAAAAGACGCCCGGCCGCAGCGGCCGCACCAAAAGCACCGCAAGTCGCAGTCGGGTGAAACCCCTGCAGGTAGTGTGCGGTCGGACCGAGCGCAATACTGATACGAATCTGACTTTCGTAACCCGCAACAATTGCGTTGATCAAGTCATGACCGGATGCACCAGTCATCTCGCCCGCCGCCAGCGCAGCGGGAACGATCGGCGCACTCGGGTGAATCGAACCGCGGGCGTGGGTATCGTCGAAATCCAGTGAATGCGCAAGGTTACCGTTGTAAAAAGCGGCCGCCGGAGGCGCATAACCTGCGCTGTCGCCGATAACACTTGACTGACCGGAACTTAAGCCGAGCGCCTCAAGTGCGCAACAGATTGATGGATTGAGATCGGCTGCATGGCGGGCGCGCAGCGCAATCCCAAAGTGGTCCATAACGAGCAGCCGTGTACGTTCTACGACTTCGATCGGCAAATGGTCAAATTCCAGTGCCGACACGAACCGTGCCAATGTCATAGTTTCTCCGCTCATGCCAACTCTCTCCTCAGTGGTGGGCCAGGCCTGCACCTAAAATGCACGTTGCTGCGCGATCATAGAGGCTCGGGGTGAGGCCCTTCAACCATTGTGGCGTTTTGGTTATCGACTTTGTGGGGAATAGCCCTCTGCGGTGGCCCCGCCAGCGGCCTCCTTAGTATGTTACCGTCGACTTGGCTCGAATCTGCGATTGGCCCGAGTACATCCTATCCAAGGCACCCACTTGGCGGCACGCTAAACTTTAGAAACGGAAAAGATTCCCTTGATTCTCATCGGCGTTGATGTCAGCGCCACTTTTACTGATCTAGTGGTACCCAATACGGCATCGGGCGACACTAAGATCCACAAGGTTCCGAACACGTTGGTTACAAACGTTACCATTATCGGCCCTAGAATGTCGGCAGAACAATAGCACGCACTGATCGCAGTGCTGGTAAGGAATTTCTATCATGAATGATTTACTTTTCCCCGGGCGAGAGGATGTCACCATTCATTTTGCCCATTCCGCATATCGGATGGCAGAACGATTTGCTCTGCGAGAGCTCGGTATTCGCCATTTCCAGACCGACACCGCCGAATCTACCCGTGGGCAGATCACCCAAAGTGATGTCCTTGTGGTCTCTGGCTTTTGGCACGATAGCTTGCTTGAACATGCGCCTAGACTACGCTACATCCAGTCGATCAGCGCAGGTTATGACCAATACGGCCTTGATGCATTACATGATCGCGGCGTGCTATTAGCCAACGCAAGCGGTGTCAATGCTGATGCCGTCGCCCATCACGCCATCGGCCTTTCACTCGCGCTGGTACGCCAGTTGCACAGTGCACGGGACTACCAGAAGGCGCATCACTGGCGCGGCATGGTATCGGCAATTGATCAGCGAGAGGATGACCTTGTCGGGCATACCGCATTAATTGTCGGCCTCGGCGCCATCGGCGAGCGCGTCGCCTTGCTAGCCAAAGCCTTTGGCATGGCTGTCTTGGCAACCAAACGCGACACCACCACTCACCAAGGTGTCGCTGATGAAGTTCACCCACCAGAGGCATTGCCGCAGATTCTGCCTCGAGCCGACTTCGTTATACTGTGTTGCCCGTTGACCGACGCGACGACAGATGTCATCAACCAACAAACAATTCGTCGGATGAAGCGCTCTGCCTACTTGATTAATGTTGCTCGCGGGGGCTGCGTGGCGGAAGACGCTTTAAAAACTGCTTTAAACGAAAACCTCATCGCTGGCGCAGGCATCGACCACTTCAAAGAAGAACCTCTACCTAAGGACTCACCATTCTGGGAGATGAGCAATGTTCTTATCACATCCCATACAGCAGGGGAAACACGGAAATATGAAGACAATGTCATCGATATTCTTCTGACAAATCTTGAAAAGTTGTGGGCTGAAGACACTGCTTTGTATAACCGCATTATCTAACTATCGTTGAACGGCCATGCCTGACCATTACACTACTGCGTGTAAAGAGTACTCATTTGACCTGCCGCCGGCTTTCAACTTTGGCTTTGACATTATTGATGAACGCGCGCAGGTGACTCCGGAGCGAGTCGCCTATATCGCCGTTGATCGCCTTGCCAACACAGTGCGGCATACCACCTATAAAGAACTCTCCCAAGCGTCCAATCGATTCGCCAACGTTCTTACTGGACTAGGTGCTGTTAAAGGTGACTTCGCACTGGTTGTCATCGAACGAATCCCGGCTTGGTTCGAGACACTTCTCGGATGTATAAAGCTTGGTGTCATCGCTATGCCGGGCACTACGTTGCTGACGGCTCGAGATATTCAGTATCGTATCAATAAGGCGGGCGCCCGCTTTGCCATCGTATCGGCAGAACATGCCGAAAAGATCGACGAAATCCGTGCCGAGTGCCCAACACTCGAACACCTAATCATCATTAAACAACCACGCGCGGGCTGGATTCACTATGAAAGAGCATGTGCCAGCGCAACGCCGTGCCTCGCAGGCACTAGCGATCAAGCGACACGCGCCGATGAAACGATGCTGGCGTACTTTACATCCGGCACCACAGCCGATCCCAAATTGGTGCCACGCGATCATGGCTATGCCAAAGCACATGAAATCACTGGAAGATTCTGGCTGGACCTTAATGCCGAGGACATCCATTGGACTCTGTCCGATACAGGTTGGGCTAAGGCCGCCTGGGGCATGCTGTTCGGTCCCTGGATGGCCGGTGCCGCAATTGTGCTCTATGACGGGGCCAGCGGGTTTGACGCAGACCTCCATCTGCGGCTGATTACACAACTGAAAGTAACAACCTTCTGCGCTCCTCCGACCGTCTATCGACTATTCACACAACAGAATCTCGGTAGCTACGATCTCTCGAGCATTCGCCATTCGGTCAGCGCTGGTGAACCACTCAATCCGGAAGTCATCCGCGTATGGAAAGAGACCACCGGCACTCTGGTTCACGACGGTTATGGACAAACCGAGACCGTCAACGTGGTCGCCAACTTTGCGTTCATGCCAGTTCGTCCTGGTTCTATGGGCAAACCCGCTCCGGGCTTCTCCGTCGCAGTTGTCGATGACCATGGTAAGCCACGAGCCAGCGGTGAAATCGGGCATATTGCCGTAAAGCTGACCGATCCATATCCGCCGGGGCTATTCCATGGCTACTACGACGCTCCCGACGCCCTCGACAAATCGAGTTTTCGAAATGGCTGGTATTACACCGGAGACACTGCCCACGTAGACGACGATGGATACATTTGGTTCGTCGGGCGATCCGACGACATCATTTCTTCGGCCAGTTATCGAATCAGTCCATTCGAAGTGGAAAGTGCCCTACAAGCGCACGAAGCGGTGGCTGAATCGGCGGTGGTCGGTAAACCTGACGCTTTGCGTGGTGAAATTGTAATGGCGTATGTCGTACTCGCCGACGGATTCAGCCCGAACGACGCGCTGGTGGTCAATATTCAGGATTTCGTCAAATCGCGCACTGCCCCTTACAAATACCCTCGCGAGATCGTTTTCCGCAAAGCCTTGCCCAAAACCATCTCCGGCAAAATCCGGCGCGTCGACTTACGGGCAGAAGCGATTACAGTTAGCAACACGGCCTAGGTGCAGGCATAAAATTACTACTGGCCGCGTCCGCGCAATGCCGGCGGCACTTCTGTCCGGGGCCGAGCGATTCTGACAGCACTGTGCACAATAACCGTCGTCAGGATAATTCCGCCACCCACGAGTGTGCTGAGCTTCGGCGTCTCATTCAACGCAAGCCACACCCACAGTGAAGCCGACACCGGCTCTATGAGCGCAATAATACCGGCCTGGGCCGCCATCACATAGCGTACACCAAGGATCAGACAAATGAACCCGGCACCGAGTTGAAAGGTGCCGAGGTAAATAGAAATAGTCAGATCGTGCAGCGTCAATTGCAGGTTTTCAGCAAAAATGCTCGATAAAACGGTTGCCACAATTCCTGCCATGCACAAGGCTGGCAGCATATCGACCCGCGGGGAACGCCGCACCAGCACAACAGAAACAGCGTAAGACACCGGGATCCACATTGCGATGGCATTGCCTAGGTAGTGCCCGCGCGACACCCCGCCGGCCACCATGATCACCAAACCCAACATGGACACTCCGATCGTTGCCCACGTGAAGACATCGACACGTTCACGTAACACAATCCATCCGAGAACAGCGGCGAAGAATGGCGCCGAACTAAATACAAACAACGCATTCGCGACAGTTGTGTGACGCAAAGCAAAGACGTAAGCCACGAATCCTGTGCCCAGGCAAACGGCGAGCACAGCATCGTCCCATCGCAGCTGCATCAAGTCTTCACGGATCCTGCCCTTTCGTCTAATCATTAGAACGACAAAAACAACGATCACAAACGACGCAGAGCGGAAAAAAAGGATCTGCCAACTGCTGGCAGCTTCGATGCTACGCACTGCTATACCGGATGTGCCAAGAAATAATCCCGAGGCCAACAAAAGGCCAACCCCAAGGGGATAGCGGTGATCCGTCACGACGCACCCCACGCGATCACAGCGCACAGGAGGACGACCAGTGTTTCGGACAGCGAGCGCAAATCAGGCCGGTGCCACTGAAGTGAGCGAATCACGATCGTGATTCGCATCCCCGCGGAAAGCACAGACTCGATTTCGACCTGTTTCCTTGGCTTCATAGCATGCGGTATCAGCTAATTTGTATAAGATATCGACTGACTCCGCAGAAATCTGTGGCCCGCCTGCCAGACCGAACGAGGCCGTCACGGGGATCGGGCCACTGCTGGTCTTCAACGGTGACTGCGCCAAAGTGTGGCAGACCCGTTCGATTGTGCGGGTCGCTGTGACAACGTCATTGCACGAGATTGCGAGTCCGAATTCCTCTCCACCGAGGCGACCCACTAGATCGCCTGCGGTTGCTCTAACTGAAGCGCCCAGTAATTCTGCTACCAATTGCAAAGCTTGGTCACCGACCGTGTGGCCATAGCTGTCGTTCAGGGCCTTAAAATGGTCAAGGTCTGCCACCACCAGGAAAAACCGGGACCCGTATTGTTGAAATTGCTTTTCTGCATCGGCGAAGAATTTCCGGCGATTGGAGATCCCAGTCAACGGGTCGGTTTCGGCCAACTTCCGGAGATCTCCCTGATAGCTTCGTACCCGTTCGAACAAGCCGTTAAGCGCATCGGTCAATTCCCCGATCTCATCGCGCGTTAATTTTCGAATCTTTGTAAAACTGGTTAAATCCTGCGATGAATCTCGAACGCTGCTGACGAGAAATCTTACAGAGCGTCCGACAACACGATAAAACAGCAAGCCGCTACCCAAAATAAATAGAAGCAGGAATACTCCCATCGCGGCCAGTGCGATTTGTATCTCCATAAGGACCTGGTCCTTAACCCACTTGCGAGATACCCAGACGCGGAGGTCACTACCGTCAGAGAACACTTCCGGATATTCCAGCGGATATTTCTCCTCTTGAATAATAGTGCAAGGGATCGGCGGCCAGCGGTGCACCTCCCCCGAGGGCGCTGTCATCTCTACACACAGCGCAAAGGGAAACATAGCGAACAGGGCCAGTGCCTCGCGGGCCTCCAACGGCCCCTTCGCAGCCGCCGATTGAATCATCGTACTACTACCGACAACGGCCGTCGCTAACTGAGCGGACGCGTGTCCCTCGTAGTAAGACGTGCGAAAGTGGCTGAACGCATAGAGCGTGACCCCTCCCAGCACAATCACAAACAGTGCAGTCAGTAATATAAATTTCGGGAATATCCGAAATTGCACTATTTCTTCTTCATCATTGCTTTGATGCGATCACGATTGTTCATGATCACTTCAACCACCTTATATTTGCCGCCGATGTTGGTTGTGAGGAAATCTGCCGTGATACGTTCGCCGTTCTCAAGCACGACTTCAGAGCACACAAAAATATGCTTCCCATACGGCACCACCATCGGGTGCACATTCGCGGTATACCCGAAGGCAGGCTTATCCGTTTTGTCATCCAGAAAATAAAAGCGCCCTTCAGCATCAGAACGCTATTTCATAAACTCAGCCATACTCAGCTGGGTTTTGTCTTTCACTTCAGCCGACACTTCTGCAGCAAACGACGGTGCAGCAGCCAACATCAGTGCAGCCATTACCGCCGCAGTTAATTTTTGCATTTCTATCTCCAAGTTGTTCATTTATCCAGCTTCCATTCTAGCCTGTCCGGGTGCGATGATGACTGTAAAAGTCGGCATGCCTGACCCAACATGAAACAACCTGTTATGGTGCTTCTGATGGCTATGTAGACAACACGCTTCCACGCGGCTTTCGCCGCCGCTCCAGGCCCTTGGCGGCCGGCGGCAGCACCTTCAACTCATCAGGCAGAGTGTCGATAATCGATGCCATAATGACCCAACTTCGTATCGGTTCTCGATAATGGCGCGGCAAACTCCACCATGCTTTCGCAAGCGCGATCGCCTCGGCCGGCAAGTCGAATTCGGGCGTCTGACGCTCCACTTCGTGGCGCGGTCCAACACCGCCAGCCAACCATTCCACTGTCACGCCCAACCACTCAGCGATCCTTTCAAGACGGTGTCTGCGAGGAAAAGCCAACCCTTCAAGGTACTTGCGGGCCGTAGTAAGGCTTTTGGCACGCGCTTCGCGGCGCAGCGGCTCGATCTCTACAGGGATTCTGGACCAGCTACCGGCGTGGGCACCATAGCCCGCCGCCGTCATGGCATCGATCAAGCGTGCAGCGAAGGCCGCATAGGGTACAGAATGGTCCATGACGTCTCCTTATAATCACTTATAGTGATTAATTATACGCTTTAAGTGTGTAGATGGAGGGAATCAGCAATCACCGCTAGAATGGCGCGCCGACTTCACTTTTATCGCGCAGGACTCGGTTACGCAAATGGCCACTGCCTCCCAACAAAATGATTCAATCCTGACCCCGTCATCGCAGCAACGCCGACGTCTGCGCCTTGGCGAAGTGTTGGTTAGCGAAGGCATTGCAACGGAAGCCGATATCAGTTCAGCCCTGGCTGAACAGAAACGCCGCCCCGGCAAACGCCTCGGCGAAGTTCTTGTACAACTCGGAATTGTCGGTGAAGTTGTGATAGGTCAGACATTGGCACGCAAAATAGGACTCCGGTTCGTCGACCTCAATGCCCTAGAAATCCAGTCTTCCGCACAGTCCGAAATCCCGAAAAAGGTCATCGTTGAATACGCAGTCCTCCCCATACGGGCGGACGCCGTCTCTATCACGGTGGCAATGGGAGATCCTTTATCAACCGACGCACTTGACGCGCTGCGGTTTTCAACCAGCAAACGGATTGAAGAAGTTGTCGCAGCTCCCAGTCAAATTCGACAATTCATTGATCAATCGGGGCTCAGCGGTGCCGGTCAGGGTGAAGGTTTGTCATCTACCGCTACAGATGAAGATCTTGGTGACCTCACCAAACTCAGTCAAAGCTCAGACGTAATTAAACTGGTAAATCGCATCGTTCTTGATGGCTACCGCCTCGGGGCATCGGACATTCACATCGAACCGAACGGGCCTAAGGAAGATGTCGTGGTGCGCTTTCGAGTCGATGGGCAATGCCAAATCTATCGACATATGCCATCGATATTTCGTAATTCACTTGTCGCTCGACTAAAGGTGATGGGGCGCCTCAACATCGCAGAGCGTCGAAAACCTCAGGACGGAAAGATCCCATTCCGAATTGGCAGTCGCAACATCGAATTGCGCATGGCAACGCTACCGACTGCCGGCGAAAACGAAGACGTCGTTCTTCGTATCTTGGCCAACTCTGAACCTCCTCCACTCGACGAAATGGGACTCAGTCCGCGCAACCTGAAGGAATTGGATGCGCTCGTACGGCAACCATATGGCTTGATTCTGTGTGTTGGACCCACTGGTTCCGGAAAGACAACGACATTGCATGCAATGCTCGCGTCCATTAATGAGATCAATCGCAAGATATGGACTGCGGAGGACCCAGTTGAGATTACCCAACCAGGTCTGCGCCAAGTCCAGGTTCATCCGCAGATCGGCTTTACGTTTGCGGCAGCTATGCGATCTTTCCTGCGTGCCGATCCCGATGTCATCATGGTGGGTGAAATGCGCGACGAAGAAACCGCACACACAGGCGTAGAGGCCTCTCTGACGGGCCATCTGGTGTTCTCCACTTTGCATACCAACAGTGCACCTGAAACCGTGACCCGACTGGTGGATATGGGTCTAGAACCATTCTCTTTTTCAGACGCACTGCTTGGTGTGCTGGCCCAGCGCCTTGCGCGGCGTCTGTGCACCAGCTGTCGTGAGCAATACATTGCATCGGCGGCTGAACTGGCGGAATTTTGTCGCTACCTGGGCCGAGACGAGGTCGACAACCTGATCGGCGGGGGCGTCTTGACCTTATGGCACGCATCAGGCTGCAGCGAATGCGACAATACTGGTTATCGAGGACGCGTCGCACTCCACGAACTACTAGTCAACAACGACGAGATACGCGGAGCGATTCAGCAACAATCAAAGACTGCGAACATTCGCGAATTGTCGATAGCCGGTGGCATGACAACCCTGCTACAAGACGGCGTCACCAAAGTCATCGAAGGACTGACCGACCTGAAACAGGTGCTAGCAGTGTGCAGCCGCTAACTCATTAGTACGAGCCATTCTGCATTCTTGCGATACGACCACCAGCGGCACTGCATAGTCGATTCTAGGCGCCCCTCAGGAAACGATCTTCGAATTCTGCAGCCGGTAGCGGCTTACTGTAGTAGTAACCTTGCCCTCTGGTGCACTGCAACGATTTCAACACCGCTTCGTCAGCGGCTGTTTCAACGCCTTCCGCGACCACCTCGAGTTGCAGGGCTTGCCCCAACTGAATCACGCTTTTGACCACCGCCTGAGTCTCTGGATGATGAGCAAGATCCAGGATAAACGATTGGTCAATTTTCATGATATCAACCGGCAGATCGTGCAACCACCGAAGTGCGGTCCGTCCAGTACCAAAATCGTCGATTGATATCAGCACGCCCATTTCTCTGAGTCCCTCAAGTTGATTAATCGCAACACTCATTTCCTTCATCAACACTTCTTCGTTAATCTCAATTTCTAACCAGTGCGACGCTAGATTGTGCTGCTCAAGGTTTCGCTTCACCTGGTCAAGTAATTTGCCCGATTTGAGCATGCGCTCGGAAACATTTACGGACACCGTCAGCTCCGCAAATCCACTGTCCCGCCAGCTAGCCATCTGTTGGCAGGCCATATGCAACATCTGTTGATCGATACGGTCTATCAACCGAGCGCTCGTCGCCACAGGCAGAAATTCGCCCGGCGCCATCAATCCATTGTCAGGATGTTGCCAGCGCACCAGGGCTTCTGCGCCAATGACGCGGGCGGTTTCGAGTTCTATCCGTGGCTGGAAATACGGAGTGAACTGCCAGGCCTGGATGGCCTCATATAGTTCCACCTCCGTCTTCAGGTAACTTGACGGTGTCATCGTCATGTGATCCCGGTAGAAGGCAAACTCACTGCCGCTCGATTTGGCATGATAAAGGGCAACATCGGCCTTCTTCAGCAAACTGGAAAAATCAGCGCGCCCGCCCGTATAGAGCGCTATGCCGGCGCTGATTGTGATCCAAATCGGAGTGGCGCTGATCTCTAATGGTGTACTCCTGAGTTCGTCTAGCATTACAGTCACTGTTGATACCGCATCGTCCTCTAGAAATCGACCTTCATGACTCTTGCACAACATCAGCACACCAAACTCATCTCCACCTAACCGGGCGAGGCTAATTGCAAGCCCGCCATCAGCGCCGTCCTGGACTTTGGCAATACCACTCTCGAGTCGGCGCGCAACAGCTAACAATACTTCATCAGCAGCGCTGTGCCCCAGGGAGTTATTGATCCTTTTAAATCGATCAATATCCAACATAATCACCGCGAGCTGTTCTGGCCCACGTTGTGACTTCTGCAATTCTTCTTCGACCCTGCTTTGGAAAAGCCGACGATTGGGGACCCCGGTAAGAACGTCAAATTGGGACAGTTGGTAAAGTCTTGCCTGCACCTCAGCCTCACTGCTCCTGTCCCGGATAAAAACTACCGCCTCGGTTGTATCAAGAGCATCTGCCACACCGTATACAATTTCAACCGCGACCGGTGTGCCATCTTCTCGAATAGCGTTTACCTGGATTTCCTTCGTCGGGCTCGTCGACTTGGGTGGGTCAAGTGTCGCGGCGTTCTCAAACAAACTACCAAACGCCATGCCACATAAAGTTGCTGCCGGATAACCGAACAGTGCCTGCGCGACCTGATTGGCCAACGATACATGCCCGGTAGCATCAAGGATGACGATGCCAGTGGCATTCGAATCAAACACACGGTGGAAACGCTCTTCCGATAGAGTCAGTTGCCGGGATCGCTCTCCCAGTGACGCCTCGGCACCCTCGCGAGCCACTTTTTCGTGTGCTAATTGCCGCTCGAGCGACTCGATCGTCTCTTTAAAGTTGGGAGATTCCGTCATCGCCATTCGCACGTCTGCCTATCAATTCCAGGCCACGACACTAATCGGCACCTGCAAAAGCGTCAAATTTATCTCTTTCCGTGTCAAATAGTTTCAGAGAATCCCCGCCGGAAACATCGGGTCAGCGCATCGAGTGCGCACATGTCGCCGATTTACTCGTTTTCTCGCGGCTCTATAGTGCCTGATATCAGTTTACTTACGCTCAGCACTGGGTCGAAAATGACATTTACAATGGACAACTTAAACGAACGCCACGCGGCACTCTCCCAGCGAAAGGTCTGACTGTCGGCGTCATCGTTGGCAGTCGGTAAATCGCCGATTCGCATAGTTCGTGTCTGCTGTCCATCACAAACCCTCTCTTCTCGGTGATCACACCCCGGTGCCGACATCGTTGCAAATACGTTTACGTAGACCTGCCTCATAGGCGGCCCTATAATCCGCGCCGCCCACCGCCCCTGGAGCAAGGATTTTCCCGTGGTTTCCGCATTTACAGTGATGCGTACACTGTCCGCACTAATGGCGTCGGTCGCGATGCTCATGCTGAGCAATAGCGTGCTATCTACCTTGATCGCGCTACGCGGTAAAGCGGAGGGGTATTCGAATACCTTTATCGGATTGACGATGTCTGCTTACTTCGTCGGCTTCTGCATTGGCACTTTTCGATCTGGCACGTTAATCAATCGGGTCGGGCATATCCGAAGTTTTGCCGCGTTTGCCGCCATTGCTTCGGCATCGACATTATGTTTCGTGTTGGTACTGCATCCTTGGGCATGGCTGATTTCTCGCCTCGTGATGGGAGCCAGCATTGCCGGCTTATTTGTCATCGCTGAAAGCTGGCTAAATAATCGAGCCAGCAATGAGGGGCGCGGAACCATACTCGCGCTCTACATTATGATCGGCTACCTCGCTGCGGCCCTCGGTCAACAAATGCTTCATCTGGCCGAACCCGCTGCGCCAGATCTCTTTTTGCTCGTCGCGATGTTGTTGTCACTCTCACTCGTGCCCGTCTCATTGACCCGGGCCACTCATCCTGACCCAGTAGAATCGCCTCGGCTCGATATCCGACGCCTGCTGTTTACTTCGCCAGCGGCAGTTGCCGGTTGCTTTGCTGCGGGTATGGGCATCGGCGCTTTTTGGGGTCTAGGGCCAGTGTACGCTCAGGAGATCGGACTCGACATCACGGGGGTCGCAACCTTCATGAGTGTGGCTCTAGTCGGTGGACTAATATTTCAATTACCAATCGGCAGGCTGTCCGACCGGCTGGATCGCAGAAACGTGTTGCTCGGCACAACACTTGTGAGTGCACTACTGGCCGTCGGCTTGGCCCTCGCTCCGGCACTGCCCTATCCGGTGCTGCTTGGGACGGTTCTCCTTTATTACGGACTCACATCAACGCTCTACCCGTTAAGCCTTGCCTATGCTAATGATTATCTCGATGCAGGAGATGTAGCCCGTTTAACCAGTGGCTTCGTTCTGGCCTTCAGCGCCGGCGCGGTGCTTGGCCCCCTTGCAGCATCATCGCTGATGAAATGGACAGGCCCCAGCGGCTTGTTTCTTTTTCAAATTCTGATCGCGGCAGGCTTAGCCCTGTTTATTCTGTGGCGAATGCGTGTCCGAATCTGGAGCGGGCTTGTGGCCAAAGCACCGTATGTGGCCCTGCCCGATTCACAGACGCCAGTCATCGTCGCTGAGCTTGACCCGCGCACGTCTGTTGGCGATGACTATGATTCCGGCCCGGATACGCTAGTCAGCCCCCGCTCAATCGCACCTGGCGAATCGAATAACGAAACCGAACGATAGGAACCCAGTACAACCGGCGAGCAACCATCCAATTAGCACACACCGACATGCACCGTCTCAGACCGGTGCCAGCCCCGCACGATTCCGGTCTGCACAAGGTGTCGCATTACCAGGATAGCACCGGCCAGCGTATCCCAACCAGAGCTATGACCGGTACGGTCAATGTCGACCAGTGCCCGCGCCAAACGAGCATGATCGCCTGTAACAAGCGCAGCCAGGGTAGCGTGCAGCACTTCGCCACCCTCGCCAATCACTGCGGCCCTCAGATGTGCTCGACTGACTGGCCCGGTACGTCCGAGTTGCGCGGCTACTGCTGTTGCCAAACAGCGATGCTGGCCCCATCTGTGGCAGAGGGCCAATGCGACCAGCACGCCAGCGAGAAAATCATCCCCTGCGGGTGTAAGACCAGGCCCCAGTCCTATCAGGCCAGACACGGCGCGCTGAACATAATGGCTTTCGCTTGGTTGGTCCCGCGCGCCGCTCAACCAATGCGTCAGATCTGCGACGGATTGTCGGGCTGCACGGACTACCCTTGCAGGGGTAATTTGATTTATGTCCTCATGCAGGTATTGACCCAGCCCATCGGTGGGCAGACGTACGGACGGTGCTAACACAAGCAGGCTTTGTAAACCTGATTTAAGCGTCTTTGAAGTCCAAGCTGGTAGTTGCGGCGCGGACCACAAGGCCAGAGGCTCTAGAGCGATGACGGGAGAACCGGCCACCTCAATAAACGATCGTGTAATGGCAATCGTCGTACCCAGTGGGAAATAATCAAGCCATTTCTTCTCGCCAACGTTGCGCACATTAATGGTGAGCGCGCTGCGCCCCAAATCAGCACCGCCCATACACACCCAGTGGCCGTCTGATTCAAAATACAGGCTGCGCGCAAAAACAGCCGTCACGCGGCCCTTTTGTATATGCTGCGTAACGTCGTGGGCTAATGACCCGATCGTGACCACCTGGCCGATGGCTCGAGTTCCCTGAGGCAGTCGATCGATCAACTGACCTGGTACCGCTGGGGAGGGATCAATCATCAACGACTTGTGGCGACACATTCGAGGGCAAGAAGTGCTGCATCGGCATTACTGGGTGCGACAACAGCACCCGCCGCAGACAAACAATGAACTTGAGACGCGCGAATTTGTGGATCATTGTCGGTACCCGTTACGGAAGCGATCACTAGCGGTCTATCGGCCGGCGCGCCATCCAGAAGGTGAGTAATGGATGCTGCTGGATCGCCATGTGCGCCATAGCCGATGACAACATCGACGAGAATTACAGCGATCGTCGCGTCGACCAATGCCGCGCGAAGCAGGCCATCCCGAATTTCCGGTTCAATCATAGGGTGCGGGCGCCCACGGGTATAGTTGTCATCGCCGAGGTCCAACAACACATGTTTGTCGCATGTGCCCTGTAAATCTGCGCCGGGGACCGGTGCATTGGACGCTACCGGTTCGCCGCGCTCGAGGAAAATAACCTGCGCTTCAGCAGCCAAAGAGCCGCCGGTGAAAAGTCCGTAGATCCGTGAGCGGCCCGCAACCCGCGCGGCTACAGGTAGAGTCAAACAACTTGCGTGTTCTTCCAGCGGTCGACCCACGGCATGCTCAGCAGCTGACTTCAAGGTGGGTAGCAGTTTGCTGTTCGCGGGCACCGGGAAGGACCCGCCCCCCAGAAAACACAGACTAAATGTCTTGGGAGTTTCAGCTACCACCTCTAAAATGCGTTCAGCCACAACAGCCGACGGCGCCTTTGACAACAACACGATGTGGCGCGTCGCGGCATCCTCAGTCAGCAACCGTATCGCTGCCAGGGCACCACGTCCGCCGACGGCATCCGTCAGATCGCGCCCTCCCACACCAATAGCGTGGGAGATGCCGCTACCGAGACGGCTGACAAGCGTGGATACTTCCTGCAATCCCGTGCCAGACGCGCCGACAAGTCCGATATCTCCTCGCGGTACACTGTTCGCGAAAGCGAGCGGCACTCCCCCGATAATTGCCGTACCACAATCCGGCCCCAGCATCAGCAAGCCCACCTGATCGGCCTCTCGCTTGAGAGCGACCTCTTCTTCGATCGGCACGTTGTCACTGAATAACATCACGTTCATACCCAGACGAAGCGCCTTGCGTGCCTCGCCGGCTGCAAAATCACCCGGTACCGATATCAGTGCAAGATTTGCAGTAGGCATCATGGTGCGGGCTGAACGCAGCGTTCTGGGCAGAAACGCTTCTCCTTGGAAAGGATTGGAATTCGGTCGATCAAGCAATGCCGTGGCTTCGTCAATCGCGGCCTTTGCTGCCATCTCATGGGAGGCCCTGATCGCAATCACCAAATCTCCGCCACTCACACCGCGGCCCGCGTCAGACAGAAGCCCGGCATCTTCAAGGATTACTACATTCGAAGGAGTGCCAATCATCAATGCCGCTTCTTCGACACCTTCGAGGGCATTTAGGGCGCGCGAGATCTGCATCAAGACAACGGAGTCCAGGAAAAGTCCCATACGAACCTGGTTGACAACAATACTCACGCCACATCCAGTCGCTGAGCGAAAGCCCGCAGTGCCGCTTCGAAACAAGCAAACGGTGCGCGCACTACGCCTGCGCCGACCTGGCCGATGCCCGGCTGACGATGAGCAATACCCGTATTGATAGTCGGTGTGATACCGCTCTCGACCACCAGCCGAATATCGATACCGGTCGGCACTCCGCGAAAATCGAGTGACGGAATTGTCCACTGCGGGTTCTCGCCGAGCGTGATCTCGCCCATCATACGGGTGAAATCAGCGGCATTGGATGGCGAGCCCGCACCAACGAAACCGGCTACCGCTGGCGCTGCGGCCATCGCAAATCCACCCAGTCCGATCGTCTCTACAATAGTCGAATCGCCCATGTCAGGGTTGGCATCGTCAGCGCTGAATCCTGGGAAATAAAGACCTTCCGGCATCTCGACTGGGGCCACAAACCACTCGTCTCCAAGACCGCTGACTCGAATACCAAAATCCGTGCCATTGCGACTCATTGCGGTAACCATGCTCGAACCTTCAATACCACGTACCGGGTCCGTCATGGCCTTGCCCATGACCATCGCCACATTGAGAAAAAATTGGTCGTTTGAGCCGATAAAGGCGAGCAGTTCGGAAAGAATTTTATGGTCGGGAGTAACGCTCGCCAGCGCCGGCGCCAGTGCACGCAGCAGCAAACTGGAACATCCCAGATTGCGCTGATGCATCTCGTCACCCATCGTAAGTCCGCGTGATACGAGTGGCTTCAACTCGACCCCTTCACCCGATCGCAGTGCTCGTCCAAGCGCTGGCCCCAACGTATCACGCAGCCAAGCAAGACGGGCCAGCACCGAAGCATCATTGCCACCGAAACGCATCACCTTGCCAAGACCTTCGTTGATGGTACAAAAGGCTCGATTTGCGCCGCAACGATTCTCTACCACCAGGACAGGCTGGCTGCGCGTCGTCATACCCGTCATTGGCCCTACCGCAGAGAAATCGTGGTTGGGCCGAAACTCAAAAGTGCCTGCTTCAGCCAGACGCGTCGCGTGATCAAGGTCCGTGGCCCACCCCTCGAACACCGCTATTCCAGCTACCGCACCACGCATCGGTCCGCACATGCGTTCCCAAGATAAAGGTGGACCGGCATGCAGAATAATGTGTTCATCTAAACCAGGGATCGCTTCGTGCGCCGGCAACACATCGACCAGCATGGGTTCCGCTGCCAGCAGTCTGCGCATGGCCTCCGCATTTGCGCTTCGCACCAACGATGGAATATCCCTCATTAGTCAAGCAATTTCGCTAACAGTGCAGCCAGCGTTGCGTCACCGCGCGCCGGAGGCGACCATACAACTTGGATCACTGGCGTGCCCTGCTCGGCGAGCTCCTCGGCGAAACGACTTAAGCCGACGTTAATCACTCGTGGCTTGTCATTTAAGAGGGACTCGCCATAACTGCCGGCAACGGCATCGCCCTGCGGCTTTGATGATCGTCTCGATTTGCTCATTGATCAAAGACCGCATAGGCAGCGTCTACACCCGCCCCGGCAGAACAAACGAAGCCAGCGCGCCGCATAACTGCTTCTAACGCACCCAAACAGCGTAGAACGTTGGCCTTACGACAAACGTATCCCATGGTGCCAATTCTCCATATCTTGCCTTGTAACGGCCCGAACGAGGTGCCGATTTCGATTCCAAAGTCCTCAAGTAATTGGCCGCGTATATGATCTCCATTACCCAGCGCGTCGGGGATAAAGACACCCGTAACTGTTTCCATGCGATGATCCTCATCGCCAAAGAGCTCAAGATCCATTGCTTGAAGGCCAGCGCGCAATGCCCGACTGGCCAGCCGGTGGCGGGCATATCCGCTATCCAGCCCTTCGCCCAGTACCACTTGTGCGCAAGCATGGGCTGCATAAAGCATTGATGTGGATTCAGTATGGTGATTCAGCCGGAGTGGACTCCAGTAGTCCATTAACATACCAAGATCAAAATAATTTGACTGGATAACCGAGCCGTCGGCATCGATCGTCCCCTCTGGTCTGATTCCTGCCTCGACGTGTTTGCGGGTATTGATGAGCTCTGCAACGCGATCATTGATCGTAATCGGCGAACAACCCGGCGGACCGGATAAGCACTTCTGTAGTCCTGCGCTCACTGCATCCAAGCACCAGTCGTCAACTTCAATGGGCATACCCCCCAAGGTTGCCGTCGTGTCGACATACACCAAGATTCCGGCATCACGGCACAAGCGCCCGATCTCGGCCAGCGGCTGCGCCATCGTGGTCGACGTGTCACCATGGACAAGCGCTAGCAAGCGTGGGCGATGTGTTCGAATGGCATCCATCAGCTGATCGATTTCAAATACCGTTCCCCACTGCGTTTCGATATTGATCACCTCGGCACGACAGCGAACGGCTATCTCGGTTAGCAAATGTCCAAAGCGACCGAAGATCGGCACCAGCACACGATCGCCCGGAGAGATGATCGAACCTAGACATGCTTCGATGCCGGCGCGGGCTGTACCGTTGACAAGCAACGTCCACTCATTCTTAGTGCGATAGATTTCTCGATATAAAGTCATCACCTCGTTCATGTAGCCTGTAAACTGCGGGTCGAACTGCCCCAACATAGGCAACGACATTGCACGCAACACGGCTGGATAAACATCGACTGGACCAGGGCCCATTAGCAGGCGAGGCTCGGGTTCTAGAGTTTTAAAAAGCTTGCTGTGTTTTTCTGCTGCATCCGTCATCGTCAACCAATAGCTCCTTTGCGTGGGTGATTGGATACCACATGGGTGCCGGTTCGTCCGGCCATAGCTGCTGGGCCATCCTTTAGACCAGTAATAA
Source organism: uncultured Acidiferrobacteraceae bacterium (assembly GCA_964484965.1). Taxonomy (GTDB): domain Bacteria; phylum Pseudomonadota; class Gammaproteobacteria; order Arenicellales; family UBA868; genus UBA11791. Next base: position 26,294 of record CAZAHE010000012.1, on the reverse strand, counting down.
TCGCGCGCGAACCGCCTGCCTCAACAAAGCGCAGGGCAGCTTCAACTTTTGGACCCATACTACCTGGTGGGAAATGTCCCTCCAGCTGCAGACCACGAAGTTCCGCGACGCTGATGTAGTCAATTTCCTGCTCATCATCGCGGCCGAAGTTGATCGCGACACGCGAGACCCCGGTCAGGATGACCATCTTGGGAATTCCCAGCACCGTTGCCATGTGCGCGGAAGTTAGGTCCTTGTCGATCACCCCTTCAACACCATGACGAATCCCAGTTTTGTCACGCACAACAGGTATCCCACCACCGCCGCCAGCGATGACGATGGTACCGCGCCGGGCAAGGGCATCAATGAGCGAGATATCACAAATGTGTTGAGGCTCCGGGGACGGCACCACTTGTCGCCATCCGCGGCCGGCATCTTCCTTCAATGTCCAGCCAAACTCTTCGGCTAAATCACCCGCCTGCTGCTGATCAAAAAAATACCCGACCGGCTTCGAAGGTGAAGCAAACGCGGGATCCGCCGGGTCAACCTCCACTTGCGTCACCAACCCCACTGCATGACGTGGACTACCCACTCGGCGTAATGCATTTTCAAACGCTTGCATTAAGATATATGCAGTCACGCCCTGCGTGTTGGCCACACAGATGTCAAGCGACATCGGCGCTACCCTGTGGCGGGAAAGTGCCTGACGCATCATAGTCTTACCAACACCGGGACCATTACCATGTGTTACCACCAATTCGTTATCCTGTTGTAATAGAGGTAGCAGATATTGTGCGGTTTCAGCAGCAACCTGCATCTGTTCTTCCGACGTCCCCCGAATACCTTCTGGATGAATAGCGTTACCGCCGACTGCAATTAGCAGGCGTTCGCGAACTGCGCTCCGTTGCTCCGTTGGCCTCACGTGTATAACGCCTCGAAAGTCGACTGCGGCGAACAACCGTCGGCAAGAATTAGAGACAGCAAAGCCGCGGCTTTTTGCGGATTAAGGTAGCGCGCTGCCACGACATTTTCTTTTTCAATCAGCGTCATCGTCTCTGGCATCACCAAAACTCCTGCGACCCGCGAGGAGATCACAACACTGGCACCACTGGCTGCATAGTCACTCAAAGACTCTGCTAGCGCATCGGGCACCCCTCCCGATCCAAAAGCTGCAACGACCAGCCCCATGCCTGGGCCTCGTGGCCACCGCAGACTATCGACCGCGCCACAACTACCGGCACAATACTCGATACCTATGACAGGTAGCGCCTGCTCGCTACGTACAACATCGGCAAATCGCCCCGACAGCGGCCCTGCTTCACTGTTTTGATGGAAAAGCACCGAATTACCGATCACTTGTCCTACCGCACCACCAGGATAAACCTGAAATGCTGTGAGCGCCTCGCTGCTTGTTTTAACAGCTCGCCACCCTGACAAGACCAGGCCTGCCATCACAACCAGCACACCTCGGCCAGCGGCCGTCGATGCGGCGCACACGCAAACACCCTGATAGAGGTTAGCCGGTCCATCAGCAGACAATGCCGTTGATGCGCGCATGGCACCGACTATCACCACTGGTTTTCTCCAGCTGCCTGCAAGATCCAGGAACCATGCGGTCTCCTCCAGTGTGTCTGTGCCATGGGTGACGACAACACCATCGATACTTTTTTCTGACAACCGCTTTCGAATCAGATTTGCAAGTGCCCGCCAGTGCTTCAGTCCCATATCTTTAGAATCAAGCGCATACAAGGTCTCGCACGAGATATCGGCAACATCGCCGAGACCCGACACCATGCTGACAAGCTCATCGGCGGATAATTGTGCGGCCGTATACTCAACGCTAGTCGCGGAACCACCGCGACCTGCAATCGTGCCGCCGGTCGCAATAATTCGAATATGCCTTCGTCGTGCCACGAATACTCGCTCCCTGTAGCGGCGATCAGCCCACGCCGAGTGTGTTTGCCAATAGTGACATCCTTAAAGGCACGGAAAATGCAATTTGTTTGAAATACAGCTGGTAAGGACTTGCATCGATGGAGAAATCGAATTCTCCTTCGTTACGCGGGAGCGAGTGCATGACACCCACAGCCTTACCACCACGCTGCTCGATTCGCTCCATACCTTCACGGGTAAAGTAATAGGCTTGCATCTTTTTCATGAAGTCGTCGCGCCCTGAATCTCCTTTTTTAACTGAGCAACCCGGCAAGTAAAGTAAATCAATCCCGTCATCGGCTATCAACTCCTCCTGCTGCTTAATAGTAAGATCGTTGTGCTCGGTGTAATTGGCATTCATTGCATCTAGCTTGTCGCGAATCACCTCAGGCGTGCGGAGGCCCGTGGTACCAGAGTAATGCAGCCTAGCCCCCATTCGTGCCAGTCCCAGGGCAAATGATTGTCCAGAACGTGCACGAGAAAGATCAGGCGTGGCGATCATCACATTCATCGTAGAGAAATCACCACCCAACCAACGCCAGGCGGTATACATATCGAGCAACCCCTGGGTAGGGTGAGTGACATCACCATAACCGCCGCTGATAATCGGCACAGACTCGGTACCAAGCCGTTCGATATCGCTCAACACTCGTACGTCATCGGGATGTCGAAGAACCAGGATATCGGCATATTGCGAAATCACCCTTATTGAGTCGTACAACGACTCGTTTTTGGCAGCTGATGAACTAATCAGTGGATTTGACTCCGTAAGCACGTTACCCCCGAGGCGGAACATTGCAGTTTCATGACTAAAGCGAGTACGGGTGCTCGGCTGAAAAAACAACGTGCAGAGAATGCGATTCTTGAGTAGCTCGATGCCGCTGCGCCAATATGGTTCAAGCATTTCCGCCGTCGCAAACAGATTCAATAGCTCCTGCTGGCTGAGGTCATCAATGAAGGTCAAATGACGCCCCTGGATACCTGTACGTTGTATCTGTAAGCGGATATCCTTGGGGCCAGATTCAGCGGTTGATGTCATGTTGGTTTAGTCCTTGCAATCGAGTCCGTGTTGATGCTGCTGTGAGCGAGTCAGCGTTGCCCCTTGTGAGGCGGTCGGCGGGCGCACTGTAGGCGAGTTTCCCGCTCAAGGACAACCCCGAACACGGCACTATTTGATGTCGACCCTGAACAGCGCTCTATAGCAGGAGAAAGATGCATGATTTACACCAGTGATCGTGATGCCAGCAGCATCGTGATACCGGATACTCCGGTACACGAGTACGCACTCCGTCATGCGCAACGCCTTGGTGACAAACCGGCTCTTATCGACGGACCGAGTGGACGAACGTTGACCTATGCAGAACTTCACATCAGCATCGACCGCGTAGCGGCAGGCCTTGCCGCGCGCGGTTTCTCAAAGGGAGACGTACTCGCTATTTTCTCTCCTAACATCCCTGAATATGCGATTGTCTTCAACTCAGTCGCGCGGCTTGGAGGTATCAACACCACTATCAATCCACTCTACACTGCACGGGAACTGGCCAACCAGCTGAACGATGCCAACGCACGCTTTCTTTTCACCACGCCATCGTTTTTAGACAAGGTGCTCGAGGCCGCACCGAATTCAAGCCTAGAAGAAATCTTTGTACTGGGAGATTCATCTCAAGCCACACCGTTCACCGACCTCTTCAGCTCAGGTGATGATCCGCCTAACACCGTTATCTCCGCACGCGATGATCTCGTCGTTTTGCCGTACTCAAGCGGCACTACCGGATTGCCTAAGGGAGTCATGCTCACGCATTACAACCTGGTCGCTAACCTGTGCCAATTTCATGCATTTGAAACGCGGCCGCGTCTCGAAGAGGACGACATGGTGTTGGCGGTGCTGCCGTTTTTCCATATCTACGGAATGGTAGTGGTAATGAAACTTGCCCTTTCCTACGGGGCGACAATTGTCACCATGCCTCGTTTTGATATGGAAGAATTCCTTTCCTTAATTGAACGCTACCGAATTACCACCTTACCGATGGTACCTCCAATGGTACTGGGCCTGGCCAAATCACCTCTGGTGGAGCAATACGATCTGTCAAGTTTGCGCACCCTTTTCTGCGGTGCCGCACCGTTGGGCGCTGAGCTGTCGATCGAGGCTGGAAATCGAGTCGGCTGCGCAGTGGTGCAGGGCTATGGTATGACCGAGGCGAGTCCCGTCACGCACCTATCGCCTAAGAACGCGAGCGAAGCCAAGCCGGGCTCTATCGGAAAGGTGATACCCATGACCGAAGTCCGAATCGTTGATGTCGATAACGGTGCCGATGTCGGACCAAATACAGAAGGCGAACTTTGGATTCGCGGCCCCCAAATTATGCGCGGTTACCTGAACCAACCAGACGCCACATCACAATCGATAGACGAATCAGGATGGTATCGCACTGGCGATATTGCGTACGTCGACAAAGATGGATTTTTCTATATCGTTGATCGCGTCAAAGAACTGATCAAATACAAGGGATTACAAGTCAGCCCTGCAGAACTCGAAGCCTTACTCTTGACCCACCGAGATGTTGCCGACGCTGCGGTCATCCCAGTGCCCGATGAGGAAGCTGGCGAAATCCCGAAAGCCTACATTGTGGCCAAGAGCGACGACTACGACGAAACAATTCTGGCTGATCAGATTATCGCCTTCATAAAGGATCTCGTCGCACCGCATAAACGCATCAGACTACTTGAATTCACTAGCACAATTCCCAAGTCTGCTTCTGGAAAAATTCTGAGACGGGTACTGATCGAACAGGTCCGAAACAAAGATTAGGTCGTACTCAATGAACCCGTAGCGAGTCACATTTGTCCGGACTCCGGCTACGACTCCCCGTAAGTAACAGACAAAACCCGGTAATGCTGTATTCCGCCAGGCGCATCGACCTCAATCTCGTCGTTTTTAGTCCTGCCAAGCAGTGCACGCGCTAACGGAGAACTGTGGGATATCAAACCACGGTCGATATCAGCTTCCAGTTCGCCGACAATCTGGTAACTGACTTCGCGTGCTCCAGCCTCTTCCCATAGCGTGACTCGAGCACTGAAAACAATCTTGCCGCCGGCATTCAGCTGGGATGAATCGATTACCTCGGCACGACTCAATTTGTCCTCAAGTTCGGCAATGCGCCCTTCGATAAATCCTTGCTGCTCGCGAGCCGCATGGTATTCGGCATTTTCCGACAAATCACCATGCGCCCGAGCCTCAGCGATAGCTTCGATAATTTGTGGGCGTTTTTCGCCCTTCAGGTGATCGAGTTCCTGCCATAGACGCTCGGCCCCGGAATTAGTTAGCAGTACACGATCCATGATATGTCTCCCTCTCGAGGATGACTGTAATCGTTAGCGTGTCAATTCGACAAATCGCACTAGAACAACCGGGAATACTGCTGCAAGGACCCATTGCGTTTGATCGAATAATCGCGCCCACCACACGGTGACCTAGTCCTTCAGCCCAAGCAAATCACGCATGTCATAGAGTCCCGCCGATTGCCCTATTAGCCAGTTGGCTGCTCGCACCGCACCAGCGGCAAACGTCATCCGGCTGCTGCTACGATGAGTGATTTCGATTCGTTCGCCCGGCCCTGCAAAAAGGACAGTGTGTTCGCCAACAATATCCGATGCCCGCACCGTCGCAAAACCAATCGCCTTGGGATCTCTTTCACCGGTGTACCCGTGTCGTGAAAATACTCCGTGGGTGTCGAGGTTGCGACCGAGTGCGGCGGCTACCACTTTTCCCATACGCAGTGCCGTTCCCGACGGTGCATCCACCTTGTGCCGATGGTGTGCCTCGATCACTTCCACATCGACTCCATCACCGAGAGCGCGGGCGGCGATATCTAATAACTTGAAGGTCAGGTTCACGCCGGCACTCATATTCGGCGCTTGTAGAATTGCAATGTCATTAGCTGCATCGGCCAGGGCCAGCTGATGTTCTTCTTCTAAACCGGTTGTACCGATCACCATGCATCGGCGATGCTGACGACAGAACGCAAGATGAGCAAGCGTCGCCTCTGGCGTAGTGAACTCAATCAGGACATCGAATGTCGGACCATCTATTGAATCGGTCACAGTTACAGCGACTGGTGCCAGCCCGGCGACCACCCCCGCATCTAAGCCGACCTGCCCGTTGTTGGGCTGATCAAATGCATGAACCAGTTCGCTGCTGGCGTCTGTACTGATCGCGTCAACCAGTGTCCTGCCCATCCGACCGGCAGCACCTGAAACTGCAATTTTCGTCACCATGTTGGTCTCTGTTTTCGATAGCCAGTGTGTGCCCTGACGTTTGCAACCACTAAGTTACAACAGATCTCGAACACCATCACGTTCCTCCTCAAGCTCTGTCTGGGTGGCAATCATCCGTTGTCGGCTAAAGGCGTTGATCTCTAGCCCTTCAACGATGCTAAATTGCCCGCCTGCACATGTCACAGGATAGGAGTAAAACAGTTCTTGGCCAATACCATAACTACCGTCACTGATCACTGCCATGCTGGTCCAGTCGCCGGGCGGCGTGCCCAGAACCCATGAGCGCACGTGGGCTACGGCCGCGGCGGCAGCTGATGCCGCACTTGCTGCGCCTCGTGCCTGAATAATCTCCGCCCCACGCTGTTGCACAGCAGGAATAAATTCTTCGGTCAGCCACACTTCGTCCACCAACTCCGTCGCACGATTCCCATCGACGGTAGCGTGAAAAATATCAGGGTACTGTGTAGCAGAGTGATTGCCCCAGATACTTAATCTCTGGATCAAACTTGTTGGCACTTTCACACGATCAGCCAACTGTGCAATAGCTCTGTGGTGATCCAGGCGAGTCATAGCACTGAACTGTTGCGGAGCAATATCCGGTGCATTAACAGAGGCAATCAACGCATTTGTATTTGCTGGATTCCCCACAACAAGTACTCGAACGGAACGGCTTGCGTTGGCGTTGAGCGCTCTTCCCTGCGATGAAAATATCTTCGCGTTTTCACGCAGAAGGTCCTTACGCTCCATACCCGGTCCACGTGGCCGCGCCCCGATCAGCAAGGCGTAATCGGCATCAGCAAACGCCTCAAATGGATCGCTGCTACATAAAACACCACTCAGCAGCGGATAAGCACAGTCTGCTAACTCCATGCAAACCCCTTTCAGTGCATCCATAGCAGCAGGGATCTCAAGCAGTTGCAGGATGACTGGCTGATCGGGCCCCAACATCTCGCCGGCGGCGATATGGAACAAAAGTCCGTAACTGATCTGCCCGGCTGCGCCGGTAACCGCGACTCTGATTGCTGGCTTCATTCCTGGATTTCTCTGGTCTTTGTTGTGTACGTATCAGTGGCACATCAGCACAGGAACCGGTGCGTGTGAAATGATTTCTTTGGTCGCACCACCGAATACCCACTGACGAAAACGACTTTGTGTAAATGCACTCTTGATCAGCAGGTCGGCATCAAAATTTTCTGCATAGTCAAGGATCGCGCCACCCACCGTTGCATTACCGCGCTGCACTGTCTCAGCCCTTGCATTTATTCCCCGCGCGATGAACTGGGCAACCAACTGCTCGCCCGAAGGGCCTGCAACTGTCGCCTTCTCTACGGTGAGTACGACGACTTCGCTGCTGTCCTGTAAAAAAGCCTCGCTAACGACTACTGATCTTGCACCTTCACTGCTGCCGTTCCATGCAAAAACAACTCGTTCGCCAACAGTATCAGGAACCTCATCACCCACAATTAAGAGCGGACGGCCGCTTTCAAATAACAGTGCCTCGACCATTGATTTCCACTCGACTGCCGTATCATCGCTGCGCCGCGAAACAATACTGATATCGAAAAGACGCGCATACTCTGCCATGCCGCCAGTACCGGTGCCGACCATCTCTGTCCACCCTGCCCGGAAACCGCTTTCAAATTCTTCCAGACCCGCTTCTGGAATATCCGCTTCCCCAATGAGCTGAAAAAAGACTTCCCGTGCTTCTTCACTCTGTCGGCGACCCTCTTCTTCAAATTCAGCAAGGTAGTCCCCAGGCAAGGTAATTCCTTCGCCCGCGATCACCGGCAATAGTTGCCGGCAAAAAACACCTTCGATGTAACTCTCGAAAGGCCGCCCTACGACCTGTGCAGCATCAATCGATGCTGCGGGTGGCACCACATTGTTGAACGGCAACAATATCGACTTGATTTCAGCCATGACTGCCTCCTACCCGATCTGGTAACGATGTGGTCATTTACCTCGAGCATCATTTTAGCAACTCCCGTCCATCGGAAGTCTATCGATTACAGCAAGAAATTCACGTCCAATAAAACCTTCTCGCCATCCTCGGAGCAGTGCAAGATCACGCTCGCCCCGCACCATTGCCGCCAGCTCATTCCGCCGCACCACCGTACTTGTGGGAATATCGGCGTCCGCACAAGCGTGCTTTAAACGTTCCCACAACTCGTTGGCGAGACGCTTTTCTTTTCGACTTAAAGGGGAGCTGCCAGTGCTTCTCGGTACGGGACTCGCGCTGCAACGGCCTTGTTCGACAACCGCCACGATCATCTTCCCCCAGCGGCGCCTTGCTCTCGATGGAAGCTCAACCAACAACTGTAACTCGCCTTCATCAGCCGGTAATTTACGGGCGATAGCCAGTAGTGCCGAGTCAGGCAACACCCAGCCGCGTGGCAAATCACTGTCCTTGGCAGTCTGTTCACGCCAGCGGGCCAGCGCGTAACAAACGCACAGCTGTTCTTCTGAAAATTTCCGTGCTCGGGCCAGCGTCCGAACGACAGCGGTGTCTGCCGCTTCTGCCAGCAGATCACGCTCCACTAACCTTGCGCAGTCTTCGTTGACCCATGGCAAGCGATTCAATCCTTCGAGCACGGTCGATAACTGCTGAAACAGGACACCGAGATAACGCGCATCATCCAATGCATAACGCAGTTGTCCCTCGCTAAGAGGGCGCCTTGACCAGTCACTGCGAGTCTGCTGCTTAGGCAGTTCTACACCACACAACGACCGTACTAAATACGCATAACCGACCTGATCACCATAACCAGCTAGGGCCGCAGCGATTTGAGTGTCAAATAAATTGGTTGGTGATGCTTGTAAAGCGTACTGGAGGACTTCCAGGTCCTGGCGTGCGGCATGTAATATCTTGATGGGAGTCCTTCTTGTGATCAATTTATTCAGCGGACTCATGTCGATGTCGGCTAAAGGATCGACACAAACAGTCATGTCAGGCGTTGACAACTGGAGCAGGCATAACTGCGGATAATAGGTTCGAACCCGCTCGAATTCCGTATCAAGCCCCAACCATGATGACGCCGAGGCCTGCTCACAGAATGCATCCAATGCATCCTGGCACCCGATCAGATCAGTCACGTTGATGTCACGAAAGTGCTATAGAAATCAGCTGCAGGTTAGGCAAGTTTCTAGCAGTGTTGCAGGTGAAGGCCGAAGAGCACATCGAGTAATCAAGCCTGTGCTCAAACCTACGCTTGGCCTCGGCAATGATATCATTCCTCCCCATTTCTCATGCTGTCATTTAATCAGGCAGATTCGCTTCTGCTCGAAGATGAAACTGCTACCGATCCTACGTTTATTCGCCGAACTCTGTCTTTTTAGACAGCGGCCCGAGAATTTCCCAGTTTCTCAACACCTGCTGGTCATCGCTGGTGCACTGTATCTCGGCGTACTGTTCGTCTGGCCGCCCATACCGACGAGGGATATTTCGTCGCTGCTATTCTGCTGTATCGCTAATACTATTCTGCCTGGTGCAGTGTGGTTTTTTATTCTTCGGCTGCGCGGCGTTGGTATGCGATGGAAACAAACTGCTTTGGCCATGTTCGGTGCATTGACCATAACCCACCTGATCGGTTCACCATTCTACGCTGACGTCAATCGACTGATGGAGCTCGTACTCTCGGAAATGGAATCCGTGAAACAATCACTCCCCCAGTCGACTCTTGCAGATGTCCTACCCGCCGAAATACCTAAGTGGTCGGTGTACATGGCCTATGCGGTCGACATTTGGCAACTGACGATCCAAGCCTGGATATTGAGTCAGGCGATTGAAATAAGAACTGCGCTCGGATTTTTAATTGTAGTGGCCTACTCGCTTCCTTTATACATGGTCACCATATATCACTCGGGTATGTTTTCGTTTCCTTAACAAAGGACTGCTTTTTCGACCGTGCACTTGCATATCCTCGGCGCCAGCGGAACTTTCATGGGCGGCATCGCGCTGATCGCAAGGGAACTTGGCCACCGCGTGACTGGAGTTGATGCCAACACCTACCCGCCGATGAGTTCGTTACTGGCGGAACAGAATGTGCTCATCGCACAAGGCTATAGCAGCGATTTACCTCGTCCGAGGCCTGATCGGATACTGATCGGCAACGCACTGTCGCGCGGCAACCCGGCGGTTGAAACCGCGCTGGGTAGCGGCCTTGATTATGAGTCAGGGCCGCAATGGCTAGCAGAGCACGTTTTGAGGAAGAGAACAGTTACCGCTGTGGCTGGCACACACGGAAAAACCACGACCAGTGCCATGCTGGCACATCTACTAGAAACATGCGGGCATGCTCCCGGCTTCCTTATTGGTGCAGTCCCCGGCACCTTTTCCACCTCCGCACGGTGTGGTACCGGCAAACACTTTGTCGTTGAAGCTGACGAGTACGACAGTGCTTTTTTTGACAAGAGACCAAAGTTTATCCACTACCACCCACAGGTTGCTGTTCTGAACAACCTCGAATTTGACCATGCCGATATCTACGCTTCGGTTGAGGACATCATCATTCAGTTTCATTATCTCGTACGCACTATCGCACCAGAGGGCACTGTCATAGTGAACCAGGCTGACCCAAATCTGGGGCGGGTACTTGCCAAAGGCTGTTGGAGCAACTTGCAGTATTTCGATTCAAGGCCTGGCGCCAGGGCTGCGTGGACAGTGCAGCCATTGGTCTCAGACTGCTCTTCCTTTGTTCTCCACCACCACGGTGTGGTAGCTGGTGAAGTACGTTGGTCGCTGTTCGGCCACCACAATATGACGAACGCGCTGGCCGCTATCGCCGCTGCTGACGCCCTAGGGCTCGATACCGATAAGACGTGCGCTGCAATGTGCACTTTCATTGCTCCTCGGCGGCGCTTGCAATGTCTGTTCAAACGCGACGAATTGTGTGTTTATGACGATTTTGCCCATCACCCAAGCGCTATCGCAGTGACTCTAGAAGCGCTGCGCCTGCACCATCCGGGCCAGCCGCTGGTTGCCATTATCGAACCCCGATCAAATACCATGAAGCGCGGTGACCAGGCTGCACAACTCGGAACATCGCTCGCTGCTGCGGACCATGTGATCATCCGACAGCACCCTGATCTGTCATGGAGCCCGGTTGATCTTGCCATTCCCGGTGACCACACTAGACTAGACGTGTGCGACTCAATTGAGGACATACTGATGCTGCTGGACTCCGAGATTTTCCCAACCGGTTCACTGGTGTTGATGAGCAACGGCAGTTTTGACGGTCTAGCACGCCGATTGGTCGACCGACTGAACGAAGCCAACTGAGCTCGTAATTTGTTGTTAGAGGAGACACACATATGAAACGGCTATTGTTCACCTGCCTTGTATTCGTTCTGTCTTCGATTTCCGTCTCCGCGCAGGAAGTCCAAGAAGGAGTTAATTTCGTTCGTCTTTCAGCACCTCAACCTACTCAGACAGAAAATAAGATCGAAGTCTTGGAGCTTTTCTGGTATCACTGTCCTCACTGCTACCGACTCGAGCCCTACCTAAAAAGATGGCTGAAAAACAAGCCCGATAATGTCGCTTATGTGCGTATGCCGGCAATCCTCAACGACCACTGGCGAAATGACGCCCACGCGTTCTACACGATGCAGGCATTGGGCCTCATGGAAACGCTCCACGATGCCTATTTCAGTGTGCTCCATGAAGAGCGTAAGAGAATTGTGACAGCAGAGCATTTTTCCGACTGGGCAGCGGAGCACGGTGCCGACCCGCAGAAAGTCCTTGAAACGTTCAACTCTATGGGAGTCGTATCACGAGTCAATAAAGCGATTCTTATGACTCGCAATTACCAGGCCGATGGGGTACCCACAATTATCGTTGGCGGCACCTATCGGACTTCTGTCTCAATGGCCGGTGGACCCAACGAGCTAATCGACATTATCAACCACCTCGCGGCCAAGGTGCAGGAAGAACGATAATCAAATCCCCCATCAGGCTCCGCCTGGGTGCTCTACCGTCAAATGGGTCAATTTCTCTAACTCGAAGCAAATTGTCGCTCCAACAGCGCGATGCGGTGTGCATGCAACAATGGCAAGATGGGGCGATCCGCGATTACCGACATCTCGTGCTTAATGAACAAATTGTGGAAAACGCTGACAGGAATCATTGGAAGCGAACGCACATGGCCCGCTCTATTCCATACCCGCTTTTGCCACGCGTGAACGGTGGCGCTCGCGTAATACGATACGATTAAATAACGTGCTGCCACTCGTGCTAGTTCTGCCGCCACATGTTCACGCTGCTCGACGTTACGGATGTGATGAAAAAACCGAAAGTTGAAAACCAAGTCAAACTCGCCTCGAATGAAGGGCAGTGACTGATAAAGGTCGACGGCACGAGTTTCGATCTTAGTCCCTTCTTGTTCAAGCTCCGCCTGTTCCAACGCATTCAATGTCTCCTGCCACTTATCACCGCAAACCAGCCTTTGCGACGCAATCCGCCGGAGTTGCGGCGTGAATCGCCCTACACCACTAGGTAGATCAAGAACTGTCTCGACCTGCTGTAGTCCTTGCAGATATTGACCGACTATTTTTCTCTCGCGACGATCAACAATTGCCTGAGACCCCCTGTAACGGCGGCGCAGATAGGCTACGCGACTTTGTTCACGACTCATCGTTTCACGCCCGAAGGTTCCGAATCTTGCCTAAGTGGTAGGTGATTTTGAACCACCAGCGCAGGTAGGAATTTGCTTTGCGCGCCGCGTGTAACCGCTGGCTGTGATCTAACCCTCGCTGCAACATCTGTTGGTCGACCACTACCCCTGTCACGCCCTCATAAGCCCGTAACAAAATAGCGTAATCCGAACGGGCAAGACCCAGGCGAACTAAATCATGAACCCTCTTGTATTGATTCATGCGGTCACTGCGCCGCATTCTGTTGACATCGATCAGGCACAGCTCAAATTTGTCGACAGCGCTTTCTCGGACCAACACATTGCTGCCGTTTAGGTCACGGTGCCAGCAATTCGACTCGTGCAGGTGTGCAATAAAGTGTCCCACAGACCGGACCAATGCTTCTGCACCGTTCCCGCTGCGAATGTGCCTCGCATAGCAAAGAGTAAACGTTTCAGAGCCTGAAAATTCTTCGAATCCCAACCACTCAGGTTGTCGTCGCCACCACGGAGATAGCAAGGCCAATACAGGCCTCGGAGTGGCCACACTGCACCCAATAAGAAACCAGGCATTTGCCCACGCTCTCGTCGCCTTGTTGCGGCCAAGCAAGCGCGCGAGACGCTGGATGAAGCTGGAATTGTCATAGATCTTCAGCCAGATCGCCTCCGGCTTTCCTCCTGCGGAAGAGTCCCAACGCAGGACTCTTTGTGATCGCGCGGGGTGAACAACGGAATGCAATAAACCAACCAACCGGATCCATTTTTCTCCGGAGCTCGATGTCAGATCGTCGTGCCAGCGCCGGTCAACCATGCCACACCATGGAGGGCAGTCAATTAATCGGTATTTTTCTGAAAACGATGTCGGCAAACTTAACCTTCGTAAGTACATTGTCCTTAAGCTCTGCCCATCGAGAAAGTATCCAAAACCTTTTCCGGCATGGGTTGCAAGTCAAACCTCAGCGCATTCCAGATGTTTATTATGTCGTGAGGTCAAACATCTACATTTATTGTCAACATACGATACCGATATAACAGTGTTATCAGATTATCTCCGATAGATGCATAACGAGATATCTTTTGTTCTGTTACAACTTTGTCGTCATGGTCACCCACCACTAGCGTTCCCATAGATCGCTTCACAAACGATCCTCATATAGCCGCGTACTCGCGCCTGAACGGCACGCTGTCTTTGTCAACATTCTCATCGAGCTCACGTGCATAGCGATGCCCATGGTACACCGCGGCGGCAATTGTAGAAGGGGCGCAACAGTCTCCAATCCTTTGGATTCCATAAGTCAGTGAAGCGAGATCCGCTTCATCAGCGCCGGCAAGATCAAAATAAAGCGTATTCGATGGCGCTCTTGACGTCACCAGGATCAGACTAGCGGCATAAATTGGCGTCGCCTCGCCCGTCAGAATCGAAGAGGAACAAACACTGTCCTGTGTTACAGACGTCAGTTTATGGTTTGCCTGAATCTCAACATGCAGCTGTCGCAACAATGTCTCGATCCGCGGCTGTTCCATGGTGTTTCGTGTCCAGTGTGATACCTCCGGTGCCGGTGTCACCAGCACGACAGAAAGTCCGGCCCGCACAAGGACCTCAGCAATGATCCCTCCTAAGTAATAGTGGTCGTCGTCGTAGATCACAACGGGTCCTAACGACGGCAACTCGCCTGCCAGGATGTCATCTGGGGTAAAAATCTTTATGTGCTCTTGAACACCATCAATCGGGCGCCAATTCGTACGCCCACGACCGTCTCGGCGCCAGGTCGAACCAGTAGCGATCGCAACGTGCGTGGCATTGAGCGACAAGACACTGTCTCGGTCCATATGACTTCCAGGATAAAAAGTCACATCAGGCAGTTTATTAATTTGCCCGAGGCGGTAGTCAACTACCCGCTGCCAGGTAGACAGCCCTGGAAGGCGTGACTCCAGAGACACCCGGCCGCCGCCTTCACCGGCGTCGGCTAGTATGACCTCGTAACCGCGACGGCCAAGTGACATGGCAGCCTCAAGCCCGGCTGGGCCTGCACCAACAACAAGAATTCGGTCAGATGCCCCTTTACGGTTCATTCGTTCAGGATGCCATCCACGTCGCCATTCCTCGCCCATAGTGGGATTCTGTGTGCACTGGATAGGAGCGTGCGACCAATCTCCGGCAACACAAATATTGCAGCCTATGCATTCCCTAACGTCATCGATGCGCCCCTCTTCAATCTTCTTTGGTAGAAACGGATCGGCAATCGATGGGCGTGCCGCACCGATCATATCGAGAATGCCACGTTTGATTTGTGACACCATCACGTCGGGTGAGGTAAATCGACCAACGCCAACCACAGGCCGACTAGTTACTGTCTTCACGAACTTAACGTACGGCTCTTGATCAGCCTCCTCTCCGAAGCGCGCCGTGACTGAATCATTGGACCAATCACTCAGATTTACGTCCCAAATATCAGGGTGCTCGGCGAGCATCTCAACTACATCACGGCCCTCAGCTTCACACGAAAGCCCGTCATCACCGAGAAGTTCGTCAACCGCAAATCGGAAAGCGATACCGCATTGATCACCGACCGCATCACGGGTGTCTTCCAATAGTTCGCGTGTCAAACGCACGCGGTTTGCCAGCGTCCCACCATATTCGTCGTGACGCTGGTTATATCGTCGACTGAGAAAATGCATGCCCAGGGTCAAGTTGTGCCCAGCGTAAACATAAACAATATCGAATCCTATATTGCGTGCCCGTAACGCCGCTTTTCGGTGCCAGCGGCGGACATCCGCAATATCGCGCCGGGTCATGCTGCAGGCCTGGCTTGGTTCGAGTGCTGCCACAGGCAAATCAGCCACAGCCATCACTGGCAGGCGAGAGTAACGGTTAGAAACAGCATGACCGTTATGTACTAACTCGATCGCAGCCAGTGCACCATGCGCATGAACCGCTTCAACCATCAACTCCAAGCGCCTCGCATCTTCGTCATCCCATAAACGCGCTTCGGGAAATGGCAGCACATCAGTTGAGGCATGGATATCACACTCTTCGGTTGCCACCACTGCCCAACCACCCGCCGCCTTCATACCGCGCATGGCAGCTACGCTGTTCGGCATTGCGTGCCCCATACCATTGCAGTGTGGCACCTGGTAGAAGCGGTTACGCGCTGTGACCGGGCCTATAGTGACCGGCTCAAATAAGCAATCGAATCGGGACTCGCGACCAGTCATAAACCTTGCGCCAACATATCTTTGTGTGACAGGAGCAGCTTGTCAGCACCCTCGGTTTCACAGTTTTTCGAAAGGTTCATAGCAGACGTCACGAGGTTAATTCAATATATGGAGCTGCGGGCACTCATACGTACTGAAACAAACACCGATACACTATCGGACCGGCGCGATCCTGCCAACAGTTCCTATGGCGTATGTTTAACATTGGCTCGCCCCTACCCAGAGAAAAACCATGTATGAACTTCAATTGATCCGAGTAAGCACGCTGACAGTCTTCATCCTAGCTGTGATTATGCCTGTCAACCCTGTCTGGGCAGAGGGCACTCTGAATGTCTACAACTGGGCCGAGTACATTGCTGAGGACACTATTTCGAAGTTTGAAAATGAGTTCGATATCGATGTCACCTATGATCATTACCCTTCGGTCGAAAAAGCACAGGCAAAATTGCTCGCCGGAGGCTCAGGCTACGACGTGGTTAATCACGCTGGTTCAGAAATCGGCCTATTGATCTCAGCTGGCGACATTCTCCAACCGCTGGATAAATCGAGACTGCCAAACCTGCAGCACTTGCGCCGCGACGTCATGCACCAACTCGCCAGCAACTGGGACAACGACAACCGGTATGTGATTCCGTATATGTGGGGAACGCATGGCGTAACCTATAACGAGACTCTGGTACGCAGCGTATTACCCGATGCGCCAATCGGCTCAATGGATCTGATCTTCAAGTCCAAAAACATGAAGAAGCTCGCTGCCTGCGGCGTCGCTTTCCTGGATTCACCGACTGACATCATGCCCATGGCCCTGGCCTATCTCGGACTTAACCCTAGTTCTAAGCGTATCAGCGACTACTCTAAGGCGGCTGAGATGCTGCTGAAGGTAAGACCTTATATCAAAACTTTTGATAATTACGCTTATCAGAAAATGCCTGAGAAAGAATTCTGTATCGCGGTAACTTGGGGGCCAGATGGCTTGTTCGCTATGTCAAATGCCGAGGACGCTAATACGGGCGTGGTGCTCAATTTTTTCTCACCGCCAGGTCTTGGCGCCGCGAACCTGTGGATTGATGGCTGGGTCATTCCAGCAGATGCAAAAAACGTCGCCAACGCACATCTTTTTCTCAACTATATGATGCGTCCCGAAGTGGCCGCCAATGACAGCAACCACACCTCATACGCCACAGCTAATCAATCGGCCCTGCCCATGGTTGACCAAACTATCACTAGCAACGCAGCCGCATACCCGCCTGCTGAAGCAATTAGTCAAATGTATACCCTGGCCGTTGTTCCACAGAAGGTCAGAAAAGCCCGGACACGAGCATGGGTCAGGTTCAAATCTGGACAATAATGTTTTTGATGACGCCGGTACTCTACCAGTGCCGTGTCAGTCCCTTTTCCTCATCAAACGGTTCGTCTAACACGGCCGCAATTGAGCCCTGGCATGTGTCAAACCCGTAAGTTCGCCGAACGGCCGTGGCTCGAACCCGGCGCAAGTCCCTTTATCCAGGTGTCAGGCATCAGTAAGGCATTTGGACAATTTAGCGTCCTCGATAAAATTGACTTGCAAGTCTATCGCGGCGAACTATTCTCATTATTGGGCGGTTCAGGCTGCGGCAAAACCACCTTGCTACGTATCCTCGCCGGTCTAGAAGCGCCATCGTCTGGCCGTGTGTTGATTGACGGCGTAGATGTTACAAATCTGCCCGCGCATCAGAGACCCGTGAATATGATGTTTCAATCGTATGCACTTTTCCCACACATGAATGTGACACAGAACGTCGAATACGGTCTCAAACGAGACGGCATCGATCGGCGTGAAATCAATAGACGCACCAAAGACATGCTGGCCCTTCTGGAGTTGTCAACGTTTGCACAACGCAAACCCCACCAGCTTTCTGGGGGGCAACGACAGAGAGTCGCCCTCGCGCGCGCACTGGTGAAACGCCCCAAATTGCTCCTCCTTGACGAGCCACTGGCAGCATTAGACAAGCGACTGCGCGAACAAACGCAATATGAGCTGATGCGCATCCAACACCAGCTTGGAGTAACTTTTCTTCTCGTCACCCACGACCAGGAAGAAGCTATGACCCTCTCCAGCCGAATCGCCGTGATGGATGAAGGTCGCTTGATTCAGGTCGGCACACCAACAGACCTCTACGAGTATCCCGATAACCGGTTTATCGCCAGCTTTATTGGTTCTGTGAACTTGTTTGAGGGCCACATAGTCAAACAGGAACATCCGCATTGCGCCGTTCTCGTGCCACCTAATCGCAGTGAGTTTTATGTCGTTGATCAACGTGCTTTTATACCCGGCCAACACGTGTGGATCGCATTGCGCCCAGAGAAAATTTCCATTTCAAAACATCCAGTAGCAGCGAATATCGCCAATCAGCTGACGGGCACCATTGACAGCATTGCTTATACCGGGAGCCAATCCACCTATCAGATTAAAACCTCGACTGGTGACATAGTTGAAGTGACCCAGTCCAATCAAAACCGTCCTGACAGCGATCAGTTTGTGGGCGAGTGGAATGACATCGTTCACCTCCAGTGGGAGGCCAACGATGCACTGTTACTAATGAATTAATAAGAACCGGATCACAGCATCAGCGGCAACAGACCTGATCGCTCTCCATTTTATATGTACTTATCCCCGCGCTTACAATTTTCCTGGAAAGCAGTGGTCATTGCTATTCCGTTTTTCTGGTTGTTGATATTTTTTCTTGCACCATTCTTGATCGTGCTGAAAATCAGCGTCGCGGAATCATTGATTGCCAGCCCCCCTTATTCGCCATTATTTCAAGAAGGTACAGACGGCGACCTATCATTGAATTTTATATATGAAAACTATGCTTACCTTTGGCGAGACAATCTGTATGTCAGCGCCTATTTGAACTCGATTCGCATTTCCGCGATGTCAACACTACTGTGCCTCGTTATCGGCTATCCAATTGCATACGCCATTGCGCGCAGTTCTTCCACGACACGCTTTGTCCTGTTGATGCTGATCATTCTGCCATTTTGGTCATCATTCCTGTTGCGTGTCTACGCCTGGATGGGGCTACTTGCCGATCAGGGCACAATCAACTCTTTGCTGGTCTGGCTAGGCCTGATTGATCGACCGATCCGCCTGATGTATTCAGAATTTGCTGTACACATCGGCATCGTCTATTCGTACCTGCCTTTTATGATTTTGCCGTTGTACGCCAACATTGAAAAACTAGATATAAGTTTGCACGAGGTTTCAGCTGACCTTGGTGCCCGACCGGTTGTTACCTTTCTCACCATCACCTTGCCTCTGACGATGCCTGGTATCGCAGCTGGCTCGCTGCTTGTTTTCATTCCAGCGACAGGGGAGTTTGTCATTCCTGATCTGCTTGGCGGCGGCAATGTCCTGATGATTGGACAGGTCCTCTACGGCGAGTTCAACGCCAACCACGACTGGCCTATGGCCTCGGCCGTTGCGGTCATTCTACTGCTCGTGTTGTTAGTACCCGTAATGCTCTACCAATACACCCAGTCAAGGGATAAGAATCACTAAACCATGCAACCTAGACAGTCAGCTTTTCTCCTCTCGGTGCTGAGTTTCGGACTCGCTTTTCTCTATGTGCCGATCGCTATGCTGATCATTTACTCATTCAACCATTCAACACTGGTTCCAGTATGGGGCGGATTTTCCACCCGTTGGTACGAGGTTCTTTTTGAAAGCGAAGAGGTGTGGTCAGCACTATTACTAAGTCTCAACATTGCGCTGATTAATGCGACTTTCGCGACATTGTTGGGCGCACTAGCAGGCCTCAGCCTCACGCGCATCCGTCGCTTCAAGGGTCAAACCTTGTTCGCCGGCATGATTACTGCGCCGCTTGTAATCCCTGAAGTGATCACTGGACTATCGCTACTACTGCTCTTTATCACACTAGGCAACTGGATCGGGTGGCCGAACGAACGAGGCATCACGACCATAACGATTGCACACATCACCTTTTCTATGGCCTATGTTGCGATCATCGTCCGTGCCCGCCTCGCGGGAATGGGCGAAGATCTTGAGGAAGCGGCCCAGGATTTGGGGAGCAACCCTCTGCGCGTGATGATCGACATCACGATTCCTCTGCTGGCGCCGGCACTGCTCGCCGGCTGGCTGCTGGCATTTACACTGTCCCTTGATGACTTGATCATCGCCAGCTTTGTATCGGGTCCAGGCTCCAATACCTTACCTATGCTGATCTATTCCCGGGTTAGGCTTGGGCTGCGGCCGGATATCAACGCCCTCGCAACGATTATCATCCTGGTCGTGGCATTCGGTGTCTTCATTGCTGGCTGGTTACTGATACGCCAGCAACGTCGCCGCCAGCGTGACATGACGGTGCCGGATTCTCAGCCCAAAACATCTTCGTTCGGAGTAACTGTATCCCGAAGATGGTGATCCCTGAACTGTTAAGAATGCGGACTGGTGATGGCCTGTTGTGGATGGTCATCGCTAAACTAGCGGGTCCTTGAAACTGAAACAAAAACCCCTTGCGTAACCTTAATTTCTTTATAGATATCGACGGCGTCCTGTACGATAGCGAACTCCCGTACATAGCCACTTTATCCGAGTGGTACCAAAAGACTTTCAGTGCCTAATCCGATGGTATCAGCTGGTATCACTGCTATGGATAGCGTTGTCTCTTGCCGAGGCTTGTGTAAACGCTATGGCGCTGCCGAGGTGGTCCACGAACTTGATCTATCGATCAAACAAGGTTGCTGTTTCGGCTTACTCGGCCCAAATGGTGCAGGTAAATCGACCACACTTCGAATGATTCTCGGCCAATCTCCCCCGAGCGCCGGTCTACTCAATGTCTTCGGTATGAACATCCAACACGGGGGGCGACAGGTTAGGGCCCGCAGCGGCGTCGTTCCCCAGGCAGACACGCTCGACCCGGATTTCAGCGTGATCGAAAACATCACGGTATACGCACGTTATTTTGGCCTGCAACCCAAGATTATTTCTGCAAGAATTAATCAACTGCTCGAACTGGTCGAACTCGACGAACGACGAGATGATCGAGTCAGCACCTTGTCTGGTGGTATGAAACGACGACTGACGATCGCGAGAGCTCTCGTCAACGACCCAGAATTGTTGGTGCTCGATGAACCCACCACTGGACTTGACCTGCAGGCAAGACACCTGATTTGGGCTCTCATCCAGCGCCTCAAACGTGACGGTAAAACAATCATCCTGACAACCCATTACCTTGAAGAGGCTGAACGTTTGTGTGACGAGCTGGTGCTGATCGATCACGGTCGAATCGTGGCCCAAGGCAGCGTCCAGCAATTACTGGAGCAACATTGTGAGCAGGCTGTCGTTGAGGTCAGGGCGCCACTTGCACCGCGGCAACGCCAGGCGCTGACCACTTTGGCCGCTCGCGTCGAATTCAGTGGCGACACAACATATATTTATGCTGACGACTCCTCGAAACTATTCGAACAGATAGAAGACCTGGGGCTGGAACATGTCCTGCAGCGCCACGCGAGCCTTGAAGACGTGTTTTTGCGCATGACCGGTCGGGGAATTCGCGATTGAACTGCCGTCGGCGAGCGTTGTCGATGCAGGCAATAATTGCCGTGTGGCAGAGAAATTTTCTCGTCTGGCGGAAACTGATGGGAGCAAGCCTTGTCGTCCACTTTGGAGAGCCGTTCATTTACCTGCTTGGACTGGGGTACGGCCTGGGACTTTTTATCGGCAAGATGGCCGGTATGCCCTACCTCGCTTTCCTCGCCTCGGGCTTTGTCGCCTCAACAGCCATGAACACCGCCAGTTTCGAAGCCATGTGGTCGGTCTACACCCGAATGGTGCCGCAACGTACTTACGAAGCGTTGCTGGCAACGCCAGTCGAAGTCGATGACATCATCATTGGAGAGTTATTCTGGTGCGCGACCAAAAGCACGATTGCAGGCTGTGCAATCCTCATTGTGGCGGTCTTCCTCGGTGCGGTCAGCGACATTTCTGCCGTGCTTTCGATTCCACTACTCTTCCTGACAGGATTCTGCTTCGGTGCCATGGCAATGGTTGTCACGGCCCTGGCTAAAGGCTACGAATTTTTCAGCTACTACATTACCCTGGTGATCACACCGATGTTCATCCTTTGCGGTGTGTTTTATCCGACGAGCACGCTACCACTGGCCTTGCAGGGGGCTGTACAATTTCTGCCTCTGACACACGCAGTGGCTCTGGTTCGACCGCTGGTTACTGGCCAAACACTCGTAGCCCCGTTTACCCATCTGTTCGCACTGACCGGTTTTGGCCTGGTGGCTACCTATCTGACAATTGTGCTCGTGCGAAGGCGGTTGATTGTCTGATCACAATCACCTGTGGCTGTGCGCACACAGTTAAAATTAAACGCTTGGAGATCCGCCACCTTGAATACCAACGAAGCTTCAATGAGCCCCCTTGACCGGATCGTCGTCATCCTCGATAACGCCCTAGCAACGCTTGCCGGGCAACCTGTGCAATCTGTTGGCAACGATCCTGCTGAACATGTACAACAGGGCAATCTGACTGATATCGAACGAGAAGAGGCCGCACGACTAATGCGTGTCAACCACGTTGGCGAGATTTGTGCCCAAGCGTTGTATCAGGGCCAATCTCTGACAGCACGCGACGAAGCCGTGCGCTGTGCGTTTCTACAAGCAGCTCGAGAGGAAAACGATCATTTGTTTTGGTGCGGCAACCGAATTAAGGCACTCGGTGGAAAAAAGAGTTTTCTCAATCCATTCTGGTACGGCGGGGCTTTTGTGATGGGTGCTCTGGCAGGGCTTGCAGGCGACAGCGCCAACCTTAGCTTTGCTGTTGAGACCGAGCGCCAAGTTGAGGGGCATTTAAGTCAGCACATTGATCGTCTGCCGCGTGCCGATCGCAAAAGCCGCACCGTGCTTGAACAGATGCGCAAAGACGAACAACGCCACGCGCGCACTGCACGCCGTGCTGGAGGATCGACACTACCCTTGACCGTCAGATTTCTCATGCGCACTGCCGGCCGGGTGATGACAAACACGGCATATCACCTGTAAGTTTTATTGGTGGACTCTTGGCCATTTAATTGTCCATTGCCCGCTATCTACTTGTTTTTCTTTTTCTGTTGGCCGCCACGCCGACGATCAGCTCTAATGCTATTGAGGTCAAGGACGACACAGGTAACGTGTTATGGCTCTCGCAACCTGCGAAACGAATCATCAGTCTATCTCCACACCTGACGGAGTTGCTGTTCGAACTCGGTGTGGGCGATCAGGTTGTTGGGGCCGTCGAGCATAGTAATTTTCCTCCAGCAGCAAGCGCGGTGCCGCGCATCGGATCGCACAGCAAATTCGACATTGAAACTATTACATCACTGACACCAGACCTGATCCTAGCGTGGCACAGTGGAACACCAAGGGCTGAGATTTCAAGACTCGAAAAACTGCGGGTGCCGATTTTCCGATCTGAGCCGCGCCAACTGGATGATATTGCCAACACCTTGATTCGACTGGGACAACTCACTGGAGCGGGTGTGCGCGGCAAACGACTAGCTGCGACGTTCCGTGCTGATGTTTCACGCTTAAAGGTGCGCTACAAGCATCGTTCATCAGTACGTGTCTTTTTCCAAGTCTGGCAGGATCCGTTGATCACATTGAACCAAGATCACTTGGTCACCACTCTGATCAGTCAGTGCGGTGGCGAAAATATTTTCGGCGCTCTAGGACCACTTGCGCCAACTGTTTCGTTAGAGGCTGTTATCGGCACCGATCCAGAAGTTATTGTCGCCGCAGCACCTCAGGAGACAGCCCATCAATGGCTTCGGAGGTGGCGTCGGTGGCAAGGTATTCAAGCCGTCAGAAACGAGCATCTGTTCAGCATAAACCCTGATGTTATTAATCGTGCAACACCACGAATTCTCGAAGGTATGCAGTCACTGTGTGAACTGATTGAGCGGGCAAGGGCGCGGAACTAGCGCCCACCTGTCGAATTATATTTTTCACGGCGAAGTCCGATAACCGATCGATGCAAAGATGCCAAGACCCGGCTGTCTGTAGCCGGCAGCCGTTGCGTAATCTTTATCAAAAAGATTTTCCACCTTGCCGTCGAGTCGCCACTGATCTGATATTTTCCAACTTCCGGTAACATCCATCACAGCATAACGGTCGAGCAACGTTGAATTACTGAGATCATCATAGGCCTTGCCATTTATACGGACAGCTACACCAGCACTGTAGCGACCGAGATTTCGAGTCACATCAAATGAAAGCATTTCACTCGGCCGTCGCGGTAATTCGCGACTCTTGTTCCGACCGCTCAGCTGTTCGGTATCAAGTAAGGTCAAAGCACCTGACCATTGCCACAGATCATTCGTGACCAACATACCCACCTCCAGACCCTTGATATTTGCTTCATCAATATTTGCCGGTGCAGACGACTGAGGATCATAAGCGATGAGTTTTTCCACGTTAGTCTGGAACAGGTTGAGAGAGAAACGCCCAGATGAAAATTTGGCACGGTAGCCGAGATCAACTGTATCGGATTCCTCTGGATCCAATGATGGATTCCCCCATCCGGGGTAATACAAATCGTTAAACGTCGGCGATTTAAAAGCAGTGCCGTAGAACAATGTAAAACGTCGATCCGCAGCGCTATCGAACCCTACAGTTATGCTACCTGTGGTGTGCCCTCCGAACTGCGTATTGTCGTCGTAGCGCAATCCTCCCTGCACCGCGTACTTCTGCGACTCTCTCTGATATTGTGCAAATAATCCTTTGTTGTCCCGCGAGCCGACGTCATATTCAGTATCGCTCTCGACCTGATCGTCCTGATAATCAATACCTGTAGTAATCAATCCTGATGTACTAATCATTGTATCGTTTTGCCAGGACATGAAGGTACGTCTGGTCTTGAAACGGCTACTGAACACACCATCTTTGAAATCTTCCGCTCCATCCGTGCTCTGGCCGACACTCAGCAAAGAGCGCCATCTCTCAGAGGGATCCAGAGTAAGACGACCACCGAGCGAACTAATCAGTGTGTCGGTCTGATTCGAGAAGCTACCGTCGTAGTCAGTATCAGCATCCGAATACAGCAAATTTACATCCAGTTTTGCGTGATCGGAAAGGCGGCGCCCCAGAGCGAATGACAACGCAGAGCGCGCATGTCCATCACGATCCGGCTCATCTACATAACATCCACTCGTCGCGCCGCTGCACGAATCGAACCCATCGGTGCTGAGATGGCTGAAACGAACACTAACGCCATGCTCCGGAGCCGAAACAAATCCTGCCGAGACATTTCGATACCCTTTCGATCCAAAACCCGCATTCAATGACGTCTCTTTACTTGAAGCATCCGCCCGGGTGAAGATTTGAATCACTCCACCGATGGCATTTGCGCCATAAAGACTGGAACGTGGTCCGCGAACGACTTCGATCCTGTCGACCTGTGCCAACGGTAAATTCTCAAACGGCGTGGTTCCAAGGGTCGCGGATCCCGCTGGGATACCATCTACCAATACGGTCACGTGCCCGGAATTGGTGCCCCGAAGAAATAATGAGGTCACCTGGCCTAGACCGCCATTGTTTGTCAGCGCTACCCCTGGCACCGTCTGCAAGACATCGACGATAGTTTTGGCCTGGCGACGCTCAATCTCCTCTCGCGTGATGACTGTGACCGGCGCTAACGTTTCATCCACTGTTTGTGCCGTTCGAGTGGCTGTCACAATTACCGTTTCTACTTCATTCGCTGACAACGCCCAAGAGGCCAGTAACAACATGGTGCCGATGATCCAGCGCCCTTTACTCCGCATCGATAACCCCTTTCGCACACACCCGTGCGAGGTTCCTGCGAGCAGGCAACTGCCGGGGAAGACGGGAATTAAATCCCGGCCACCGCCCACCGCAATGACTCAAGTTTCGACGCTGGCCGGTTTCCGGACTCGTGGCTAGAGGGATCAAGACCTCTGTGTCCAGCGCCTTCCCACGACAATTGCCGCAGTGACCTTATGCTGAACCCAAAACCACTTACCGTTGCGGGGGCAGTGCCGGCATTGCCTCACATGACTGAAAGGCGCACCGGCTTCCCGTTTCATCGCTCGCTTGGACAAGCCTGCGATACCCGCGCCGAGGGCCCTAAGTTACTTCGTCGCGCGCAGGAAAGTCAACGTTCGCGTAAAGCCCCAAGCTCCAATGGCAGACAAACTCATTTCAAAGTGCGAAGAAAAGATCTCGTTGGCCAACTCGGCAGTGCTGCATAGGTTGGTCATAAAG
>CAZAHE010000011.1:46213-47940 GCA_964484965.1 uncultured Acidiferrobacteraceae bacterium | reverse complement strand
GCGTCGAAGAACGACGCGTCAATTGGGAAATCCTTGATGCTTGGCGCGATGCAGCCGCTACCTGCGGTATTCCGAAAATAGACGAATTTAACCGCGGAGACAATTTTGGCAACGCCTACTTCCAGGTCAACCAGCGCCGTGGCGTGCGGTGGAGCGCCACCAAAGCCTTCCTGCGTCCCGTGTTGTCACGATCAAATCTATCCGTCATTACCAATGCGCATGCCCATAAACTGATCATTCAATCGAATGGCACAGCCAAACGTGCGATCGGCATTGAAGTGGACGTTTCGGACAGCGGTCTCGAGACATTTATTGCCCGCCAGGAAGTGATTCTATCGGCAGGCGCGATCGGTTCACCGCAGCTGCTTCAGCTGTCGGGCATCGGCCAAGGTGACTTGCTCCAGCAAAGAGGTATTCCGCTGGTGCACGAATTACCGGGCGTCGGTGAGAACCTGCATGATCATTTACAGGTTCGCATGGTCTACCAAGTTGAAAACACGGTGACATTGAATCAGCGCGCCAATTCACTGTTTGGCAAGGCTGCAATGGGACTCGAATATCTCTTTATGAAAACCGGACCATTAACCATGCCGCCCTCGCAACTCGGTGCCTTCGCCAGAAGCGATCCCGACCAGGCATCCGCGAACATAGAATGGCATGTGCAGCCGTTGTCACTTGATAAATTTGGAGACCCGTTACACAAATTCAACGCGATTACTCCATCCGTCTGTAACCTTCGACCAACTAGTCGAGGGCATCTACGTATCAAAACCCCTGACGCACGCGATTATCCGGCGATTCAGTTGAACTACTTGTCGACAGCCGAGGATCGTGAAGTCGCGATTGCCGGTATGCGCTATACCCGGCGCATCATGGCAGCCGACGCGTTGGCAAAATTTAATCCGAAGGAATGGAAACCCGGCCCAACGCTTGAAACGGACGAAGAACTTCTTGGGGCTGCCGGTGATCTCGCCACCACGATCTTCCATCCAGTGGGCTCGTGCAAGATGGGCCAAGACCATATGGCTGTCGTCAACGACCGTCTCCAGGTTCACGGGATCGAGAATCTGCGTATCATCGACGCCTCTGTCATGCCGCACATCACCTCCGGCAATACCAATGCGCCAACCGTGATGATTGCTGAGCAAGGCGCAACGTTTATTGCAGAAGACACCAAATTGTCGCGTGCACGCTAGCAAACGGGTACATCGAATCGATATCTCCAACGATCTTTAATGCCTTCGATGCCACCAGGATACCGGCCGGATCCGCAGTTCCATCTGCTAGGTGAAGGTTTTTTTGATCCGGTTCATGCCGCTCGTTTCCCTGATCACCGTTGCCGCTTCCGAAACGACCGCTGGGCTAGCCGTGTTGGCCTCGATTCGCTGGATAAACATGCCTGGGCGTCACATTTTGCGCATTTCGCACCGTTACCGAACAATCTCGAGCAGCCGCTTGCCATGCGTTATCACGGCCACCAATTTGACCATTACAACCCAGAACTGGGTGATGGACGCGGCTTTCTCTTCGCCCAACTGCGAGACGATAAAGATCGCCTACTTGATTTCGGCACCAAAGGCTCGGGACAAACACCGTGGTCTAGAAATGGAGATGGCCGTCTCACACTCAAGGGAGGGGTGCGCGAGATTCTGGCCACGGAAATGCTCGAAGCACTCGGCGTCAACACATCTAAGAGTTTCTCGCTTTTCGAAACGGGCGAGGCACTG
>CAZAHE010000011.1:32251-46113 GCA_964484965.1 uncultured Acidiferrobacteraceae bacterium | reverse complement strand
GCATGTCGAACATCTTCTGTGGCGCCTTGGTCTGACGCCCATTGATCCTGACCGGGACGCGAGCCTGGCTAAAGTGATGATCGAATTTCTTGCCAAGGGCACCGTTAACTATGGCACCTTTTTCCATGATCTTTTCGGTGGTGCGGCGTCACTTGACAAAGTCCGCCGGGGGCCTCGAGCCAAGGTATATACCGGTTCCAACTTTGATGACCTCGCAGCACATTTACGCGGCTATGCGCTTCGCCCGTGCGCCGGTCGAGACGTCGATCTCCTGCAAGGTGAAATGCCGTGTGATCTTCTCGTCGAAGAAGTCGAATCTATTTGGTCGGCAATCGCCGACGAGGACAACTGGCAACCATTCGAAGACAAAATCGCACAGATTCGAGAACTCGGACGTGCACTAGCCTAAATCAGGCAGACTTTTCGCCTGTTTGTTGGTCGCGCCAGGCTATCGCCGCCTTGAGCCCCTCTTCTCGAGCGATGCTAAGAAACCGCCGCTTGGTCGGCATACTCTGCCCCTCGATTCGAATGTCGGCTTCCAAATTCCATTTGAGCGCCTCATGCATGCCCATGATCGCATAAGCCTCATTGATCGCACGTTTGGTCTCTCGCATCAGTGGGCGATCAATTGTGGAAAGTTGTCTCGCGAGCGTACACGCCATCGTCAGGTGTTCGCCAACGGGCACTACTCGGTTGACCAGTCCCATAGCATGGGCGGTTGCCGCATCCATCTGGTCCAGACCCAGCAAGATGATCTCCTTTGCTCGTTTGGGCCCTACCAGCCACGGCAGTAGCATGACCACGATACCGGCGCCAAAACGAAGCTCGGGCTCACCGAAGATAGCCTCTTCACTGGCAATCGTCAGGTCACAAGCCATCGTCAGTTCAAACGCACCCGCCAGGGCGGGCCCGTGCACCGCTGCAATAGTCGGTTTGTCCAGATGCCAAAATCGCATGCACGCATCAAAATCGTTTTCAAGCACAGGCCGCCACTCAGCGCTTCCCGACGGCGGTGCCTCAGCTTGGGCTTTCAAATCAAAACCACTCGAGAATCCGCGCCCTGCACCTGTTAATACCACTGCGCGGACAGCCTCATCTTGTTCCGCTCGCGCTGCCGCTTGCACCAGTGCCGCAAGCATCTGCTGGTCCATTGCGTTGAGCCGTTCGGGCCGGTTGAGAGTGATCACAGCAACCGGCCCGTCCTGCTCGTAGAGAATCGATTCGCTCATTTTTTCAGCCCTGTTCGCTGTGGTTTTTTGCCCGGGCAGCAACGCCATCACGACCGAGACATCGCTCACCGCTGACACTGATGGCCCACGCCCCTAGCGGAGCAGTCAAAACGATACTCAGCACAGCCACTGCCAAGATCACCTCCCCCGGCCCTGTCGGCATTCCGGCCAACCCTAACGCGACCAACGCGCCACCACCGATAGCTGCCTGTACCGTGGCCTTCGGCAGATATGCGATCACTACAAACAAACGCTCACGCACATCAAATTCGCTGCCTAGCAAACACAACCAGGTGCCGATACTTCGTGCAATTAGACCGATTACAACAATAATTGCACCTGCCACACCCGACGCCATAGCAATTTCGAGATCAACCTGCGCACCGACCAGAGTGAAGAGCAGTATCTCTGCAAAAACCCAGAGTTTTGCTAATTGTGAAGAAATACCCCTGGCCATGATGTGGTCACGTTCAAGCAGTACCATACCCATCGCCATCACCGACAACAGAGCAGCAAACGGCAGCCACGCCATCACGAGATGCTCCAACTGCAGCAATAATATGGCAAGTCCAAGTACCACCAGTGCCTGACGGGTTGTACGCGTACCAAAGAAGCGGAACAGTGTAATTAGCGCCATGCCTACAACAACACCTGCAACAATACCGAGCAAAATCGAAAGAGGAATGCCAGCCAGCTGCCATACCAGCGTCACCTCGCGGCCGGTCAACACGCCGACCAGCATGCCATAGATCACAATCACGAAAACATCATCGATAGCCGAGGCAGCGAGTACCATTTGCGGGATACCCTTACCAGTGCCCTTGCGGCGATCGATAAATCCGAGCATCAACGGCACCACTACAGCCGGGGAGACCGCTGCCAGTACTGCACCCAGGACTGCCGACTCAAGCCACGTCAGACCGAGAAGCAGCGGACCGAATATCGTGACAGCTGCACCTTCGATAATGGCTGGGACAGTCGACAATAGCAGTACGCGGACCCCGACTTTAGCCAATGTTTCTCGGCTGACCTCGAGTCCTGCACGCAACAAAATGATGATCAGCGCACCGACACGGAGGTCTTCAGACAGGGCCACCAGAGAGGGGCTGATCCACCCCAGAAGATGAGGCCCAGCGATGACGCCGACGGCCAGCATGCCTACTAGGCCCGGGATGCCCGCCCTGCGGAATCCCCAGTCCACCAGCACGCCAACGATCAATAAGATCGCGACCGCGGCAATCATTGTTCGTCAGCCGCTGCCGGTTGATAATCGGTGAGACCCAAATTGCCGCGCAGTGTACTGCCACGGTACTCACGCTGATGCAGACCACGTCGCTGCAGTTCGGGTACTACCCGTTGCACAAAGGCTTCATAGGCACCCGGGACGTGTGTCGCAGCGAGCACGAAACCGTCGCATGCCCCTTTGGTAAACCAATCTTCCATTTCGTCTGCCACTTGTGGAGGAGAACCAACGAAATGGGGTGCTTCCTTGATCGTCCCGCGCTGGCTGAATTTGACAAAATCGCTGACCGTCGGATTCGGATTTCCGCTCACGCGAACAACTCGATCGCGGATCGCCTGTAGTCCGCTGATCGAAGCCATCTCGTCGTCACTGAAGGGTTCGTCGTCGGCCTTTGTAGCAAAATCAAAATTGAGCGCCTCAGACAACAGCGCCAAAGTATCGATTGGCTTGGCGAGTTCAGCTATGGCCGCATATTTATCCTCCGCTTCTCCCTGGGTTTCGGCTACGGTCACATAGACTAGCGGTGTCACACGAAATGCGCCCGGCGCCCGACCCAAAAGCACGGCATCCTGCTGTAACGCGGCATAGGCTTTTTGGCCGTATGCCAAGGTGGGAAAAATCGCGAAAATTACCTCCCCCCAGCGCATCGCAAACTGGCGACCACGGCCACTCTGGCCAGCCTGGATAACAACCGGGTGCCCCTGCGGTGAACGCGGCACGGTAAACGGTCCTCTAGAATCGAACCATTGCCCCCGGTGATCGAGGCGGCGAACCTTATCGGGGTCTGCAAAGACGCCTTCAGTTTTGTCCAGACAAATGGCATCGTCTTGCCAACTGTTCCAGTGACCGACAACGACCTCGAGAAATTCGTCGGCCCGATCGTAGCGAAGATCATGCGCCGGCAACTCTGGTGCCCCGAAGTTTGCGGCTTCCGAGTCGTTCAGTGAAGTCACTACATTCCAACCGGCGCGACCACCTGACATGTGGTCGAGTGTTGCAAATAAGCGAGCAACATGGAACGGCTCGTAGTAAGTGGTGGAACAGGTGCTGGCAAGGCCGAGTTGAGAAGTCGCCATGCCCATCACACTCAGCAACGGGATCGGATCCATTTTCACCACCCGCACGCCATGGCGCACGGCCTCGGCATGATTCGCACCATAGATGTCCGGCATTGCCAAACGGTCATCAAAGAACGCAATATGGAAGCGCCCAGCTTCAAGTATCTTCGCCACGCGCTGATAGTACTTTGCGCTTAAGAAATCAGGCGCTGCCTCAGGGTGCCGCCACGAGGCAGGGTAATTGGAGCAGTTCTGTGCCTGCATGAAACCAACCAGCACCATTTTACGAGTGGTCACGAAGACTCACCCCATTGTGGGCGCACTGCGATACTTATTGCCGCCACGCTACCTCCACCCAAGTGTCTGCCTATATCTTCTTCAGTTCCGGCAACAGTTCACGCGAGACCAGATCGATGCTCGCAAGTGCGTCGTCGACTGGCATACCGGCCCAGTGGCTGCGAAAAATCAGGTGATTAACGCCAAACTGTTCCCAGTAGGGTTTAAGTTGCTCGTAGCACTCCTCCGGGCTACCGATAATGAAGCGGTCTTTGATCAAGTCATCTAGATTCTTATCGAAAGATTCATCTTCGGGCATCGCGCTGTCCTGACCCCACTTGGCATAATCCTGATACTTGCCGAACAGATAAGTGCCTGCTTTTTCCATTGCAGTGGTGCGATCTCTGGCGCAGTACAGTTCCTTCATCAATGGCAGCTCGTCTGGAAACGGCTTACCGCAGGCCTTGAGTTCCTGCCGGTACAGATCGAGCTGACGACGAGTAGTTTCCATCGTCGAGTGCGGGCTGACGAACCACGAATCACCAACACGCGCAGCGCGCATCACCGCCCGGTCATTGTTGGCGCCGACCCATACTGGCGGGCCCGGCTGCTGCACGGGTCGAATATTCATGTGCACGTTGTCGAGCTTGCATGTTTCGCTATCGTGGCTGACTGTGTCTTCGCTCCACAACCGCTGGACCAAATTCAGGTATTCCTCGAAGCGCTTAACTCGCTTGCCTCTCGGCACGTTGAATGCGTCGAATTCAACCTCGCGGTACCCCACACCTACACCGAAGATAAAATTGCCACGGGCAATAATATCCAGTGTTGCAATTGTCTCGGCGATGTACACTGGATTGTGCAAATTGACGAGCAGAATGCCGAGTCCAGTTGTCATCTCGCCGGCTTCGGGCATCAGGCGCGTAAGGAACGGCACGAGTTGCAACTGCTTGTTATTACCTTCGTTTAGGTAATGCTGCCCTGAAAAGAGCGAGTCCCAACCCCCGTCTCGAACATGGTGCACCATCCGGATCTGATCATCGAGCGCCTCGACCATATCCGTATCCAGGTGCTGCTGATTGGTGGTAAAGAGTCCAACTTTCATCATTACTTCTCCTTAGTTGTGACCACTTAGGCAATGTACTGGGTCAACTGATCCACCAACGGCAGAACTTTATCCTTGTTCTCCGAGGGCAAGGTAAAAAGAGCCCGGTCAACGCCCGCTGCACGGCAATCGTCGATGTACTTCGCATCAGTCCGCGTACCAAACAGGCTCACCGAGAGGCTAGCCATGTCGCGGCCACCCTCGTCGGCAAACTGCTTCAAGCGATCCATTTCCGCCTGTGGCTCTGTGAAACCACGACCGCGTGGGATCCAGCCATCGCAGAAATCGACAATACGACGCAGTGAATACTTGGTCTCACCACCGAGCAAGATCGGTGGGTGCGGTTTCTGCGCTGGCTTGGGCCACGACCAAATTGACTCGAACTGAGTGAATTCGCCACTGTAAGTCGCTACATCCTGAGTCCATATCGCCTGCATTGCCTTGGCCCGATCCACCATCACGCGAAAGCGTGTGTCGAAGACCGTACCGTGATTTTCCATCTCCTCGACATTCCATCCGGCACCGATACCAAACTCAAAGCGTCCGTTGGACAGCAGATCGAGAGTGGCGACTTCTTTTGCCGTCACGATCGGGTCGCGTTCTGTAAGTAAACAAATGCCGGTACCAATGCGCAACTTCTTGGTTGCTGCGGCAACAGCAGCAAGACCGACAAACGGATCGAGCGTGTGGGAATACTCTTTCGGTAAATCGCCGCCGCCTGGCCACGGTGTCTGCCGGCTCGCTGGAATATGGGTGTGTTCGGGCACGAACAAGGATTCAAAGCCACGCTCCTCCAGCGCAACCGCCAGGTCGACTAGCCCCATCGAGTACTCGGTCGGAAACATATAAACACCGATTTTCATAACAACTTCTCCACAGAAACAGGTAATCAGAACATAATTCCAACTATAGCGCCTCGCTGGCGAGACCAACACCGCAACCAATTCTTAATTCCTTGTCAAATTCACTAACATTCAGCGCCGGTCTATGGGCAGTGGTGCCCGTGAAGAACTTCGAGAACGTCAAGGAGCGATTGTCTACTGCCCTAACACCGGCAGAGCGACAGCACCTTTTTCGCTGCATGCTCGTCGATGTCCTCAATGCCTTGTCTGAATGCCCGGAGCTGGAAGGCACAGTACTTGTCACGCGCGAACCCGAAGCCACCGCACTCGCACCATGTTACGGAGCCAAGGTGTTGATTGAGCGGGAGAACCTCGGCCACACCGCCGCCAGCACCTTCGCTGCGTGCCGGCTTGCACAGGTTAGTGGCACCAGTATGCTGCAGTTGCCGGGCGACCTACCGCTGTTGGCACCGCCTGACATAACCGCTCTCGTCGTACAGCATGCCGAACAGCCCGCCATCACTCTGGCGCCCTCGCGGGACGGCCGCGGGTCCAATGCAGTGCTATGTACACCCGCAGACGTGCTGCCACTGCACTTCGGTAACGACAGTTTCAATCTCCATATGACTGAAAGCCGAAACCTCGGCATTGAGCCCGCGATCTGTGAGCGCCCGGGCCTTGCACTTGATATCGACACACCCGAGGACCTTGCGTTTTTTTTCAACGCGCCTTCAGCGACGACGACATACGAGTACTTGTACTCAAGCGGCATCGGTGCGCGCCTAAGTGCCCAATTCAGTTAAGCCACACTCCCGAATCGATCACGCAGCCGAGGCAAAACTTGTGACGAATAGAGATCGAGAAAGCGAATCTGATCTGGTCCCGGCGCATGGAAAACCAGGTGGGTAAACCCGAGATCAATCATCTCCGTCAGCCGCTCCACGTGTTCGTCGGGGTCAGTGGAGACAATCCAGCGTTTGGCAGCCCGTTCTGCCGGTAGCGCGTCCGCCAGTTTTTCCATTTCAGCCGGATCTTCAACACCGGTTTTCTCCTCCGGCGAAAGGGCCAGAGCCGCCCAGTGACGAGTGTCCTCCATGGCTCGCTGGCGGTCACTATCGAAGGACACTTTCATCTCGATCATGTACTCGATATCACTCGGCTTGCGGCCGCCCTTTTCAATGCCCGCTGCCACATTCGGCAGCAACGTTTCACGGTAGAGCTCGGGTGCCTTGCCACTGGTGCAGATAAAGCCTTCTGCCACTCGTCCAGCAAACCGAGCAGCGGTGGGACCGGCTGCAGCGACGTAGATTGGAATCAGCTCATCCGGCCGATCGTAGATGGTTGCACTCTCAGTATGGAAGTATTCCCCATCAAAGGTCACGCGATCCTCGCTCCACAGCCGGCGCATCAACTCAACCGACTCCCGCAGCCTCCCGAAACGTTCCTTAAATCCGGGCCATTCGATCCCCGTGGCGGGTACTTCGTTGAGTGATTCACCCGTGCCAATGCCGAGCATGACACGTCCCGGGCAGAGCAGGCCGAGCGTGGCAAAAGCCTGCGCAACGATAGACGGGTGGTAGCGAAAGGTAGGCGTCAAAACACTCGTTCCGATCACGGCACGCGATGTACGCTCACCCAGCGCGCCCAACCAGCCCAGTGAATAAGGTGCATGGCCATTGGTATGGCGCCACGGCTGAAAATGGTCGCTGACCATGATCGAATCAAAACCGACTGCCTCGGCATGCACTGAGAACTCGAGTAAATCTCGTGGACCAAACTGTTCGGCCGAAGCCTTGTATCCTAATTTCAACATGTGTCTCGTCCCGCCACTCCGGTGGATTGCAAAAAGCGATGATGTGCAGTGTGCATTCAGTTTGTGTCCAACGTCACGTCCGTGAAAACAATGGTATCGGCATGACTGACGCAACCTGCTGGAATAGATCGATCTGCCGCTCGCAAACGTTCCAACATGCCGGCCTTGTCCTGACCATTGACCAACCACAGACGCTCCCGAGCACGATTGAGCACAGGGAAGGTCATTGTCATGCGTTCGTGGCCGCGATAAAGGCCACAAAGTGCGACGTCGCGATCTTCATCACTAAGCACCGCGTCACCTGGAACCAAAGATGCCGTATGTCCATCGTCACCCATTCCAAGTTGGACCAGGTCAATAACCGGTGGTTGTCCCGCGACTTCAGCAAGCGTGGCGGCATACTGTGCAGCCGCGGTCGTGAGATCAGGCGACTCGACCGGCATCGGACGCAATACTCCCTCAAGTCGGGCATTTGTACCAGCAAGAGCGGATTCGATCATCACCCAATTGCGCGCCCCATCTCCCGCCGCGGCGACACGCTCATCCACCTGAAGCAGCGTAATAAGGGCCCAAGGCAGATCGATTGAGCCAAAATGCTTAATCATCGGGTACGGCGAGCGGCCACCACTCAACGCAAGCACAAAGCGGCCACGCGCCGATATTGCGCGACGCGCGCAGCCAGCCAAATACTCCGCTGCAGCAAGCGCTGCCGCGTCTGCATCCGCGTGGAATTTAAAAACCACCTGCGTCATATCCTCCCCCTGATGCGGGGTTTGAGGCATGTCGTGATGAGTCCTTGTGGGCACGAGGGTCTTGTCACATTCATGTAGATCGGTTGTACTTGATTCACCGTCCGCATATTTATCAATTTTTATAAGGATTTTCGACGCCCAGAACTTATCACAAATGTATCGCATTTAGACGGATGCGATACATTGCTAATCTTCCGCGCGATGCTTAAAAGTCGGCCTACAACACCATGATCAAACACCTTCTCGAAACGGTTGCCCAAGGCGGCACCATCGACGCCAACCAAGCCGAACGGGTTGTGAGAGAAGCAGATCTCGAAGCATTACTGTCCGCTGCCCGCCAACGCCGAGACCTCGAACATGGCGACTTCATCAGCTACTCACCTAAGGTGTTTATTCCGCTGACCAAGTTGTGCCGTGATGTGTGTCGTTACTGTACTTTTGCGCAGCCTCCCAGGCGCAGCGAACCCCCCTACCTCAGTATCGATGAAGCCATCGATATCGCTAGCGCCGGGGCTAAAGCCGGTTGCCATGAAGCCTTGTTCACCCTCGGCGATCAACCGGAACTGCGCTACCGTAGCGCGCGCGAGGCACTGGCTACATTGGGCCACTCATCAACAATCAGCTACCTCGCCGAAGTCGCCCACGCCGTACATCAGGCAAGCGGCCTTCTGCCGCACGTCAATCCGGGCATCATGAAGTCATCTGAACTGGCCCAGTTGCGATCTGTTTCTGTCTCTGCCGGACTGATGCTTGAATCGAGTGCCGATCGACTGACAGAACGAGGCGGACCACACCATGGCTGTCCAGACAAACAGCCGGCCGTGCGTCTCGCCACCATAGAGCGGGCAGGAGCAGCGGCATTACCCTTCACCACGGGCATCTTGATCGGCTTCGGAGAGACAGTAGGAGAACGCGTTAGATCGTTAATCGCGTTACGCGATCTTCACACACTCCATGGACACCTGCAGGAGATCATCGTACAGAATTTTCAACCCAAAGCGCGCACTGCCATGGCACGCGCCAAGGCTCCCGCACTGGAAGAACACCTGCGCAGTATCGCGATGGCTCGACTATTGTTTCCTCCACAAGTCAGCATCCAAGCACCCCCTAATCTAAGTCCCGGCGTTCTGGACCGCTTGCTCGCTGCGGGCATCAACGACTGGGGCGGGGTGTCGCCGATCACTCCTGACCACGTCAACCCCGAGCGCCCTTGGCCACAACTAGATACTTTGCGCCGCGCGAGCCACGCTGCCGGCAAGGAACTCGTCGCGCGACTGCCGGTTTATCCACGTTACCTTGCAGACGCCGCGCACTGGCTGGATCCTCAAATGCAGCTTGCAGTGCGCGCCCATGTCGATGGTAGCGGCTATGCACGTGAAAACGGCTGGACAGCCGGCGCGGACAGCATGGAGCCTCCCGCCGACCTTGAACAGGTCGAAGGCAAACATTCTGCAACCCGCTACGCCTCGCCGAATGACAAATTAGCGCTGGCACTGGCCCGTGCCAGAGACGGCGAAAGGCTTGATGAAGAGCAAATCCGCCTGCTGTTTGATGCGCGCGGGCGTCAATTCGAGCGTGTGGTAGAGGCTGCGGACGAGCTGAGGTCACAAGTGAGCGGTGACACCGTGCACTATGTCGTCAACAGGAATATCAATTACACCAATATCTGTTATTTCTCCTGCCGCTTCTGTGCTTTTTCCAAACGTACACGCACGCCGATCAACGGTGAGGCCCCTTACGATCTGGATCTCGACGAAATCCAGCGGCGAACCGGAGAGGCATGGCAACGCGGTGCAACAGAAATTTGCCTGCAAGGCGGCATCCACCCTGATTACACGGGGAACACCTATCTTGCGATCTGCCAGGCGGTAAAAGCAGCTGCCAGCGATATTCATGTACACGCATTTTCACCGCTTGAGATATGGCAAGGGGCCACAACGCTCGATCTGTCGCTAGAGGATTTTCTTGCCGAACTTAAACTTGCTGGACTGGGATCTTTACCCGGCACCGCGGCTGAAATTCTCGACGATGAGGTTCGCAGTGTCATTTGCCCGGACAAGATCAACACGGCGCAGTGGTTAGAAGTCATGCGCGCTGCCCACGCTGTCGGTTTACGTAGTACAGCTACCATAATGTTTGGTCACGTAGACAGTTCAATTCACTGGGCTCGACACCTGAGCCACATCCGTTCGTTGCAGGAAAAGACAGGTGGCTTCACAGAGTTCGTACCGCTACCGTTTGTACATATGGAATCGCCGCTATACCGCAAGGGATGGGCGCGGCCAGGGCCGACTTACCGTGAGGCCCTGCTGATGCATGCAGTGCCCCGGCTGGCACTCAATCCCGTCATCACCAATATTCAGGCGTCATGGGTAAAGATGGGCCCCGCCGGCGCCCAAGCGTGCCTCGCCGCTGGTGCAAACGATCTCGGTGGCACACTGATGAATGAGTCCATCACGCGCGCAGCAGGTGCCGCCTTCGGCCAGGAACTGCGACCGGAAGCGATGGAAGCCTTGATCATCGGCAGTGGCCGGACACCAGCCCAGCGCACGACCTTTTATATGCCACCGACGGAAGCACGAGTTCATCAGTCATTCGACGCTCGTGCACTCGAGACCAGCACCAATACGGCTCCAGTTAACCGTAAGTCGAACCGGCGTAGTGAGGTCGTGCGCTTCAGCCCGAACCTGTGACCACAAGCGCCTCGGAAATCAGTCTCACGGCCCTCGACGGTATTCCACAGGTTCAGCCAGGCGATGATCTAGCGGCGATGCTGGGTGACGCGCTCGCACGTGAAACACCCGTACTGGTGGACCAGGACGTCCTCGTCGTCAGCCAGAAGATTGTCTCCAAAGCCGAGAACCGTTATGTGTCACTGCGTGACGTTCGACCCTCTGCGAAAGCACTGCATCTTGCACAGGAGACCGACAAGGATGCGGCACTTATCGAACTGATACTGGCCGAGTCCACAGCCATCCTGCGTCATCGTCCAGGACTCGTGATTAGCCGGCATAACCTCGGTATGGTGATGGCCAACGCCGGAATCGATCAGTCCAACGTCGTGGACGATGGCCACGGCCCCCGCGTATTACTGCTGCCACTCGATTCCGACGGTACTGCACTGACCCTGCATGATCGACTGTGCAAGCAATTTGGTATTCATTTGGCCATTATCATTGCCGATAGCGCCGGCCGTGCCTGGCGCCACGGCATCACCGGCCTGGCACTCGGTGCCGCTGGCTTGCCCGCGCTAACCGATCTACGCGGCGAACTCGACCTCGAAGGCCGTCCCCTGGCTGTCAGTCTGACCGGTTTCGCCGATCAGATTGCTTGCGCCGCACAACTGTTGATGGGCGAGGCGGCCGAAGGACGCCCGGCGATTCTGATACGCGGGCTGTCATGGCAAGGCGCATCGAATCCCGCGCGCGATCTTATTCGTCCACCTGAGCAGGACCTTTTTCGCTGACACTGATGGCTCAGGTCCTGGCATTGTCCGGTGGCATCGGCGGCGCAAAGCTTGCGCTAGGGCTCGACCGCGTTCTACCGCGTGGCCACCTCACCGTTGTGTGCAATACCGGTGACGATTTCGATCATCTAGGATTGTCGATCTCACCTGACATCGACACCGTGCTCTATACACTGGCCGGCATTGCCAACCCAGTCACTGGCTGGGGCAGGTCAGACGAGACTTGGCAATTCATGGCGGCACTCAAAGAACTCGGTGGACCGACTTGGTTTCAACTCGGAGACAAAGATCTCGCTGTACATGTCGAAAGGACCCGTCACCTTGCCACCGGGCACTCACTTTCAGCGGTTACCGAGCAGCTTGGACGATGCCTCAAAGTGCAGTCCATCGTTATACCGATGAGCGACCACGTGGTACATACGCTCGTCGATACCGACCAAGGGGTACTGCCCTTTCAGGATTACTTTGTCAAACGTCGCTGCGAACCGATTGTCCACGGGTTTCGTTTTGAAGGCGCCAACAACGCCACCCCCGCACCAGGCTTATTACAATTATTGGCTGACGACGCGTTGGCCGCAATTATCGTCTGTCCATCTAATCCATTCATCAGCATCGACCCGATTCTTTCGCTACCCGGGTTGCGCCAGCTCATTCGAGGCCACAGTGCACCGGTGATCGCGGTGTCACCGGTGATCGATGGACGCGCGCTGAAGGGCCCTACCGCCAAGATGATGATTGAGCTTGGTCTGGAAGTGTCGTCAGCGACAGTCGCACAACATTACGGCGATCTCATCGACGCACTAGTGGTAGATCACACTGACGATATCAAACTTGACGACAGCGGCCCTGCTTTGTTTCACGCGGCCACTCGAATGCATTCACAGGAGGACAAATGCACTCTCGCGCAGGCGATCCTCGAATTCGCTGCCACCTTGCCACGGCGTTGAAGGCAGCCTGCGGAGAACAACGCTACGGCAATTCTAGATTACGGGGCCTGCCTTACAGGTCGGCATACACATCTTCGGCGAACTGCTGCATTGCCTCGAGAGACTGCGCCAGAGTATCGCGCTGGAAGTTAAGCACCACACCAACCACACCGGCCTCCTTCAGAGCTGCAATATCCTCTTTCAGATCGGATGCCGATCCCGTCAACAGATGTCGTGCGCCACCTTCCAGTGCGACGGCACCCTGGTTGGCCCAGTTCGTACAATACACCAGAGAAATACTCGCCGGATCCCGTTTTTCTTCGTCCGCAATGACATGCAAGCGTTGTACGCGGGCCTTGAAGCGCTCGATCGTATCCAAAGGAAATCTCGGGTTGCTACCAATTGGATACCAGGTATCGCCGTGGCGCGCAGTACGACGTAATGCTGGTGCACTCTCGCCGCCCACCCAGATCGGTGGATGTGGTCTCTGTAAAGGTTTGGGCAGAAAACTAATGTTCTGGAAGCGCACAAATTCGCCGTCGAATCTTGGGTCGTCCTCCGTCCACAGGCACTTGAACGCTTCTATATATTCATCGGTCACCTGTCCGCGACGATCGAAGGACGGGGCTCCCAGTGCATCGAATTCTTCGCGCATC
Organism: uncultured Acidiferrobacteraceae bacterium; assembly: GCA_964484965.1. Lineage (GTDB taxonomy): Bacteria > Pseudomonadota > Gammaproteobacteria > Arenicellales > UBA868 > UBA11791. The sequence goes on along the minus strand of CAZAHE010000011.1, from coordinate 32,747 downwards.
CATCCTGCACCGACGCCGAGCGTCATGCGTCCAGCCGAGAGAACATCGATGGTGGCCACGAGCTTCGCCGTCTCCAGTGCCCCGCGATGTGGAATCACCGTCACTGAAGTAACCAACTGCGCCTTTGTCGTCACTGCAGCGATGAACGACAACACACTGAACTGGTCCAGACATGAGCCCGATGCGGCGCCTGGAAAATCGCCGCTCGCCGAGTACGGGTAGCGCGAGTCAATAGTACGCGGCACCACAATATGATCCGGCACCGCGAGGTGCGAAAACCCCAATTCGTCAGCCCGTCGGGCGAGCTGTTCAAGGCTGTTTGGCTCTGCCAACGGTCCGCGACCTGGCAAAGTCATTCCAATGTCCATGCTAGTCTCCTCCATTGTTCTCAATACATCGACGACTAGACCATGCTAACTGATCAACAGCGCCAATTTCTAGAGCGTCATCCAATTGCTCGATTCAGCTCTGCTGATCTTAGAGGACAACCCCATGT
>CAZAHE010000011.1:0-32151 GCA_964484965.1 uncultured Acidiferrobacteraceae bacterium | reverse complement strand
CAAATAGCGCTTTTTTATACACAGGAAACATAATCATGAAATATGGTTTTTCTCTGGTGGTTCGGTGCAATGATGCTACCCCTGAGGGCTTTACAGCAATCGCCGAAACTGCCGAAGCGTTGGCACTCGATTCGTTGTGGTGCAGTGCGCATATCATTGTCCCGCCGCAAGTCAAATCGGACTACGCGATGGTGCCGGGACGACGTTATCCTGATCATTGGCAAGAACGTTACTGGGAACCCGTCACGGTACTGAGTTACCTGGCCGCCAAGACCGACAACCTGATCCTCGGCACGAGCGTCACGGTGCTGCCGATGCACAATCCGTTCGAGGTGGCAAAGTACGCTGCTGAGATTGATCAACTGAGCGGCGGGCGCTTTGTCCTGGGTGTTGGGGTGGGCTGGTTCGAAGAAGAGTTTGAAATTCTCGGCCAAAGCTTTCACAACCGTGGCGCTCGGACCAATGAAGCACTGCGCCTGATGAAAGCACTGTGGGGACCGGATCCGGTGACTTTTGATGGTCGCTACTACCCCCTTGCGACGGCGCATTTTGCGCCGAAACCAGTACAAGAAGGCGGACCGCCAATCTGGATCGCCGGCGCCAGCCAAGCAGCTTTAAAGCGCACGGCGCGCTACGGTGACGCATGGCATCCTGTGCGGCCCTCGCTCGAGCAGGTCGCCCAAGCGCGCGAAGATCTGGGGCGTTACCTTGAAAGCTTTGAACGTGAAGCAGATGCACTGGAATATGCCATCAAGTTGCCATTGGTTTTCAATGCTGAATGCTCAGGAGAGTCGCCCACTCACGGCACTGCGAGCGACATTATCGATGGCCTTAAGCGTTACCGCGAGGCCGGTGCCGATCATTTCGTATTTGATCTGATCCCTGAGACGGTCGACACGGCACTTGAAACGATGCACCGATTCGCCGAGGAAGTCCGACCCCACCTCGACTGATCCGCACCCGGGAAAGGCTTAAGCATCACAGAAGAGGCTCGGCAGACCGGCATGAAGCGTGCTGTACTGATGATCATCGACGGCTTGCGCGCCGATATGGTGACGCCTGGGCTCACTCCCAACCTGTGCAACATTGCTCGGCGAGGCCGTGTGTTCCGCCGCCACCGCAGTGTTTTTCCCTCGGCTACCCGTGTCAATTCGGCCTCCATTGCGACTGGCTGTCTTCCCTCGAGGCATGGACTGTTTGGCAATGCCATTGCACTAGACGAGGGTGAAGGCCTCCGGCCTGTTTCAGTCGGTCCGGCCGACTTTCGAGAACGCCTGCGACGCGCTACCGGCCGCACGCTTCACGTGCCGACACTGGCCGAGCACCTCGCAAACAACGGCGGCGCAGCAATCTACTCAAATTCTTCGGCCGGTGCCGCTCATATGCAAGATCCTGACGGCCACGGCTGGCTTTATCACCGCAGTGGATCACACGGACCAGGCCTTAAATCGATATCAGCCGATCCCATGGCTACGGTTGGCTATGACGCCACCGGCGATACCCAAACTGTGAAACACTTCTGCAACGCACTGTTAGCGGACACGGACATACCGCTCTTTATTACGTGGATCTGCGAGCCAGACCACTCACAACACACACTGGAACTTGGCTCGGACATTCATAAAGCCATCATTCAGCAATCAGATATGCGCGCTGCTGAAGTAGAAACTGCGGTCAATGCCCGCCGTCAAGGTGGCGATGATGTGCTCTTAATTTTGGGCTCCGACCACGGCCACGAGACCATCGACCGGATTGTGCCAGTGGAAAATTTGCTGATTGAAGCGGGCTTCAAGTCCAGTACCGATTCGACCGATGTCGTGTTCGCTTCGAGTGGTATGGGTGCGCTGATCTATCTCGCCCACGAGGCCCGCGACCGATGCGGGTCCATCGCCGAGTGGTTGTCAGTCCAGTCCTGGTGTGACGCCGTTTATGCCGGCGACGCACTCGAGGCGATTGGCCTGCAACCAGCAGCAGGACTGGCGATCGCTTTCAGTATGGCCAAACAAGATGCGCCAAATCGCCATGGCATTCAGGGCTTGGGGCACGTCGCCGGTGACCGATTTACGACCAGCGACGCGCCAGGCCATGGTCAGCATGGTGGCCTCGGCACCTACGAGACTCGACCCTTCCTGATTGTCGAGGGCGGTGGCTTTAAGATCGGTACCAGCGACCGACTCACGCGTACGACCGACATCGCGCCAACGCTGTTGCGTCATCTGGGTGTCGACAGCGGACACATGGACGGCGTCGCCTTGCCGACTAGCGATTAACGATGCTAGAGCACCGCCCGGCAGAGACTTCAGAACTCAAAGACACCTTTGCCTGTGGTCTGCGTATCAAATAACTGGTATGCGGCTTCGGCCTGTTCCAGGCGGTAGCGGTGGGTGAAAAGCTTCTCCACTTCAATATCGTGGTCGATGATGAACTGCGCGCATTCGGCCTGCAGTTGGATCGAGAAAGTCCACGAAGCCGCCAATGTCACCTGTCGCCGGATCATATCGCCGCTGACATCTACCGTTACATCACCACCCTCGCCCACATAGCAGGCCTGACCCCAGGTCCTGACACATTGCAATGCGGCCCGGCGGGCACTACTCGCGGCACTACAGTCAAGCGAGAATTCTGCGCCCTCACCATCGGTGAGCTCTCTGATCGCCACAACGGCATCATCGACCGACGGATCGATTAGCACTTCGGCACCAAACGCAGCGGCTCTTTGTAGCCGTTCTTCCCCGACATCCAATGCGATCACCCGAAGGCCCATAGCGGTCGCGAGCTGTGTGGCACTGAGCCCTACCGGGCCCTGTCCAAATATCGCCAGTGTCGCACCGGCAGTGACACCAAGGCGCTGTAAAGCGCCGTAAGCCGTACCAGTACCACAGGAGATTGCCGAACCCGTGGAGAACGACAACGCCTCGGGCAACGGAACCAACGTGGAAGCCGCCACTTTCATATAAGGGGCATGGGCCCCGTGCCCGGTGGCACCATAGACCGTCGTCCCTTCCAGACACATTTGTGCCCAACCGGACTCGCAGTGTTTGCAAGTGCCGCAACCAAGATAATGGTGGTCCATGACGCGCTGTCCAAGCCATGACTTGTCTACGTCCGCGCCAACTTCGGCCACCACACCACAAGGTTCATGACCGGCAATGACGATACCGCCGTCACCAAGTCCAAGCGAGGCCGCCCCGTCCTTAGCCCGATAGAACTTGAGATCGCTACCGCACATTCCTGAGGTCTTGACCTCAATCACAGCCTCTCCTGGCCCAGGAACAGGATCAGGAAAGCTCTGAAACTCCAATTGGCGACTACCGAGAAAAACGACACCTTGCATTTGCGTGTCTCCTCTTACTGCTCAATATCGCGCCAAACCCGGCCGAAGTTCGGGCACTAGCGCATGACAAAGGGATTGGGAACGTCTTCAGATGTAGAGATCCAAACGGACTTGGTCTGCATGTATTCGCGAATAGCATCCTGTCCATTCTCTCGCCCCAGACCAGATTGCTTGTAACCGCCGAACGGGGCCATATAACTCAGCGCGCGGTACATGTTGACCCACACAGTGCCCGCTTGCAAGCGCTTTGAAACCGCCATTGCCCGGCGAATGCTCTCCGTCCAGATACCCGCTGCCAATCCAAAGACCACATCATTGCCAATGCTGATCGCCTCTTCTTCGTCTTCAAAGGGAATCACCGACAGCACCGGGCCAAACACTTCTTCTTGCGCAATGCGCATCTGATTACTGACCCCGGTGTAGATCGTCGGTTCGACGAACCAGCCCTCACCACACTCGGGGCGTTCTGCCTTGGCACCACCGAGTACGCAATTAACCCCCTCATCACGGGCAACATCAAGATATCCCAGCACTTTTTCATACTGCGGCCAGGTAGTGACCGGTCCGACCTGGGTCTCTTCGGACATTGGGTCACCCATCTTCGCGCTCTGGGCGAAAGCCACCAGTTTATCGACAAATTCGTCGTGTATGCTTTTTTGCACCAGCAAGCGCGATCCCGCAATACAGGTCTGGCCAGTAGCAGCAAAAATACCGGAGATCGCGCCCTTGACAGCATTTTCAAGCTTGGCATCGTCGAACACGATATTAGGCGACTTACCGCCGAGTTCAAGGCTAACTTTCTTTAACGATTCCGCTGCACGGCTGTAGACGTGGCGGCCACTTGCCGAACCGCCGGTGAACGCGACTTTGGCCACTTTCGGATGCGTGATCAACGCTTCGCCAACTTCCTTGCCATAGCCCGTCACTACGTTGACCACTCCCTTGGGAAAGCCGGCTTTTTCGACTAACTTGACGAACTCTAACGCTGAAGCAGAGGTGTATTCGGATGGCTTGATGATCACCGTATTACCCGCAGCCAGAGCCGGTGCAATCTTGAAACCTGTCAGAAACAAAGGTGAGTTCCATGGGATGATGGCAACACAAACACCAAGCGGTTCGTGGCAGGTGAAAGTAAAAGTATCGGGCTTCTCAATCGGCAAGACCGATCCTTCGATCTTGTCAGCCAGACCACCATAGTAGTAGTACCACTGGGGCGTGTAACAAAGCTGCAGATGCATCTCGGCAAACAGTTTGCCGTTGTCCTGCACCTCGGTCCGTGCCAGATGCTCGGCATGCTCCGCGATCAAATCACCGAGCCGCCGCAGCAGGTGACCGCGCGCGCTGGCCGTCAAATCGCGCCATTGTGGGTTGTTAAATGCCTGCCAAGCAGCTTCCACAACGCGGTCGGCATCTTCAGCATCTCCACGAGCAACCATCATCCACGGCTTACCGGTATAGGGATTAAAAGATTCGAAGTAATCTTTCCCGGCCGGCGGTACCCATTCACCATTGATAAACATTTGTGATCGCACCATGTCATTCATGTGCACATCCCCTTTTGATTTTCATGATCAAGCATAACGAAACCGCCAACAGCACGACCTGCAGCCCGCGCTCTCGTAAGGGCTGAATCAGGTTACGGGTACTTTTCAGTGCAAGCGACACCGCCAGCAGCGAGAGACCACCAATCATAAAACACCATACAGAGACTTCTGCGCGGCGGGTTGCAGAAAGGACGGCAACAAATTCGCTGGTCGCGTGACCGATGATTCCCACAAAGCAGGCGCCGCAGGCGCACAAGGTCAGATGTTTCAGGAGAACTCAGCCTCCCTTGCTTTAACCAAAGCCGTCACCACTTCGTTATAAGGCGCGTGGGTGCCGACTTCGGCCGCCACCGTCGGCACAGCGCCATTGATCACATCGATCTCGGACCGTCGCTTAGCGAGATGATCCAGCAACATCGAAGGCCGCGCGTCCGGCAACCCTTGCCCGAATTTGGTGATATATGCTTCCGCATCGTCGAAGGAAAAATACACCCCACGAGCAACGCCAGCCTGATACGCCTCAAGGCCACAGGCAATGGCAATTCGCCAGGTCAATGGATCATTCATTACCTCGGAGACCTTGCGATGAAACACCGTACACGTGCCGCTGAAGGTCACATTGCAGATGAACTTCTCCCAGACCAACTGATTAATATCTTCGTAAGCCTTAACATTAAATCCCGCGTCCCGCCAAAGCCGTTCAATGCGCTGGAGACGCTCACTCATGCCGCCCACCATCTCCCCCAGACGAATCAGTTCCATACCGTTGTGATGAGCATGCCCCGGGCCCCGTAAAGAAGCACCGAAACCGCCCGCCACACCAATCAGAAGCCGTTCTGGTGAAATGGTTGCGGCCAGGCGATCTGCCGAACCAAGCCCGTTCTGAATAGTCAGCACCACGCTGTCTTCATTGAGTAGTTGGGGCAGCTGTTCAGCTGCACTACCGATCTGGCCCGCTTTGGTCGCAACGATCACCAGTTGGCAGTGGCCCACATCACTAGAGTCACTGGTGGCATCGATCTTGACCGTGCGATCGCCACTCGCCCCTTCGAGCCTCAGACCCATCCTATTGATCGCGTCTACGTGATCCTGCCACAGGTCGATCGCCCAGACCTCGTTGCCGGCATCGGCCAATAAGGCGGCGTAGACGGATCCCATCGCACCGGTTCCAACCACCGCAATCTTCATATGCTGTCCTCCTCGAGCGCTTTGCCATCCATGTCTGCACCTGCTTCGGGCAGTGTTTGTGGACGACGCAAAACGCGACTTTATCAAGTTCTGTAGTGACACACGTATTGCAATCGATGCGATGAGGACGCTCAGCACTCTGCTATTCTTCACGCGCTTTAAGCGCCACATGAACTGAGTAAAGCCTGCGAATATGACCTTCAGCGCATTCCCGCATCTTTTTTCTCCGATTACGATCGCCCAGCGCGTCATCCGCAATCGCGTTGCACTGGCAGCGACGCTGACCAATTTCGGTCGCGATAATACAGTGACCGACCGCTGGGTCTCGTTTCTCGTTGAGCGTGCCCAAGGCGGTACCGGGCTCGTCATATCAGAGGTGATCGCTGTCGACCCCGAAGCGCTGGCGCAACAGGCAATTGTCAATGGCTTTGATGACGCCAACGACGCCGGCTTCAGAGCCGCGGCGGAGGGTGTAGATGCAGCAGGCGGAGCGCTGATTGGCCAATTGTGGCATCCCGGCCGCCAACAACTATGGCATCCAACCAAGTCACCAATGGGTGTGTCCGAACAACCGGACGCGCTCAGTTGGACTGTGCCGCACGTCATGTCGAGCCTTGAGATTGAACGGGTGGTTGAAGCCTACGTGAGAACGGCTGCACGCCTGCAGCGCTGCGGATTTGCCGGCGTTGAGCTACATGGTGCTCACGGCTATCTGATTGGCCAGTTCCTTTCACCATGGTCGAACAATCGCGACGATGTCTTCGGTGGGGATGTAGAAGGGCGTACTCGCTTTGTGCGTGATATCGGTGCTGGAATTCGCACAACCTGTGGTCGCAACTTTATCGTCGGCCTCAAAATGCCGGGAGACGAAGGCATCACTGGCGGAATCTCTCCAGACGAAGCGGAACGACTGACCCGGCAGATTGCCGCGACCGGCGACTTTGACTACCTGAGTTACGGTCAAGGTAACTTCAGCCTGAGTCTTGAAACTCATGTTCCTGACCTGCATTTCCGGCCCGGACACTTCATCGATATTCACAAACGCATGCGCGCCGCAAGCGCAGGTTTACCGGTGATGGCACTGGGCCGGATCAACACACCGGCCCTGGCCGAGCGAGTCATTGCCGAGGGTTATGGCGACCTCGTTGGCATGGCACGAGCACTGATCGCGGACGCGGCATGGGCAGAGAAAGCACGTAGGGGCCGGCTCGATATTCGACCCACGATTTTTGATAACTGGTGCTGGGGTGAAGTGCACCTCGGCAAACCACTCGCCGAGCACAACAATCCGTACCTTGGGAACCCAGGAGAAGCCTCCGCAGAGGCAAGCCTCACGCGGGCTGCGGTGTCTCGTCAAATCACCGTGGTCGGCGCGGGTCCTGCGGGGCTGGAGGCCGCTTGGGTCGCAGCTGCCCGGGGCCACCAGGTCACACTCTATGGGGCCTCGCCGTCACCCGGTGGGCGCTTGCGTCTTGATGCTGCCCTGCCCGGGCGCAGCGCGGTCGGTGCGATTGTCGAGTATCAGCACCAACGGGTGCAGCACTTCGGCGTGAAATTGCGCTTCGGCAAACCCGTCGATGGAGATACCGTTCTGGCTGGCGCGCCGGATGTGGTGGTCCTCGCCACCGGTGCCTCGCTGCGCCCACCACCGTCACTCTTGAGTGACGGCGACTCGGTGACGGCGGCCGATGCCTATGTCCTGCGCAAGCGGATCCGCGCACGTAAAGGCCGCGCCCTTTTCTTTGACATGGACCACGGTGCCAGCGCCTATGCCGTCATCGATCTGATGATGCAAGACTTCGAACAGGTTGTACTAATCACACCACGGCCCCAGATCGCGCAGAACGTCAATTATTGCAGTGCGATCGGCGTACAGCGCAGACTGTACGAAGCGGAAGTCGAGATCATCGTGGCCCACGATCTCATCGATTATCGAGACAAAGTTGTTACCTGCCGCAACGTTTTTACAGGCAAGGATCGATTTTTCGAAGCGATCGAAGAGGTCATCTTTGTGACACCGCGCACGGTGACAGACGTCCTAGGTCCGATGCTGTCAGAACACGTCACCCTGTATCGCATCGGAGACTGTCAATCGCCCCGACATCTGCTGGCAGCCATTCATGGCGGCCACCACATAGGCCTGTCACTGTAATCCTTGACGCGGAAATTTTGGTGTGTCGTTGCAACGATCTCTTGGGAGTAAAATGACGGACCTACTTTTTGACTTGTACAGCCTGCGAGTAGCCCGGAGAAACCCATGATCAAAGGCCTTCACCACAATGCCTACCGCTGTCGAGACTCGGAAGAGACGCGTGTCTTCTACGAGGAATTCCTTGGCCTGCCGTTGGCCAACGCCTTTGAAATAAAGCAGACCAAAACGTCCCGTGAAACGCGCGTGCTACACACCTTCTACAGAATGGCCGACGGCTCGTTTCTCGCCTTTTTCGAAGCGCCCGACACACCGTTTGACTTCAAGGCGCAGCACGACTTTGACCTCCATATAGCGCTCGAAGTCAGTTTAGAGACACTGCACATGATGTTTGAGAAAGGCAAATCTGCCGGTATCGAGACACGCGGCATTTCCAATCACGGCTTCATTGACTCGATCTATTTTCGTGATCCAAACGGCTATGTGATTGAGCTGACTGCCAAGCGGGCGGATCATGACACTGCGGTAGGCACTGAAGTGGCGGCGCGTGAAACGCTCGATCAATGGACCGAGTCGACGCCAAATTGAATAAGGAAATCAGCGTTGCACGTCACCGTTAACGGACGCCGCTACCAACTGCCGGCGCGACCGCTCGTTGCCATCTGTGTGGATGGCTCCGAGCCCGCCTACATAGAGCGGGCCATTTCCGCCGGTTTGATGCCCTGGGCTGAACAGATCGTCAGTGGTACTGGTAGTGACTTTCGTGCCGACTGCGTCGTGCCGAGCTTTACCAACCCCAATAATCTATCCATCGTCACCGGCGTCCCCCCTGCAGTTCACGGTATTTGTGGCAATTATTTCTTTGACCGTTCACAAAACCGCGAGATCATGATGAACGAACCGCATTTGTTGCGCGCGCCGACCCTATTCACGGCATTTCAAGATGCCGGCCTGCGCGTCGCCATCGTCACAGCCAAGGACAAGTTACGCAACCTGCTTGGCGCTGGACTTCGCTTCGGCGAGGCCGGGGCAGTGTGTTTTTCAGCCGAGCGGGCAGATCACGCGACACTCGAAAGCAACGGTATCGAGGCGATACCTGATCAGCTAGGTCGGTCTGTGCCATCGGTTTACAGTGCCGATCTGTCGGAGTTCGTATTTGCAGCCGGCGCCATGTTGATGGAGACGATATCACCAGATGTGCTGTATCTCTCAACCACTGATTACATTCAGCACAAGCATGCGCCGGGTAGTGCCGACGCCAACGCCTTTTACGCAATGATGGACAAATATTGGGCGGCGTTCGACAGCCACGGGGCGCTCGTCGCGATCACCGCCGACCACGGCATGAACGCCAAGCACACTAACGCTGGCAACCCCGATGTGATTTACTTGCAGTCGTTTCTCGATCAGCATTTTGGCCAAAACCTGTTCAAGGTGATTCTGCCGATCACTGACCCGTACGTTGTGCATCACGGCGCACTTGGTTCTTTCGCATCGGTCTACTGTCAACAAGACCAACGCAATGTCGCAGCGGCTGCCATTAAGGAACTAGCAGGCATTGAAACGGTACTTACAGCAGAGAGTGCCGCACAGCAGTTTGAGTTGCCGGTCGATCGTATCGGAGATCTCAACGTCGTTTCTAGTCGCGGGCAGGTGATCGGCACCTGTCCGGAACATCACGACTTGTCTGGGCTCGATGTACCGCTACGCTCGCATGGCGGAATCTCTGAGCAGCGCGTACCGCTCATTTTGAGTCAACCAGCAACGCTATCCCCATCACAGCGTGTGCTACGTAACTTCGACCTTTTCGATCTGGCACTCAACCACTGCCGGGGATCTACTTGAGCAGAGCAAAAGGCATGGTTAGGACGCTTCAGCAAAGTGCTGCTCAGCCACCATCTGCAACAAACAATCGTCCGCGAGAGGCTCGATTGGCGTGAAATCCCGATGGGCAATGTATTCGGCGCGCTTGTAGCGTCGTATGTGATTCGAAACAGCACACAAACTGAGATAAACAATCGTGCGGCCAAACGGGCTGATATTTGGTGGGCTGGCATGTACCAGATTGCTATTGAACATCACCACACACCCTGGCTTCCCGAGAGGGGCCTCGACACCGCCTGCGCGTGCAAGTTCGGACACCGTCTTCCGATCAAGTGTCCACAGCGGATAGGACGTGGTCTCGATATCGTGACCGGCGGGCAGCGTGCCACCCTTGTGGCTACGAGGAATAAAGAGCAGTGGGCCGTTGGCCGGCGTGACCTCATCGAGGAATAACGCAATGTTCATGGCCCGTGGCTCGGGCATTTGATCGTCGCGATGCCAAGTTCCAAAATCCTGGTGCCATTGCCACACTTCACCATCGAAAGCAGCCTTCGCATTGACCTTGTACTGATGCATGTAAACCGGCTCCCCCAGAATCTGGACAACCGGTCCAATCAAGCGCGGGTGCCGGCCGAGACGGGAAAAGGCTTCGTTGTATGTGTGCGCAGCAAATGCCGTTCGTGCTGGGCCGCTTGCCTCACGCACGACTTCTTCCCGATCGAGTTGGTAGACAGACTGCGCCGCACCCAGTAAGAGGGCGGCCTCCTCGCTCGAGAACCATTCGGGAAAGAAAAGAAAGCCCTCTTCATTGAAGTGAGTCAGTTGCGCTTCGGAAAGTTCCATTGGCCACTCCATGCGCGCCGACCTTTATTCCGGTACGACGAGTTGTTCACCAAGACACTCATTCTAGTCCTTCGCCACAGTCCGGTCACCTGCCACTGCGACAGCGGCAGTAAGTCTGTGAATCACTTAAGATGGGTACGGCTAGTGAAACCGCTAAGCGCATCAGCGCCGGTCCAAGGAGTGGAATATTCCAATGAAAGTCATCCAATTCGATCGCTATGGTCCACCGCATGAAGTGTGTCAGTGTATCGACGTACCGCCTCCCGGACTGCCGGCAGCAAACGAGGTGCTCGTCGCCGTCGAAGCATGTTCGATCAACCCTGCCGATCTTCTCATTATCGAAGGACGCTACCCGGGCCCCAAGCATTTACCCGCGCGGCTAGGCGTTGAGGCCGCCGGTCGGATCATCGCCACTGGTGAAGCAGTGGCAGGGCTGCGCAATGGACAAAGAGTGATGCTTCTCGGGCGCACAAACTGGGCGGAACAGGTACTTACGGCGGCACAAAACGTGATCCCCGTGGATGACAACCTCGACCCGCTACAAGCAGCGATGATGAAAGTTAATCCGCCGACAGCGATGTTGCTGCTCAGCAACTACGTACAACTAAATCAAGGCGACTGGATTATTCAAAACGCTGCAAATTCCGCTGTCGGTTGTCACATCGTTCGACTCGCTCGTGCTCGCGGCATTCGAACAGTGAACGTGGTACGACGAGAATCTGCAGTTGGCCCGATTACTGCGCTCGGCGGCGATCTGGTGCTGCTCGACGGTGAGGACCTTGCGCATCGCGTGCGCAACGAAGTTGGCGAGGCATCTTTGTCACTGGCGATGGATGCCATTGGTGGAGAGGCCTGCCTGCATCTTGCTCAGAGCTTGTCAGACGGAGGCATGGTGGTGAATTACGGATTCTTAAGTGGTCAGCCTTGTATGATCACGCCAACTGAGGCAATTGTCCGTGACATCAGCTTGCGCGGCTTCTGGTTGGTGAACCATCTCACAAAGGGCTCTCGCCAGGATGTAGAAGCGATCTACGCCGAAGTCGCCGCTTTGATCATGGATGGCACGATTGTAGCGCCGATTGAAGCGACCTATTCTCTCGAACAGGTTGAAGTTGCGCTGGCACACGCCGGCCGCGATGCGCGTCACGGTAAGATTCTGTTTACCCCCGCCGCGACGATCGAAACGTACTGAGTCGCGCTGGCCGTGACGTGCTAAGCGAGGAGCTGATAGTGAGCTTCAGTTGGCGGGCTATGACGTCCGTTGATCGGCAAGATATCCTGGGGACAGGCAGAGAACGCAACCACCACATCCATCTCGGCCTGCAATACGATGTGGTCTCCTGGGCGGCTCAGCGGTGCTTCAAAGGCCAACTCACCGCTGTCATTCCACGGGATGTTCATAAAGAGGTTGAGCGGTGAGGGGACGGTGGGCACTTCCACACCCAACGCCCGGGTGCCGGCCCGCAGATTATCCGAACAGTTGTCATGGTACTCAGTGCATCCCAACAATCCGTAACGCTCGTTGTCGCATGCTGCCATCAGTGTGTCATGCACTCCCGGCGAAGTGTCTTCAATTACTGTCAAAATCGTCCGACGGCGGTTGCTGTACAGACTGTCACCCACTGTTGGTCTTAGCTTTAGTAGCGTGGCCCGTGTCGCCTCCATTGACATGAACTCGGTGACCTCATCCCTATTGAAGGCCCAGGTATCGACGACTTGTTCGCCATGCGTATTAATTACCTTTATCGACTGACCTTTGTTCACATGCACGGCTATGCCGCGACGCGCCGGGATGGTGACAATATCCTGTGTCATTGAACGCCTCTCCTCGTTGTGTTTCCGAAAATTACCCTCTACCACACACCAAACCGGTACCCTATGGTAGCGATCAAAGCATAGGGGGCACGATATCAGTACACAAGACGAACCCTGTTTCAGTTCTGGATCGGTACACCCTTGCATGCCATGATCGCGACCGATAATCGCCAGGAGCAATGATTTATGTCCACTTTCAAGGTCATCGCGACCAATCACACTAGTTTCACAGTCTCAGACCTCGACCGCAGCATTGCATTCTTCCGAGATGCCCTCGGATTCGATGTCACCTCCAAGGCACCCCGTGGCCAGGCTCTGATCCAGGCCATTACAGGTGTCGAGGGTGCTGATGTCTTGATTGCCTATGTCCGGGGCCCTGGTCACAGTATCGAGCTCATCCAGTATCTCGGTCCCGACGCGCGCGATAGTGTTTGGCCACGTCCATGCGACACTGGCTTCAGCCACATTGCCTATGATGTCGACGATATTGATGCCGCCATCGAAGCGTCGCGTCATCATGCAGTAGAACCGATTGGCCCGGTTGTGACGATTGATCAAGGACCCAATCGCGGCAACCGTGTAGCCTACCTGCGTGATCCGGACGGCATCACGATTGAATTTATCGAGACCGCTTAGCTTGCCTGCAACGAGCCTAGCACCAGCAGAGGATTCCGATCCTGTCGCCAAGCGTAGCGTCGGCGTGCCGCTGGTCTTGTTGGCTGGCGTCTTTTGGAGTCTGTCCGGTCTGGTCTACCGTTGGATATTAGATGCAACAGCCTGGCAGGTGTTGTTTTACCGGTCACTGTCGCTTTTTTTCATCAACGCAATATGGCTTGGCCTTCTCTACCGACGTTCACTGCTACACGTATTTCGTCGCGCCGGCGCTGTCAGCGTAGTCGGGGGCTTATGTTTGTCGATTGCGTTCTCAGGTTTCATTCTGGCACTCGATCGCACCACGGTTGCTAACGCTTTGTTTATCCTGGCAGCAACGCCGTTCTTTGCTGCACTACTCGGCCGCGTGCTACTCCAAGAACGCATCCCCTTGACGAGCATACTAGCGATGGGTGTTGCAGCCGTCGGGCTTGCGATAATGGCAGGCGACGAATTGTCTCTCGGTCGGGGATTGGGCGAACTCTTAGCACTCATGTCGGCGCTTGGAGTGGCAGGACTAACCATCACGCTGCGTATGCGTCAGCAAGCCGACATGCTACCCGCGATCCTATTTGCAAGCCTTTTTGCATCTCTGTTCGCGCTCACAGGTGTCATTGTACAAACCGATTCCCTGATTCTCAGCGCGCGTGACCTTGGCTTGAGCGTCAGTCTCGGTGTTTTCCAGGTCGGGCTCGGTTTTATGTTTTATACGGCGGGTTCACGACATTTACCGGCCGTTGAACTGACGTTGCTATCATTGATTGAAGTGATTGTTGGCCCGATTCTGGTATGGGTCGGAGTGGGTGAGGCACCAACCTTCGCGGCCCTCACAGGCGGCGCACTAATTTTGCTGGCCATTGTGATGATGGCCGTCTTTGGCCAGCGCTCGCGGGCCCTGGCGGCGCGCTGACCTTCACGTTTTACTGCATGCCTGTCAATAGCTGGTCGAATTACTCCTGCTGTGACTGCGATTTGGAGTAACATTCCCTGACAAGGCTGCGTGCACTCGCCTACATTGAGGGCAATGTTATGGCGGAACGACCGCCCCAGGCGCAACACAAAGGGGTGCCCATTCCGGCGTCGGTCGGCCGCTTACTATGTATGATCGGGGTTCATGATTATCGCGTTGTGGAGGTCAAGTCGAGTTTTGGCAGTGGCGCAGTAGAAATCCGCCAGTGCCGCCGTTGCAATGCCCGCAACCTGCGTCGTGGCAGCTAATGAATCAGCACCCGACTGGCAAGGTAACCTTTAGCGCGATGATGACGCCACGCAAATCGCACCGACGCTTGCCAGCTGCGACCCACTAACCAACACTCAATCGCGCTGCGGTTTTAGAAAACATTCCTATGGACGCTGAGGCTGTCGATCAACTGACCAATGTAGAACATACTGTCGCACGCCTCATTGAGCGGGCACGTCGTGCGATGGACGCCTTCAGTCATGCCGACCAAGCGCGCGTCGACGAGACGGTTACCGCACTGGCGTGGTCCGTTTATAGACCTGAGCACGCCCAGGCGCTCGCAGAAACGGCGGTCCGCGAAACCGGCCTAGGCAACGTCAGCGATAAAATCACCAAGAACCAGCGCAAGACCTTTGGCACGTTGCGCGATCTGATGCGTGTTCGCAGCGTTGGTCTGCTCGATGATGACGCCAAAACTGGCATTGCCCGCTATGCGAAGCCTGTCGGCGTAGTTGCGGCGATCACCCCATCGACGAATCCCGCAGCAACACCCGTCAACAAAGCCATGATGGCGGTCAAAGGCGGCAATGCCGTTATCATCGCGCCACCACCGGGGTGCTGGCGTGCAACATCGGCCACCGTTAAGTTGATGCGTAAAGCACTGTCAGAAGTGTGTGCGCCCATCGATCTGGTTCAAGTACTGCCGCAGCCCGTGTCCCGCGCATTGACCCAGTCGCTGATGAAGCAGGCTGACATGGTCGTCGCTACCGGTTCACAGAAAAACGTGCGCGCAGCCTACGGCAGTGGCACACCAGCCATCGGTGTCGGCGCCGGTAACGTGCCCGTAATTATTGACAGTACAGCAGACCTCCACGATGCCGCCGCCAAAGTGAGCATGTCGAAAGTATTTGACAACTCAACTTCGTGCTCATCTGAAAATTCACTGGTGCTGCTCGACAGCGTTTATGCCGACATGGTCACGGCCCTGCAACAGGTCGGCGGCTACCTCGCAGATGCTGACGAACGACGTAAGATCCAAAACAGCCTTTGGCAGGACGATAAACTCAACCGTGATCTCATCTGCAAGGACGCGGCGGTGCTTGCGACGCGCATTGGCCTCGATACCAGTGCTGAGAATGCACGTTTTTTCATGGTCGAAGAAAGTCGCTTTGATAAGCATTCGCCTTTTGCCGATGAGAAACTGTCACTTGTGCTCACGCTGTACCGGGCGAGAGACTTTGACCATGCGATCAGCCTGATTCGTGACATCCTCAAAGTGCAAGGCAAAGGCCACTCCTGCGGCATTCACACGGCGGACCCGGCCAATGCGCGGCATCTTGCAGAATCAATTGATGTGGTTCGGGTACTCGTCAACCAAGCGCATACTTTTGGCAACGGCGGCAGCTTTGATAATGGTCTAAATTTCACACTCAGTATGGGTTGCGGCACCTGGGGCGGCAACAGTATCTCTGAAAATCTGAACTATCGGCACTTCATCAACATTACGCACCTCTCTCACACAGTCTCTGAGGACCGTCCGTCTGAGGAAGAGTTGTTCGGCCAGCACTGGACGAAGTACGGAAAATAATCCGATGCTGTTTGAAGAACACGCGGCTAAAACATTACTGGCCGCCGCCGGAATCACTGTGCCGACCAGTCAACTGGTAAGCACTGCCAGTGAAGCCGTGGATGCAGTACGCCGCATCGGCACTTGCGTTATCAAGGCTCAAGTGCCGACAGGAAAGCGCGGTAAGTCAGGCGGAATTGTGACGGTTGATCAAAGCAGCGCGGTGCATGATGTCGCCGACCAACTGCTGGGAATGGACATCGCTGGTTACCGCGCGAACACGCTGCTGGTCGAAGCCAGGGTATCAGTGGCCACTGAGTTATACACAGCCATCGTCAATGACCAACGCACACAAGGACCGCTGTTGCTGTTTTCCAGCCGCGGTGGCATAGACATAGAGGAAACCATCGAGGCATTTCCTGACGATCTGGCACGACTGCCAATAGACATACGCAAAGGCATCGATAATGCCTCGCTCGAAGCACTGGTCACACCCTCCGTTCCCGCCGCCGCGCTCGCACCAGTGTGTGATGCACTTCAGCAACTCTACCAAGCCTACGTCGACAACGACGCAGAGTTGCTGGAAATCAACCCGCTCGCAATCACCGACGACAATGCCGTGGTCGCGCTGGACTGCAAGTTCACACTGGATGACTCGGCGCTTGTGCGCCAGACTGAACTGAACCGGAAGGGCAGACCGGAACCACTGACCGCGCTCGAAGTGCGTGGCCAGTCACTGGGCCTGCGTTTCATAGAGTTCGACGGCAGCGTCGGCGTCCTGGCGAACGGTGCTGGCCTCACAATGACAACAATGGATGCCGTGCGTCATTACGGCGGCCAACCGGCAAACTTTCTCGAAATCGGTGGCGAGGCTTACACACTGGGTGAAGCGGCGCTGGAACTGGTGCTATCGCATCCGAACGTCAAATCTTTGCTGGTTAATTTGTGTGGCGCGTTCGCGCGCACCGATGTGATGACCGATGGCATTGTTACAGCCTGGCAAGCACGCAAGCCAACGCTACCGGTTTTCTTCACGATCCACGGTACTGGAGAAGACGCCGCAGTCGCGATGGTACGCGAGCGACTTGCACTCGAGCCATACGACCTTATGGATGATGCGGTCAAAGCCGCCGTGGTGGCTGCGCAATGATTATTCAGGCCGGCGAGCGGGTCCTGGTACAGGGCATGACTGGCAAGCAAGGTACATTCTGGAGCGAACGGATGATCGAGTACGGCACGAAGATCGACGCTGGCGTCAGCCCCAAAAAAGCCGGTACGATCCATTGCGGTGTGCCAATATTCGCTTCCGCAAAAGAAGCCGCCCTTTCAACCACACTCGAGGCCACGGTTCTGTTTATCCCTCCCCTGCGGGTGAAAGCGGCTGTTCTGGATGCCATCGACGGCAACATTGGCAAGATCGTGTGCCTTACAGAACATGTGCCAGTGCATGATGTCATGTATTTTCTGGCCGCGGCAAAAGAAGCGCATTGTCAGGTGATCGGTCCGAATACGGCCGGCCTGGTTACGCCCGGCGAGAACTTTGTCGGCTTCATGCCAGCTTTCAATGAACGTGTATTCCGCCCCGGTGGCGGTGGTGTTATATCGCGCAGCGGCAGTCTGGGCACCCTGATATGCCTCAAAATTGTTGAAGTGGGACTCGGTATTTCCGCTTTCATCGGCATTGGCGGCGATCCGATCATCGGGACCACCACTCGCGATGCGCTTGAAACACTAGACCGCCATCCGGATACCCGTGCGGTCGTAATCGTTGGCGAAATCGGCGGTAGCATGGAAGAAGAGGCGGCTGATTACATCAGGGAAATGAGCAAACCGACTGTCTCGTTCATCGCTGGAGCGGCTTCGCCAGAGGGAAAACGCATGGGCCACGCTGGCGCAATCGTAATGGGAACCCACGGTTCGTATGCCTCCAAACGCTCTGCTCTGGAAGGCGCGGGCACCACGGTGCTCGACACACCCGCCACGGTTGGCCCTGAACTGCGTAGACTGCTCTCCGAATAAACCGCAATCCCCACACGGGGCCGACCAACCTATCTTTGAGATTCTGAGCACGACAAAGCGCTATTCCCGAAGCCCCCACAGTTGCGGCAAGCCATCAGAATTTGTCACTATGCGTGACACAAGCACCGGATCGCCTTGAAAAGCGCGCGGCTAGCGCTGCTGCTATCAGGCATTAACAAGACAATTAACAATGAGCAATAAAGGCACCACACTGGCCACGCGTGTACGCTCTGGCGACTTCATCACCGCGCCGGGTGTGTTCGATCTGATCTCGGCACGGCTCGCCGATCGGTTTGAGTTCCCCGCGATTTATATGACGGGCTACGGCGTTGTCGCTTCTAGTTTGGGTCTGCCGGATGCGGGCCTCGCCAGTTACACCGAGATGGTTGATCGGGTTGGGAAGATCGCGTTAGCCACAAAGACGCCATTAATTGCTGATGGCGATACCGGCTACGGCGGTCTGCTCAATGTCGATCACACGGTGCGCGGCTACGAGCGCGCCGGCGCCTGCGCTATACAGTTGGAAGATCAGGAATATCCAAAAAAGTGTGGTCACACACCGCAACGCCGCGTCATCGCACTAGAAGACATGCTCGCCAAGATAAACGTCGCAGTCAGTGCACGGGAAAGTGATGATTTTCTGGTCATCGCACGCACCGATGCCCGTTCACAGCACGGTATCGATCATGCCATCCACCGCGGTCAGGCCTTTGCGGACGCCGGTGCCGATGTGGTGTTTGTAGAAGCTCCCGAATCCATCGATGAGATGGAACGCATCTGCCGCAGCATAGACAAACCATTGCTCGCGAACATGGTCGACGGTGGGCGAACACCAGTCTTGTCAGCAAATGAACTGCGCGAAATCGGCTACCAGATCGCTATCTTTCCCGGCACTGGCTTCCTTGCTATGGGTGCCGCAGTCGAGTCCGTCTACCGCCACCTAAGCAACACCGGCTCAAGCCACGGCCTCACGACGCCGCTACACGACTTCGACGATTTTTCCCATTTAATGGGCTTTACCAAGGTGTGGGACTTTGAGAAGAAGTGGGCCGAAAATAACTGATAGCCTTATGCCGTTCCATAAACAATACGACGCAAACACAGGACCATGGCCAAACTGTTAGAAGTCCGCAACCTCACCACACGGTTCTTCACCTCAACCGGAATCGTTCAGGCTGTTGACAATGTCACCTTTGATGTCGAAGAGGGCGAGACGCTCGCTGTCGTTGGAGAATCCGGTTGCGGAAAATCCGTCAGTGCACTATCCATCCTACGCCTGATCCCATGGCCGCCGGGGAAAATTGTTGGCGGCACGATCAATTTTATGGGGAAAAATCTGCTTGAGATAAGTGACACAGAAATCCGTCGCGTTCGCGGGCGAGAAATCAGCATGGTATTTCAAGAACCGATGACTTCGCTCAACCCAGTTCTCTCGATCGGTGTACAACTGACCGAAACTATGCAACACCACCTTGGCCTGACCAGTGACAAAGCACACCGCCGTGCTGCGGAGTTGCTTGAGATGGTCGGTATTTCTGAGCCAGAGCGGCGTTTGTCACAGTATCCCCACCACCTGAGTGGCGGTATGCGCCAGCGGGTGATGATCGCACTCGCCTTGAGTTGCGAACCAAAACTGATCATTGCAGACGAGCCAACCACCGCGCTAGATGTCACCATCCAGGCCCAGATTCTAGAATTGATGAAGGATCTCACCAATCGCCTTGGGGTGGCACTGGTGGTGATCACGCACAATCTTGGCGTCGTTGCCCGTTATGCCGACCGGGTAAACGTCATGTACGCCGGCAAGGTCATCGAAATGGGCAGTGCCCACCAGATCTATCACCAGCCACATCATCCGTATACGTTGGGCCTGCTCGCCTCAGTGCCGCGGATGGATCAAGCCCGAGGCACCCGCCTGGTCCCAATCGATGGTCAACCCCCTGACCTCACACGTCTTGATAGCGGCTGCGCGTTCCGGCCACGCTGCCGGTTCGCAATCGATCGCTGTGCGAGCGAGGTTCCACCGTTGGACCGGGTCGGGGATATCCATGTCTCTGCCTGTTGGCGAGCGAATGAGATTAACCAATTGAAGAATGCCTCATGAATAGTTCGGACAAGGTTGGCGAACACCAGAGGTCGGACTTTCTCACCGGCATGCCCGCCGAGCAGCAATCCAATGCCCTTCGAGAGGAACCGCATAAGGAACAATCGAGCAGTTTTGTCGACATTCAGGACCTGAAGATGCACTTCCCGGTCACCGAAGGCGTCATTGTCCAGCGCACTGTTGCGCAAATCAAAGCGGTTGATGGCGTCTCCTTCCAGATCAAAAAAGGCGAAACCCTAGGTCTAGTCGGCGAATCCGGCTGCGGCAAGACCACTATCGGGCGCTGTATCTTGCAACTCGAAAAAGTCACTGCCGGTCGAATTTTCTTCGAGGGTAGCGACCTGACGCAGTTGTCACAGAAAGAACTAGTGCCGATGCGCGAAAAAATTCAAGTCATATTTCAAGACCCATACAGTTCTCTCAACCCACGTATGAAGATCGGAACGATGCTCGATGAGCCGATGCGTGTACACGGCATCATCAGTGACGCGGTAAAACGTAATGAGCGAATACGCGAACTGCTGTCGGTGTGTGGACTAGATCCAAAGTTTGCCGACCGTTATCCCCACGAGATGAGCGGTGGCCAGCGCCAGCGCGTTGGAATTGCACGGGCACTCGCACTTAACCCGGAATTTATCATTTGTGACGAGGCGGTTTCCGCACTGGACGTGGCGATCCAGGCGCAGGTCATCAATTTGCTCGAAGACCTGCGTGAGCAGTTCAACCTGACCTACCTCTTCATTGCCCACGATCTCAGTGTCGTGCGCCACATCTCCAACCGTGTCGCGGTGATGTACCTCGGCAAGCTTGTAGAACTCGCCGAAGGCAACGAGTTATTCGACCACCCGACCCACCCCTACACACGCGCCTTGCTCGACGCGGTGCCGATCCCGGACCCCCGTGCAGAAGCAGAACGTGCACATTCAGTTATCAAGGGTGAGGTTCCAAGCCCGATCAATCCGCCGAGTGGCTGTGTTTTTCATCCCCGCTGCCCACTCGCGGTAGCCAGCTGCCGTCGTGACACACCCACATTTCGCGAAACCACCAAAGGACACTGGGTTGCTTGCAGTCAAGTCCAATAGCCACCAATAAACTAAAGAAATCAATGGTCCCCTACCCTCGGTGCAGTGATCTGATCATCGAGAGGCTTAGATTTTCGCTAAATTCACGTGCATTGATCATCAATTTGGTTCAAATTACCCAATGAAGTACAGAAAATCAGTAATCTAAAGGAGGATAACAAGCTATGAAATCCAGCTTATTTAAGCAGGGCATCGCTGCGGTCGTCGGTATAGCGTTTGCTCTGGGCGCTGTAACTACTGCGGTCGCGGCCCCCAAGAAGGGGGGCGTATTAAACTTTGTCGTGGGCAGCAAGATTCCGTCTTACGACGGGCATATCGAGTCTACCTTCGGCATGATCCATCCGATCCGGCCGTTCTACAGCCTGTTGATCCGGGTGAACCCGGACAACCCTGCTGACCCGACGGACTTTTTATGCGACGCCTGCGAAGGCAACGTACCTGGTGGTGCTAAGGGTGGTACGGAATATACGTTCAAGATCCGCAGCGACATTAAATTTCACGATGGCACACCGCTCACTTCGGCCGACATCAAAGCGACCTTCGACAAGGTTATCTTTCCGCCGAAGGGTGTCGCGAGTAATCGCAAGGCAATGTTCAAGATGGTCAAATCGGTCGAAGCACCCGATGCGACCACACTCGTCTTTACGCTGAACTTTCCCTCAGGTGCCTTTTTGCCCGCGGTTGCCATGCCGTTCAACTTCATCTACAGCAAGAAAGACCTCGATACCCACGGTTACGAGTGGCACAAGAAAAATATCAATGGCTCGGGTGCGTTTATTTTTGTCGAGCACATCGCCGGTTCTCATGTGTCAGGCAAACGCAATCCGAATTATCACCATGAAGGCAAACCTTACCTCGATGGTTATAAGGCGATATCCGCTCCCAAAATGTCGGTGCGCCTGCAAGCCATTCGCGGTGACAGGGCTGCGATTGAGTTCAGAGGCTTTCCGCCCAAGGCACGTGATGACCTGGTGAATGCGCTTGGTGACAAGATCACAGTACAGGAGTCCGACTGGAACTGCGTGCTGATGTTTACCACCAACACCAGAAACAAGCCATTTGACGACAAACGCGTTCGTCATGCACTGACCCTGGCCGTTGACCGCTACGAAGCTTCGAAGTACCTATCCAACATTGCCATCGTCAAAACACCGGGCGGTATCGTTTATCCCTCCCATCCGTTGGCGGCGACCAGTGATGAGCTAGAGCAGCTGACAGGGTTCTCCAGGGACATTAAAGCCAGCCGAGCCAAGGCTAGAGCACTGCTCAAGGAAGCCGGCGCTGAAGGACTAGAGTTCTCCTTCAACAACAGGGGCGTCGATCAGCCTTATAAGGTGGTGGGCACCTGGCTGGTTGATCAGTGGCGCCAGGTAGGTTTGAAGCCAAAACAACGAGTGCAGCCGTCACCGCAGTTCTACGCGACGTTGCGCAAGAAATACGACTTCGACGTTTCGATTGACTTCAACTGCCAGTCCGTCGTCAACCCGATTGCCGACGTGAGTAAGTTCCTTTGTAGCGCAGGCAACCACTATTCTGGTTGTGAGAATGCAAAGCTGGATGCCATCTATGGCCGCCTCCTCCGAGCTGAGACGGCCGATCAGCAACGGGCGATCATGCGTGAGTTAGAGAAGGAAGCCATCGATACGGCTGGCACCAACCTGACTCTGTGGTGGTACAAGATCAATCCCCATCGCTCTTATGTAAAAGGATGGAAAATTGCACCCAGCCACTACCTGAACCAGTCATTGGATCAGATCTGGCTGGATCGTTGATCGGACACCATTAACTGCCCGCACACGTGTGCGGGCCAACGTTAACTGCCGCCCGTCGTCACTAGACGACGGGCGGTGCGCTCTTTAGCGGTACGAACTTGCACAAGTACATTGCCAAACGCCTGTTGCTGATTCTGCCGACGCTTCTTGGCGCAGCGGTTCTTGTCTTCTTCCTGCTCCGGGCGATTCCCGGAGATGTCTGCGAAGTGCGTCTTGCCGGCGCCGGCCTTTACGTCGACGAGGCGGAGATCGAACTTTGTCGTGAGAAACTCGGCCTGGCTGACCCTCTATATCACCAGTTCTTCGATTTCATAGCGGGTTATGTAACCTGGGACCTTGGCGATTCCATGTGGACAGGTAAACCTGTCACCGAGGAGATCAGCCACCGTTTCGAACTATCATTACAGGTTGCCATCATGGCAACGCTGGTGGCAGTAATTATCGCGATCCCTCTCGGTGTGATCTCAGCGATCAAGCAGGACACCTGGATCGACTATGTGGTTCGATCCTTCAGCATCGCCGGGATTGCCATGCCCTCTTTTTGGCTTGGCATCCTGATTATCCTGGGTTTGCTTATCGGCACCCAGTATTTCACAGGCACACCTTGGATGCCGCCTATTGAATACGTTTCTCTGTTTGAGGACCCTCTGTCCAATATGGCCCAATTGATCTGGCCCGCGGTCGCGACGGGCTACCGATATTCCGCGGTCGCTACTCGCATGACGCGCTCAGCATTGCTTGAGGTACTACGCGAGGACTATATCCGCACGGCCCGCGCCAAAGGCATGATAGAGAGAATCATCATCAACCGGCACGCACTGAAAAATGCAATGTTGCCGGTTCTGACCATCATCGGCATTGAATTTGCCTTTTTAATGGGTGGGCTGGTCGTGACAGAACAGGTGTTTAACCTCAACGGTATAGGAAAATTGTTCGTCGAGTCGGTACAAGCGCAAGACTTCGCGATGACCCAGCAACTGGTGATGCTGGTGGTGTTGATCGCCGTGCTGACCAATTTTATTGTGGACCTCGTCTACGCTTGGCTAGATCCAAGAATCCGTTACGCCTAAAGACGCTGCCTATGACTTCAATAGATTCAATTGGTGACATGGACACACTTAGCAAACCAGCTTATCGGCGTGTGCTGGATCTCATTCGTCAACAGCCGCTTGCTTCGGCGGGCGGGTTCGTGGTCTTGATCATGGTGCTGGCAGCAATCTTCGCGAACTTTCTGTCGCCCTATGAACCCGAGCATGCGTCGTGGATGCATCAACTGTCCCCACCCAGTGCCGAATTCTGGCTGGGCACTGATGAGTATGGACGTGACATCTTAACGCGGATCATCTACGGCGCCCGTACGGCGCTATTCGTCGGCTTCACGGCCGCGTTTATCGGCGCCACCGGTGGTCTAGTTCTTGGTGTCGCGAGTGCTTATTTTGGCGGGCGTTTTGACATCATATGCCAGCGCCTGGTGGACATCGTGATGGCATTCCCCCTGATCGTGCTGGCGCTCGCAGTGGTTGCGATTTTGGGCAAAAGTACAGTCAATGTCATTATCGCGATTACCATTCCGTTCATCCCGCAATGCGCACGGGTGGTGCGCTCTAGCGCACTGGCAATACGGGAAATTCCTTACGTGGATGCGGCGCGGGCACTCGGCTTCAGCCACTTGCGCATCATCATGCGCCATATGATACCCAACGTCATGGCGCCTTATCTGATCATGCTGACCACCTTCGTCGGTCAGGCGATCCTGCTTGAAGCGTCCCTCTCTTATCTTGGTATGGGCGTACAAGAACCGACTCCGGCGTGGGGCCTGATGCTGACGGGCGGAGCCGCAGAGTTTGCCGAAAGCGCTCCGTGGGTACCGATCTTTCCCGGACTCGCAATCACCATCGCTGTTTTTGGATTCAATTTATTCGGCGATGGTCTGCGCGACGTACTCGATCCGCGCCTTCGTTCGCGCTGACGCGAACCATTACACTTCCATTGAAGCTCGCCATACTGGACGACTATCAGCGTATCGCTTTGGCGGTGGCAGATTGGTCGTTGCTCGGCGAAACAGTCAGCATTGACACATTCGATTACCATCTAGGCGATGAGGACAATGTGGTCAAAGCGCTTAGCACTTTTGAAATAGTAGTAGCGATGCGCGAGCGCACTGCCTTCCCAAGTGCGGTTCTCGCCCGATTGCCGAAGTTACGTCTTCTGGTGACCACGGGCATGCGTAATCTTGCAATCGATATGACCGCGGCGCGCACACGCGGTGTCGATGTCTGCGGTACCCAGATGCTCGGCTATCCGGCTGCCGAACATACGTGGGCACTGATCCTGGCACTGGTTAAACAACTGCCGCTCGAAAATGACACCATGCACCGCGGTGGCTGGCAAGCCGCTATGTCCAGCGGACTGAAGCACAAAACACTCGGCATTCTAGGACTCGGCAAACTCGGTGTGCAGGTAGCACACGTGGCGCGGGCTTTCGGCATGAATGTTCAGGCCTGGAGTGAGAACCTCACCCAAGCACGCTGCGAGGAATACGACGTCACTTGGGTGGCGCGCGATACACTACTATCAACGTCAGATATTGTCAGCATCCACCTCGTCCTGAGCGAGCGTACCCACGGCTTACTCGGGCCCGATGAGCTGGCATTAATGAAACCAACCGCGTACCTTGTTAATACTTCACGCGGTCCGATCGTCGATGAAGATGCACTGGTGAAGGCGCTGGAAAATGGCACCATCGCCGGGGCTGGCCTCGACGTCTATGCGATCGAGCCACTGCCGTCCGAACACCCGCTGCGCGCGGCACCCAATGCATTGCTGACCGGCCATACCGGCTATGTGATGCGGGAAAATTACGCCAAAGGATACGGCCAAGCGATAGACAACATTATTGCCTGGCTGGCCGGCTCGCCCACACGGTTACTGAATTAGCGTTACTTCGCGCACGCAAATTGATGACGTCGGGCGACCATACGAATACCGCATTTGGCACTCAGGGCATTGTCATTCCGTATCTGGCCAACATTCAAGAAACTCATCGACCGCGTCGCGTGCTGGCGTCGCGGCCTCCCCGACAGCGGTAGCACGCCGATAAATAATGGCGAGGCTGGCAGCACTGAGTTCGGCCTGATCGTTGCGCCGCCGGGCCTCTTGATGGCGAGTGCGGAGGCGAGCATCCAATTCACGTGTCCTGCTTACTGAAGCGCTGCCGAATCCTTCCAAATAGCTTCGCGTTAAGCCGGCAATTTTCTGAAGGTGCGCATCAGTGTATGCGGCCTGATCGCGGCGGATGATAGTACACACGTCCTTATTCATTTGTTGGGTGGTTCGATGGCGCCACCATCGGCGTATGAAATTAAACATCTGTTCGCAAGACCATCTTCGTACTTCAGGTCAGTCCTATCATTATGTTGTTCTTGAAGGCTGGGCGCTGTGTAAGACCCTCATACCAACGCGCAAGGTTCGCTAAGTCCGCGCGCTCAATATCGAGGTTAAACCAACGGTAGGCCATGATACCAACCGGAATATCTGCCATTGAGAACTCGCTGCCGGCCACGTGTTGACTGACGCCGAGGCGCTCATTCAGCATGCTCATAAAGTGCTCGTATCGGTCACGCGACTTGTCGATCGCGTCATGGTCCCTCAATTCGGGTGCTGTGCGAACCAACCCCCAAAACACAGGCACCATCGAGGGCCCTACCGTGGTCTGTTGCCAGTCCATCCACTGGTCTGCCGTCGCATGCTCGGCCGGATCTTCTGGTAATAAGAGATTGGGACGGTGCTTGTTACTGAGATAGCGCACGATTGCGTTTGATTCCCATAACACCAGATTCTCATCGACGATCGTCGGCACCAGTCCATTGGGGTTGATCGCGAGGTACTCGGGCTCGTTGTTGCCACCAAACGGGCCACCGACATCCTCACGCGTGTACTGCAGACCCAGTTCTTCACAAGCCCAGATCACCTTTTGCACGTTCGAAGAGTTGTTACGTCCGAGAATTTTCAGCATATGTTTGTCCTTTGATTGAAATCGGATGGTTCTAGTCATCATTCGCCAGTGCAAATACGCGGTCCTGCTCCTTACGCATGGTCCAAAGCAGATTTTCACTCGAAAACTCAAGATGGCCAGATTCCAACACAGTACCTGCCGCTACGTCAGTCTTGAGGCGCGCGCCGGCAATGAGGTAATAAGGTACCGGTGCGCCATTACCCAGTGGCCGCGCAGGGCTTAATTGTGGCGTTAAACCATCGATACTGTGCCGCTCCCCCAGCATCAGTTTTTCACCCGAACTAAAGGCACGCTGGACACGTGCCGTCAGATCATAACGCGGGTGCACCCCGCTCCCAGCACTCGAGTGGCCAAGCTGGCAAGCAGAGAGAATCGAGATCGGTGCCTCCATACCCAGCAGATGTACCGGATTATGAAACAAAGCGTAGCGATGGTCTTCACTGACTGGGATGCCTTTCGCCCCCAGGATCTTTCCATTGGCAACGTGTCCAGTCTTCACCACCACGAAAACACCGCCGGCAAAACTCAGTTCGTCCGGGCGACGTAGACAGTTGAAGGTGTCGATCACACCACAGCGTCCCAGCAACCCGCCTTCCTCACGCGGCCTGAACAAGTACGGTAATTCGACGGTGCGGGCAATCGGTGAATGCAAATTTGCACAATCGATGCCAAGACCGGTGGCATTTGCGACCAGTCCCATCTCGCACAAGTCCGGCACGGTCGAAACCAGAAGATCCGGCAATAGCTCCCGTCGCTGTATGACTGTCGTCGACTGCCGGGGCGTCTTAGCGAGTGTCCAGGGAAAATCCTCCGTTCCCAGTACCGTGCAGCGGCCGGCACTGGTGACAGTATGGGCATCAGTATCAAGAATGAAATCGTACTCACTGGACTTGCCGGCAGCAACAATGTCGAAACCGAGCTGCCGCGTCCACGATATCAGTCCCATCAGCAAGCTAGGCTGGTCACCGTCAACCGGTGTGTAGACCAACCCGGCTGCTGCCGCGCGCTGTGCCAAAAGCGGGCCAATCACAGAATCAGCCTCCTTGGTCGCCATGGCCACATGACAACCGTGTTCGATAGCCGCGGAAGCGACCTTCGCTGCAATGCCAGGATCACCAGTCGCTTCGACTACGATATCGATCGGGCCCGCATGCAGTTGACCAACATCCTCGATCAACGCCACACGACCTTGCGCCATCGCCGCTGCTACACTCGCATTCCCATCGCAATGCATCCGTGCATTTGCACTGTAGCCGGCTTCTTCACTAATGCTAAGTGCGCGTGCGACGTTGCGATCGCACAATGCCACTAACTTCAGTGAATCGATGTGCCGAATCTGGCGAGCGAGACAAGCTCCGAATTCACCACAACCCACCAGCGCGACCCGAAATGGCGCATCGCTGCGTGGCGGGAAAAAAGCATCGTAGTGCATGTGCGAGGGTTTCTATCGACTGCTTGCCGACGGCAACATACAAACCAGAAGATTGGCGACCAGCATAGTAAAAGCAAGCATATAAAAGACACTGACGAGGCCATAATGATCCGCCATCAGGCCGCCCAAGAAGGGCACGATCGCACTCAGTAAAGCCTGTGCACCGAACAGCATACTGGTAGCACTGCCCGACACTTCGGGCGGTGCCAGATCCATCAGCCAGCTTTGGATCACTGGGCGCACCGCAAACAGCGCAAAACCGAGCAGTGCAACGGCACCGACCAGCAGCAGTTCGTTCGGGACCAGTGTGATCAGCACGATCACAATCGTCGAAACAGTAAGTCCAGCAAGCACCACAGGCCGGCGCCCAGAACGATCCGACCAGGCGCCGGCGACTGGCGCGGCAATCAGGCCGCCGAGTTGCATCGCCATCATCACGACGCCCATCCACAACGGCCCCAAGTCGAGCTCATGAACCAAATACAACGGTAAGAACACATACAAACCGTTCTGTCCAATACTGCGGAAGCCTGCCATCAGCGACAGGCCGAGTATTGCCCGGTTACGTAGCAGTCGTTTAATGCTGGCCAGGTACTGCGAAAACGACAGACGTGCAACAGACCCGCCGCGTTTCATGCGATCACGCGGCAGCAACACCCAGCCCAAGACAACCGTCACCACCAATGCCGGGACGGCTGCCAATGCGGCTGTGTCTTGCCACGAAAACGTCATCAGAAATGCGCCCGCCGCAAGCGGCGCAATCGTATCTCCGAGATTGGCACACAGTGCGTGTACGGCCAGCGCATAGCCGCGATTGCGGGGATAAACCGACGACAAATAGGCAATCGCCGGTGGATGCCATAAGCTATTCGAGACACCGATTAAAACCACGAGCGAGGCGATCGAAAGATAGCTACCACTCCAAAGATAGGCAAACAAAGCAAGTGCACCGATTGCCAATGAGATCACCTGAAACACGATTCGCCGTCCTGAGACATCGACAGCGAGGCCACTAACGAAATTCGCAGTCAGGGCGCTCAAGTGAAACACTGCCACCAGCATGCCGGTGTCCACATAGGAAAGGCCTAGGTCGCGGGCAAGAAACGGCAACAGCAGATAGAAGAACGCCGCAATCCAGTGTGTTACACCGTGACCCAAGCCGACGAGCAAGGCCGGACCCTGCGCATCTGCGGGTACACCGGTCCAACGCCCTATCGCCTGCAGCAAACAGTCCCCCTTCGTATTCAATCATTAAACCGTCTGCACCATAGTCGAGCCACGCACGCATCACAAGCATCGAATCATTCCTTTCGCCACTGTGAGGACTCAGCGCAATAGTGCACAATTAGCGTCAAAAGGGCCGTCAAATTGATGGCTCCAAGATACCCTCCCGGGACTCCCGGACTTTCTTATCATGAACAATGACACGCTTCCTCTTTCCCGCTTTACCGTACTCGATCTAACGCGTGTTCGAGCAGGTCCCACGGCCGTTCGACAGCTCGCTGACTGGGGAGCGAAGGTGATTAAGATTGAGTCGCCTACACACATTGATTCCGAACGCGGTATGGGTGGCGCACGCCTCGGTCCAGATTTTCAGAACCTGCACCGCAACAAACGCAGCATGACCCTGAACCTCAAGTCGCCTGAAGGGCACGCGGTATTGATGCGCATGGTAGATGAGGCTGATGTAGTCGTAGAGAACTATCGGCCCGACGTCAAAACCCGGCTCAACATCGATTACGCATCCCTATCAGCGCGCAATCCGCGCATCATCCTTGCCAGCGTCTCGGGCTTTGGGCAGGACGGACCCTACGCCCAACGACCCGGTTTCGACCAAATTGCCCAGGGCATGGGTGGTCTGATGTCCATTACCGGTCTACCCGGCCAGGGCCCTGTACGAGTGGGTGTGCCGATCGCAGACTTGTCGGCAGGCCTTTATGCCGCCATCGGAATTTTGATCGGGTTGTTGCAACGCGAAGAAAC
Organism: uncultured Acidiferrobacteraceae bacterium; assembly: GCA_964484965.1. Taxonomy (GTDB): domain Bacteria; phylum Pseudomonadota; class Gammaproteobacteria; order Arenicellales; family UBA868; genus UBA11791. Next base: position 1,649 of record CAZAHE010000011.1, on the reverse strand, counting down.
CGGCGTTGGACAATGGGTGTGCTCGTCTCTACTTGAAGCACAGATTGCGATGCTCGACTTCCAGGCTGCACGCTGGCTGATGCAGGGCGACGTCGCGCCGCAGGCCGGCAATAATCATCCTACCAGCACCCCTACCGGCGTTTTCCCCACCGCCGATGGCCACATTAACGTAGCTAGCGCCGGCGCCGCAATGTGGGAGCGCCTTTGCACTGAACTCGAGGCCGAAGACCTGCGCAGCAATCCCGACTACGCTAGCGAGGCTGGCCGCCTTGAAAACCGTGCCACACTGCACGCAGCCTTAGATGAGCACTTCAAGACACGCACGAGCAACGAGTGGATCGAGGCGCTAAACACTGCCGGCGTGCCCTGCGGCCCGATAAACCGTATCGACGAGGTGTTTGACGACACACAGGTTAAACACCTCGGCATGGCAAAGCCCGTATCACACCCCGTACTTGGGGATACACACGTAGTCAACAACCCTCTTAAGATGAGCGCGGCACCAGATGTTGCGTATAGTGCAACACCAGACCGTGGTGAACATACAGCAGAAATACTTAGCGAGTTCGGTTACAGCGACGACGATATTCAAGCGTTGCAGGACAACAAGATCACCTGACATCCCAACGCGCGCGAGGCCAGGTTATCGCCCAAGAAATTTCGGTTTTCTCTTTTCCATAAAGGCCTTGCGACCCTCTTGGTAGTCCTCGCTTGCAAAGCACGCAGCAATCATCGAATTTACTTGTTCGAGGTCGCGCTCCGTTGGATCTTTCAATGCCTGATTGACGGTCTCTTTGACCGCGCGCACAGTCAACGGCGCATTTGCGGCGATACGCGTCGCGTAATCACGCACATACCCTTCGAGTTGATCACGCGGCATGACACGATTAACCAGCCCCATCTGTACGGCTTCGGCAGAATCGAATAAACGTCCGGTATAAAGAATCTCGCGAGTAAACGTCGGCCCAACCAGCTGCACCAGGCCGTGTACATCCTCCCATCGGTAAGCGAGACCAAGTTTGGCTGCCGGTATCCCAAATCGACTGTCCTCGGATGCGATCCGCATGTCGAAGTGTGTCGCAAGACTCAGTCCACCGCCGACACAAAAACCATGAATCATCGCAATCGTGGGTTTGCCAATGCCGTCGACTGCGTACAGGGCTTTTCTGACCGTAGCGTTGTAATCTTCTGTCGCCTCCGTGTCAGAGCGCTTATCGGCGAACTGCGAGATGTCGGCACCGGCTGAAAATGCCTTGTCGCCAGCACCGCTGATGAGCACTACCCGCACCGCATCATCGCGTTTGAAATCATCGGCTACAGTAGTGATTCCCTGCCACATCTCATAGGCGATCGCGTTGCGCTTCTCTGGCTGGTTAAGCACAATGTGACCAACACCGTCGGCTTTAGTGCTGAGCAGTTTGCTGGTGAGGGCATTCATTGAGAAGTCCTTGTCACTAAGTACATGATAGTGGCGCGTGGTCACGCGCCACTATCGTCCAGTATATAAGGGCCATTTACTGCACCCAGCTGCTTTTATGTACGACGCTTCGTGATTGATGATCAGTTGCAATACTTTAGTCACTCCCCGTGAAGATCATCAGCCAACGCGGCCAACACGACGTCAGAGAAGTTCTTCGTAGTCGCAGATC
>CAZAHE010000010.1:0-48341 GCA_964484965.1 uncultured Acidiferrobacteraceae bacterium | reverse complement strand
TCTGGCAAATCTCACTCGCGAATTCGATCACACCGATGGACGAGATGCGCGCGGTTCTCAGTCCAAATGAAGTCTCACGCGCCAACCGACTGGTACGCATTCGTGACCAGCAACGCTTTATTACAGCGCGCAGCACTTTGCGCACTATTGTCGGCCAATACCTTGGCCTGGCGCCACAGGTTGTAACCTTCCACTACAACCCGCATGGCAAACCGCACATCAATCCCAACCTCTCGTCACTGCGTTTTAACCTTTCACATTCGGGTGACTGGGCAATGTGTGCTGTCAGTGCGCACACCGAGGTTGGCATTGATATCGAGAAATTCCGTCCACAGTCCGCCGCCTACCGCCGCAAACTCGCACAACGCTTCTTTTCCGTACAGGAGCACCAGGCGATGCAGTCGATTGACGACGCCGGCACCAATGCAGCGTTCTTTTCTGGCTGGACCCGCAAAGAGGCCTACATCAAATGCCATGGGAAGGGGCTGGCAATCCCGCTGAGTGCCTTTTCGGTGAGCATTGGCTACGATGCGCCGCCAAAGCTAGTCCAGTCAAGCTGGCAGCCGGGCGACGCTCAGCACTGCCGCCTGTATGACCTCAAGGCACCCGCGGGATATTGTGCCGCGCTTGCTGTATTGGCGCCTGACCTGGTGCGCGTGCAGCAACTGTGTTGGTCTTCCTAGTTGCGGACCGCAATCATCAAAAACATTGAACCATGTAACGGTGTTTAACCGCGTTGAAAATCATCATCTAATCGAACGATGTCATCTTCACCCAGATAAGACCCAGTCTGCACCTCGATTACCTCCAGCGGTTCCGGACCGACATTTTCGAGACGGTGAGTCATTCCAGCGGCAACATAGGTAGACTCGTTTGCCGACAGCTCGAGAACTTTATCACCCAATGTCACCCGTGCCTTGCCACGAACCACAACCCAGTGTTCGGAACGAAATTTGTGCTGTTGCAGGGAAATTCGTTTGGTCGGGTCGATAATCAGTCGTTTGACCTGAAACCCCTCGCCCCGGTCGACACTTTCATAGCTGCCCCAAGGCCGATGCACCTTGCGATGGTGGACCTGTTCCGATCGCTGCAAGTCTGACAACTGTTTGACGATCCGGCTGACACCCTGCGAATGCTGCTTTCCAGCAACGAGCACCGCATCTGCCGTCGAAACCACGATCAGGTCCTTTACACCAACCGTTGCTACCAAGGCATGATTGGAATAAACATAGCTCGCCTCGGTGTCTTCGAGCAGCACGTCGCCGCGCACTGCGTTGCCGAAGCGATCATGCTCTGTCACATCGTACAATGCAGCCCACGATCCTATGTCACTCCAACCGGCATCGAGTGGCACCATGGCCACCGACGAAGCACTTTCCATCACGGCCTTGTCGATTGATTCAGCTGGGCAGGAAAGGAACGAATTGGCATCAAGTGTGACAAAATTCTGGTCACGTACGGACTTCGAATAAGCCAACTGGGCCGCGGAGAAAATATCAGGCCGCACAGCCCTCAGTTCATCCAGGTAGCGGCGAGCACTAAATACGAACATGCCGCTGTTCCAATAGTACTGCCCCGAATCAACATAATTGATTGCCGCCTCGAGCGGCGGCTTCTCAATAAAACCAGCTACCTCAAAAATACCATTTCCGGCACTCGCGCCGGCTCGAATATAGCCATAACCGACTTCAGGACGCGTCGGCACAATGCCAAAAGTCACTAGTTGTCCGCTCGCAGCAACCGCCTCAGCTAATAAAACGGCCTCTTTAAACGCCGGCGTATCGAGAATCACATGGTCTGCGGCAAGTACGAGAAGCAATGGATCATCATCTAGTCGCGTTGCCTCAAGAGCAGCGACCGCGATCGCCGGCGCGGTGTTACGTCCTTCAGGCTCCAAAAGAATTGTACTGGCGTGCGTCCCACCCTCCTCCAGTGCGGCAGCGGCCATAAAACGATGTGCCTCGTTACACACTACTAGCGAGCCGGCCGCGCATGACAAACCCACAGTCCGGTGGAGCGTCTGCACCAGCAGGTTGGCATCGTTCACCAGCGGTAAAAACTGCTTCGGGTGCAGTGTCCGTGACAAGGGCCACAAGCGTGTTCCTGCCCCCCCGCATAAGAAAACCGGGACCAGGCTACGCTCGCTCATCGGCATCACCGGCCTGGCGGAGGCCGCATATGTAGATACTTAAATACCCACCCATCAAGTCTCAATCCCCGGCAGAAAGGCGCTCGCACAACTGGTCAGCAATCTCCATAGTGCCGCTCTTGCCGCCGAATTCACACGGCAGGAAGTCACCTGCTGCGTAACCATTGGTCAGCAGTTGATCCAGTTCGACCCCTGCAAGGGTGCACTGCTCGTTCGCATGCCGTTCTCCCAGCCAGCGCAACATCATAGAGGCAGACACCAACATAGCCGTCGGATTAGCACGACCACTGCCGGCGATATCCGGCGCACTACCATGGGCCGGCTGAAATAGCCCTTGTTCGAGCCCAATCTCACCACAAGGTGCCATACCCATGCCGCCAACCACACCTGCTCCAAGATCCGACAGAATATCGCCAAACATATTCTCCATCACCAACACATCATACGCCCATGGTTGCCTGACAAGATCGAGTGCCATCGCATCCACATAGCGGTGTTGCGCACTGATATCGGGATAACACTTCGAGCGCTCGTCAAATATTTTCCTGAAAAAAGCCATTGATCGAAATACATTGGCCTTGTCTACACAAGTTACAGTGCCTGGCAATCCACTCGCTTTTCGCTCGCGTGCGAGATTAAAAGCAAAATCAAACAATCGCTCACATACCTGGCGTGTGATTTCCAGCGTATCGCGCGCAACACGGTCGCCGATGACTTCTCCTGTGGTGCGATGCGCGAATAGGCCTTCGGTTGACTCGCGTATGATGACAAGGTCAATGCCACCGGCGCGCGGATCCTTTAAAACTAAAGGCACGTTGGGGTACTGCTTTACTGGCCTGACACCAGCAAAAAGTCCAAACTCAGTCCGCATTGCAAGATGTGGTGCCACCTCGGTTCCGTCTTCGAAGCGCACTTCGGGCAGGCCCATTGCACCAAGCAAGATAGCGTCCGCTGTACGGCATGACTCGAACACCTCGGCAGAGATATCCTGGCCCGTTCGTCGAAAATACGCGGCGCCGGCCTCCAAGAATTTCAAATCCAGCGAGAATCCGTCGTAACGATCAGTCAACAGCGACAACACCTGAGTGCAGGCCGCCATAATTTCGATACCGATACCGTCTCCGGGCAAGACGGCTATTTGAAAACAAGGTACATTGCGTGTCATTCGATTATCACAAGAGTGTCGCTCAGTGTTTCAGAGTGCGCATGAGATCATCAATGCCAAGGATTATCGACCTTTCGATGCCTGTCACGGAGCATTTTCGCTGGAAACCGGCATTTAACCATACTGGAGACCTAGCTGGCGGAGACCAGTACCAGGTCACACGAATCGAAACGTCGGTACATGCTTTCACCCATGTCGACACGCCGCGACACATCCTGGCGCATGGATACACAACCGATGATTTGATGCTCGAGCAAATTATCGGCGAATGTGCGATCGTCGATATAACTGGCGTTTCTCCAAATAAACCGATCCCGGCAGAAACGCTAATGTCAGCGGGTGCGCATATCCGGCCCGGGGACATTGCGCTGCTTAAAGCATCGTGGGATCAGGTCTATTCTCCGCACACACCGGAATTCTGGAGCGAAGCCCCCTACATGACTCGAGAGGGCAGCCAGTGGCTCCTCGAACAACAGGTCAAAGCAGTGGCTTATGATTTTCCACAAGATTACCCGATTCGAACCTTCCTGACCGGCGAAACCCTGCCTTTTGAAGAACACGTCACGCACGATATTCTTCTACGTAACGGCGTTATCATGGTGGAATACCTGTGCAATACGGTACAACTAACGGCAAAGCGTGTATTCCTTCTGGTGCTGCCGCTCAAGATCGCCAATGCAGACGGCGCACCAGCGAGAGTCATCGCCATGGACCTGAACGCCCTGCGCGACACCACAGTCAACTGAGGATCCCTTGTGGCAGCTATCCACAAAGTGCTTAGCCCTTCACAGATAGAGAACTTCTGGCGCGATGGTTTTCTTACCGTAGAGGATGCCGTCAATGCGCAGGAACTGGCCCGACTACGTAAGCAACTCGATGAGTGGATCCAACAAAGTCGACAACACAGCGCACCTTACGGGCCTGAAACTATTGATGGTCGCGCACGTTTTGATATGGGCAAGGAGCACTCAGCCATGAACCCTGCACTGCGCCGAGTCAATAACCCGTCGGACATCAGTTGCGAATTTTTTTCTGTCATGTCCGATTCAGCGATGGTCGACTCTGTGTGTGATTTGATCGGTCCGAATGTCAAGTTCCATCACTGCAAGGTCAACCTCAAACTGCCCGGCTCAAATACTGAAGTGGGCTATCACCAGGACTTCGGCTACACGCCACATACCAACGACGATGTCGTTACCGCTTTACTTATGCTCGATGATATGACGCCTGCTAACGGCTGCCTGAACGTCGTCCCCGGCAGTCACACAGGTCCAATGCATTCGCTTTTCGACGACACCGGTTTCACAGGCATCATCGCGGACAGCGTAACCAAGAAACTGCAGCCAAAAGAGGTCGCGATCTATGGTACAGCCGGCAGCGCATGCCTGATGCACACACGCCTCGTTCACGGTTCAGCCGCCAATCGTTCACAAAACTCCCGCGCCTTGTATATCTGTGTTTACTCCGCTGCTGATGCTTTTCCACTGGCTAGAAACCCGATGGAAAACCCAAATGAAGGCAGGATTGTCCGGGGCCAATCGACGCGTTCGGCACGTCTGACAGCGTCTCATATTGAGTTGCCTGAACAACCGAAAAGTGCGTCTTTTTTCACCGTTATAGGGCAGGCATCGAAAAACGAGCGTTAAGCCGATACCGAACAAACTGGCCTAGGCAAGGTAACAGCGAACGATCCAATCGGCGACGAGCGCTGGGCGTGATTGCCCATGGATTTCGACGCTGACCCGATAACTCAGCGTGACTTCATCATCGTGTTTTTGATCAAGGTCGAGCAGCTCAAAATGACCCCGGATCTCGGCTCCGGCGGGCACCGGTAAGAGGAAGCGAATTCGGTCGAATCCATAATTGACGCTTCGTTCGCTCCCCTCGATTTCGGGCACAGCTCCGGTGATCATGTGACTCAAAAAAGACAAGGTCAGAAATCCATGGGCAATAGTGCCCCCAAATGGGGTTTCCAGACTCGCTCGCTCGGGATCAACGTGAATAAACTGATGATCGTGCGTGACATCAGCAAACGAGTTGATGACATTCTGGGAGACAGTGATCCATGGCGAAGTGCCCATCTCACTGCCCACCCGGCGGCGAAACTCTGCCAACGGCATACTTGGCGGCCCGCTCAGAGCATCCAATGTCGATGTGCCGTGTCTAATTGCGTGTTGTCATCAGCCGCCGCCAATCTTCGGTAACAGGTGCACCTCACTATCGGGACTGATCTCAGCAAACCAGTCATCCTGATAAATTGTCCCATCAATCGACACGGCGACATCATCGTCCAGTTCGCTCGGCAAATCAGGGTATAGTGATGCGAGCTCTCGCAACAGTTGACGAATGGTCCCGACGTTAAGCTCTAATTCGCTGACGCCGCCAGTGTGCAGTACGAGGTTCCCTGTCAGCACCACCCTTGCCATTAGTTGGCCTTCGCTGCGTTGCCGTTCGATGCATTGATTGCGGCCAAAACACGTGGTGGTGACATCGGTAACTCGGTGAAGCGAATTCCGAGTGCACTTTCAACCGCGTTCGAGATAGCAGCCATCGGTGGCACAATCGGCGTCTCGCCGACACCCCGGACCCCGTATGGGTGAGTGGGATTTGGCACCTCGACGATTACCGTGTCGATCATCGGCACATCTGAACACACGGGCACGCGATAATCGAGAAAGCCTGGATTTTCGAGGCATCCGTCTTGGTCGTAGATGTATTCCTCGTTTAACGCCCATCCAATGCCCTGCACTGCGCCGCCCTGGTATTGGCCTTCCACATAACCCGGGTGAATGGCTCGGCCAGCGTCCTGGACAACGGTATAACGCGTAACAAATACACGGCCAGTTTCGCGGTCAACCTCCACATCAACGACGTGGGTACCGAAACTTGGACCTGCACCCTGCGCATTAATCGAGTGCGCCCCGACAATTGGTCCGCCGGTCTTTGCCATGTCCTTGGCGATTTCCTGCAGTGTTAGCGGTTGCATATTGTCACTATGACCATTGGTTGCGCGCGCTTCACCCTCCCGCCATTCGACATCTTCCACGGGAATATCCCAGAATTTGGCAGCGCGCTCGCACAATTGACCGACCAAATCTTGCGCCGCTCCGACCACGGCGATACCACCTGCGAACGTCACTCGACTGCCGCCCGTCAACATGTTGTATCCCAGTGCGCTGGTGTCACTGATGATTGGGCGAACTTTATCGAGATCAATACCCAATTCCTCCGCCGCCATCATGGAAAGTGATGCCCGTGACCCACCGATGTCCGGTGTCCCCAATACCAGTGCGACCGAGCCATCTTCGCTCAAATTGAGTGTCGCTGACGTCTGCCCGCCGATATTAAACCAGTAACCGGTTGCCACCCCGCGACCCTGATCTGGCGCAAGCGGCGCCTTGTAATGGTCGTGGCCGCGCGCCGCCTCCAGGGTTTCGATACAGCCAATGACGGGAAATTTCGGTCCGTACGAGGACTGTGAGCCCTTCTTCACGGCATTTTTGAGCCGAAATTCAATCGGATCGATACCCAGCTCTTTGGCCAGTTCGTCGATCACCGATTCGGTCGCATATTCTGCGATGGGGGCGCCCGGTGCCCGATAAGCGGCGACCTTTGGCCGATTTACGAGAATGTCGTAACCCACCGTCCTGACATGATTGAGTTCGTACGGCGCAAACGCACACTGTGCACCTTGTGCGACTGGCGAACCCTGAAATGCGCCAGCTTGATATTTTAGTACTGCGTCAGCTGCCGTGAGACGGCCGTCTTTGGTGGCACCGATCTTGACCCATATATTGGCTCCTGACGTCGGGCCGGTGGCACGGAAAACCTCTTCACGCGTCATTGTCATTTTGACCGGCTGACAAGCTTTACGAGAAAGCGCCAGTGCGAGCGGCTCCAAATAAACCACCGTCTTCCCACCGAAACCGCCCCCGATTTCAGAAGACTGTACACGCAGTTTCGATACATCAATGCCGAGCAATGTGGCACAGTGTCCACGCGCAACATAGTGGCCCTGTGTCGACAGCCATAGTTCTGCTTGGCCGTCTTCTGTGACACTTGCAACACAGGCATGCGGCTCTATGTAGCCCTGGTGCACCGGCCGGGTGTTAAATTCCCGTTCAATCACGATGTCGGCCTCGGCCATGCCGGCATCGATATCGCCATGCCCAAACTCGACACGCTTGGCGACATTTGTCATCTGACCGTCCGGCCGTTCCATTCCCTCTGTCACCAGCTCTTCTTGCAGGATTGGTGCGTCATGCTGCATCGCTGCGACCGGGTCGATCACGTGTGGAAGGACCTCGTAGTCGACCTTGATCAGCGCCAGAGCCTGCGTTGCGATTCGTGCGTCGACTGCCGCCACTGCCGCAATTGCGTGCCCTTCGTACAACGCCTTCTCTCGCGCCATGACATTGCGCACCATATCGCGATAAATGATCAGCATTTCCCCGGCAGGCTGAACGACACCTTTGGGCTGGTCTGAAAAATCATCTCGTGTGACGACCGCCTTGACTCCGTTCAGGGCCTGTGCAGCCGAGATATCAATTGAACGAATCCGCGCGTGTGCATGAGGACTGCGCAGCACTTTGCCGACCAGCATGTTGGGCAGGTGCAGGTCTGCACCGAACTTTGCACGGCCCGTTACTTTGTCGACGCCATCCGGCCGCGGGGCATGTGTACCAACCCACTTAAAACCCTTGCCATTCCCAGCCACTTGATCCGTACCAGTCTTCTGTGTAGTTGCCATCAGTCAATTCCTCATTTCAGCGGCTGTCTCCAGGACAGCCCGGACAATCTTGTCATAACCGGTACAGCGACAGAGATTACCTGCCAGCCAGTATCGGACTTCCGTCTCACTTGGGTCCGGGTTGTGGTCCAACAACGCCTTGGCCGCAACCAGAAAACCCGGCGTGCAGACCCCGCATTGCAGGGCCGCAAAATCGAGAAACTTCTGCTGTAGTGGGTGCAACTGATCGCCGTCTGCCATACCTTCGATGGTGTCGACCGATTTACCGGCAACCTCGGCCGCCAACACCAGGCAAGCACAGACAAGACGACCATCAATGATCACGCTACAGGCACCACAATCGCCTGACGCACAGCCTTCCTTGCTGCCGGTCAAGCGCAGATCATCGCGCAAAACATCGAGCAGTGTCTGTTCAGGCGAGCATAGAAACTCGACCTCATCACCATTGATGTTCGTCGTGATGTGGTACTTTGCCATTATTCGCTCCTTGCTCTTTCATGTGCGATGCGACAGGCTCTTGCTGCTAGCACGCCCGCAACTTCGATTCGATAAGCCACTGTACCGCGCTTGTCATCAATTGGTCGGCACACTGCCCGCACGGCCTCGACCATATTTTCAATTGCAGTCTCATCAAATGAATTGCCCACGAGCGCTTGCGCCGCCGCCGGCACAAGTAATGCGGTTGGGGCCACGGCACCGACCGCGACACGGGCAGTGGCGCAGCTGCCATCCCCATTCAAGCTGAGACTGACTCCAACACCGACTACCGCGATGTCCATTTCAGTGCGAGGAATAAAACGCAGATAGGCATCTCCCGCTCGATCAGGGCGCGCCGGCAACGCAATTGAAACGACAAATTCTCCCTGGCCTAGATTCGTCTGCCCCGGAGCCGTGCAGATGTCTTCGACTGGCACTTCCCGTTGTCCATCTGGGCCAGCTACTAAGCAACTCGCAGCGGCGGCAATCAACGCCGGCACAGTGTCTGCTGCGGGAGAGGCATTGCAAAGGTTGCCGCCCATTGACGCCCTACCTTGAATCTGAGTTGAGCCGATCAGTTCTGCGGCCTCGACCACACCGGGCCATAGGGCTCTAACGCCGTCGTGTTCTCCCAATGCGGCACCACTGACGGCAGCACCGACCCGAAACCCACCGTCGTCGGGTTGTATTGCAGTAGCCTGTTCGATGTTCTTGATGTCGACAATTAGGCCTGGCTCGACAAGGCCAGCACGCAGCTGAACGAGCAGGTCGGTTCCACCGGCCAATACGTGCGGCTCCGACTCGGAGCCCGCCAGCAGTGAAACAGCCTGATCGACCGTCTGCGGGGCTTCGTAACGCATTATTTTATTCCTTGACTTGTGTGATGTAATTGCGATGCGTCAACCTATTCTATCCGTGCATTCGGAACTTGGCACTATTCTTCGCCCGCGTTAGCCGCCAGCCTCGCGCCTCGCTGCACATCTGAGTGCGATTTTTCTGCCGAATACGCCGGATCGTGGTAGCCTTTTGTCGCCACATCGACTTTGCCATGATGTGGCCACCACTTGCACAGCATGGTACCCCGTGACTACCAACACACTCAAACAGTTCCGCACCAGCCTCTCCGGGGCCAGTCCGCCCAAAGGGTTAAGTCAAGCGCTCACGGGCTTGTGGCACGACGGCTGCGGTGACTGGGACCGCGCACACCGCGTCGTCCAGTCCGGTGACAGTCAAGAAGACGCCTGGGTACACGCCTACCTTCACCGCAAGGAAGGAGATCAGTCCAATGCCGCTTACTGGTACCAACGCTGTAACCGCGAACCAGCCACCGGGTCACTGGAGAGCGAATGGAACATGATCGTTCACGAACTGCTTGAGAAGCCTGCCGGTGACCGGGCGTCTTGAGGGAAAGGTTGCGCTAATCACTGGCGCTGCGTCGGGTATCGGTCGTGCCAGTGCCATCCGTTTTGTCGCCGAAGGTGCACACGTTGTTGCCACCGATCTCGACCAAGACGGCCTCGACACACTGCAGCGCCATATCAACGACCCGCGACTCGAAGTTCGCGTCGCCGATATTGCAGAAAATGATCAATGCATTGCGCTGGTCCAGGCAGTACTCGAAAGTCGACAGTGTCTCGACATTCTCATCAACTCGGCCGGTATTACCTCGCGCAGTCTAGACGAATCACTTTCATTTGATCAGAAATGGGATGCGGTGATTCGAGTTAACCTGAGAGGTACGCTGATGATGTCGCACGCGGCGATAGAACCAATGCGTCACCAAGGCAAAGGTGCCATCATCAATCTCGCTTCGATTATGGGACTGCATGTTTATCCCCCAGATCTGAATTTGTCAGATGGTTTCAATCCTTACCCCCACAGCAAGGGCGGTGTCATTCAGATGACGCGTGACCTAGGCGTACGCTTGGCCGCAGAGAATATTCGAGTTAACGCGGTGTGCCCCGGGTTCACCTACACGAGCCTGACCCAAGGCTTGTCAGAAACGCCTGATTTACACGAAGCCTTAAAAAAGCGTCACCCAATGGGCCGCCTCGGAGAAGCCGAAGAGATCGCGAACGTCATCTTGTTTCTTGCCTCGGACGAAGCATCGTTTGTCACTGCCGCCGCCTGGACAGTAGATGGTGGTTATACCGCCGCTTGAAGCCCACTGGTGTGAGCAAGTAGACCTCGTTGTGCGATTGCCGCCATAGCCGCCGTTATATCAACGCTCCAAGGCCCATCTCGTGTGAGCTCTATCTCAACGCGCTGTTTCGGAGAGATGATGATCTCCTTTTCACCGTCAAGCGCGATGGTGCCAGTCTGGGCAGGGACCGGCACGCGTTCGCCCAGTGTGATCGTGCCGACCTTTGCGATCTCGACTGGCCTGATCAATCCTGGCGCGATTGGCACATTAATTGTGCGCCCCGGCCCGAAATGGATAGCGGTTCCAGCATCGTCTGTGCGGGCGACCGGCGCGACGAGGCTGCCAATAGCAGATAATCCGATCGCGCCGGGCTCTGAAAATGCAAGGTAAAGAGCGACTAGATTTTCAGGCCGCCACAGCGCCCGTGTACCTACCCATGCCTCATCGGTAACACATACATCGACCAGCGCCGAAATGCCTTCTTTGCCGTCAATGAAACAACGCAGCCGCTTATTCCGACAGCACACCAGCGGGGTCTCTACTAGCTGGCGCGCGACCGCGGCGGCAACCAACCCAGCGACCGTTTCTTCCTGCAACTTCGGAAATGCATTGTTGGTGCCACTAGAAAGGCAGACCAGCGGCACCGGTCCGCACTCGTGAGCCACCAGCCGGTGGGTCCCGTCTCCGCCAAAGACGACAATACAGCCAGCCCCTGCTTGACGCATGTGGCGCACCGCCAGTTGCGTATCGAATGGCCGGTCCTTGACCGGCATGTCAATTACCCGGATGGCCGGTAAGGAAGGATTCCGCTCGCGTGCGCGCAGCAATCCGCCTGCAATACCGGCACGGTCAAACATCATTGACACGCACTTGACACCGAGCGCTCCGAGTCCGACCAGCAACCGTTGTAATCGGGCTCCGTGTTCAGATAGGGAAACGCTCGTGGCACCGCTGATCAACCGACGCACATCCCGGCCCGCGGCAGGATTAATCAGAATTCCCACTTCACTCACATGTCCAACCTCACTGGCGCCTGCATCGCACTGAGTTTCAAGGATCGTGCCATTTTATTCCCCCTTGAGCGGAACCAATATGACCAGTCCTGAACAAGCGGACGACTAGACAGTCACATCGTAGCCCTGCTGCCAAAGCAACTCTAGTCGCACCCGCAGTGCCTCCGGCAGCGATGCCATAGACGGTACGGCCAGCGCCTCATGAAGATGACCCAAGGTGGCCAAACCAATGACTGCCGCATCAACGTGCGGATGATCGAGAACAAATCGTAAGGCCTTTTGTGCGTCTGTACCGGGCATGTCTGCAAGAGCAGTTTTGATTGCATCCGCACGCGCACGCTCCTGCGCATAATCACTGTTACTCGTCACGGGAATTTCGCGTCCATGGCGTTCCGCACTAGCGAGCAGACCAGCAGCATAAATTCTAATAGCCAGGACACCCACGTCCCTGGCCACACATCGCGACATCAAGTCGCGGTAATCTTCACTGTACCATCCCGGTCCAACGGACACTCCAGCCGTTGGATTAATCAAATTGAAATAAGTTTGGACACTATCGATTCGGCCCGAATCCACCACCGCCATGCACGCGTCCGGTGCGCCCAGTGCAGTAATACCGGCAAAGTCAATTAATCCTTCCGCCTTCACCGCATCAAAGGCGTCGAGCACTCCACCGTTTTCCAACACAACCGCTGCCGGCAACTGACTAGGATCATCGCCGAGCTTGTTGTGCAATTGCAGCAATGGCACATGCTGCACACCGAGGCGCTGAAAGCTGGCCTCAAGAGAGGATCGCACCTGACCGAGAATGTCTCCAGCACTCGCGTCAACAGTTACTTTGGTGGACAGCTGAGGACGCTCGTGCGCCTCGAGCTCTCGGAGCAACCAGCCAATTGCCGTTTCCGATTGCCCATCTCCATATGACGGCGCCGTGTCTATCCAGTTGATGCCGCTATCGATTGCCGTGCGCAGAACAGCGCGGCGTTCGTCGTCGTGTGCATGCAAAAACACGCCGCCCACATATCCAGCACCGAGGACAACTTCTGATATCTCGAGATCGGTGCGGCCCAGTCGATTGGTCTTCATTGCAATTTCTCCCTCTGAATGCTGTGCGCCGGTCAGACGTCGGATGACAATGTCATATCGACTTCGCCATAGCGACCAAAACGGGCAACCACGGCCTGCCCCGGGCTCACCTCGGTAGGCCCGGCGCAAACGCCGGTGGTCACAAACTGTCCCGACCCCAGGGCCTGATCTCTCGATGAGCAGTGATTCACCAGCCATACCAAGGCATCTCGGGGGTCGCCCAGCGCATTAGCGCCAACCCCGCGCGCGACCTCACGCCCATCAATCCATAGTTCGACGACCTGTTCGGCGAGGTTGTCCGCACGCCACTCACAAGCAATTGCGGGCCCCAGGATGAAGCGGTGCGCACAGGCGTTGTCGGCTACCAGTTGGGGGGCGCCGGCGCGGGCAAAATTGTTGAGGCGCGAGTCTGGTACTTCGATCCCGAGGCGCAATGAACCAACTGCTTGCATTACTTGGTCTCTGGAATACGGTGTGGGCTTAGGCATCAGAGGCCGTTCAAACTCGAATACGAATTCCCCCTCGACCGCGCACATCTGGTTACCGACCAGCGATACACAAGCGCCCGGCTCAGACAGGTGTGAAGCGACAAGCCCACCGGCTATAGGGTGATCGACGCCGATGTGCGCTTGACCCGCCTCGCTGGTCGCTGCGATCTTGTAACCGGCCAAGTGTTCGCCTGTGCTCGCCAGCAATGTGTCCTGTATGGCATAACCTGACGCCAAATCGAGAGGACGGCACGAGACGGGTAATTCGTCAATGCGGTGCCTGCGCCGGTGCGCATCCAGAAGTAATCGCGCTGCCTGTTCCGAAATCGAGCTCACAATGATGTATAAACTAATCCTGATGCTTTGGTCGACGATGGCCGCTACGTGGCACCGCGCCACGCTTAAACCTATACTGCGCCGATAAACGGGTTGCAGCGTATCGTACCCTTGATGCGCCAGCCATTCAGCGCTAGAAACGTTTCACTACAGGATATCTCATGGCAGATCAATCTCCTAGACGATTGCGCAGCAGAGAGTGGTTCGACATTCCCGGCGACCCGAGCGCCACGGCACTTCACATAGAGCGCTATACCAACTTTGGTATTAGCGCCGCAGAACTGCGCTCCGGCAGACCAATCATCGGCATCGCTCAGACTGGCAGTGATCTCGTTCCTTGCAATCGCATCCACGTTGACCTCGCCCGCCGGATTCGCGAAGGCATCCGCGAAGCCGGCGGTATCGCTATCGAGTTTCCCGTCCATCCAGTGCAGGAAAGCGGCAAACGTCCGACCGCCGCCTTGGACCGTAATCTGCAGTATCTCAGTCTGGTCGAAGTGCTGTTTGGCTATCCGATCGATGGTGTCGTACTGACGACGGGTTGTGACAAAACCACACCCGCAATGATTATGGGCGCGGCGACCGTCGACATCCCAGCAATTGCGCTTTCCGGCGGGCCAATGATGAACGGCTATTGGCGCGGTCAACTGGCCGGTTCCGGCACGATTGTGTGGGAAGCACGCAAACTCCTGGCCGCAGGTGACATTGACGACGAGGAGTTTATCCAACTGGTCGCGGATGCCACACCCTCTCCTGGACATTGCAATACCATGGGCACAGCCACAACTATGAATTCACTGGCTGAGGCGCTAGGTATCAGTTTGTCCGGCAGCGCGGCTATACCAGCACCACTCAAGGAACGCGCAGAAATTGCCTACCTCACCGGGCGCCGGATTGTCGGCATGGTGGAGGAAGATCTGACGCCGTCACGTATCCTGACAAGGGCGGCTTTTGAAAACGCCATTCGGGTCAATTCAGCAATCGGTGGCTCAACCAACGCACCCATCCACATTAACGCGATTGCCACTCACGCCGGCGTCGATCTCGACATTCGGGAATGGGAATCGATTGGCCTAGACATCCCCCTACTGGTCAACCTGCAACCCGCCGGTGAGTTTCTCGGCGAGGCCTACCACCTTGCCGGAGGTGTCCCAGCAGTCATGCATGAGTTGCTCAAAGCAGGCAAACTGCACGGCGATGCACTAACGTGCGACGGCACGACCGTGACTGAGAATTGCGGCAACACGCCGTCGCGCGATCGCAACGTCATTCGCAGCTTTAGCGAGCCGATGATGGAAAAAGCCGGATTTGCAGTGCTTCGTGGCAATCTATGCGAGGCTGCCATCATGAAAACTTCCGTCATCGGTGACGAATTTCGTCAGCGCTATCTTTCCCACGCAGGTCGCGAAAACGTGTTCGAAGTCCGTGCGATCGTCTTCGAAGGCCCGGAGGACTACCACGCACGCATTAATGACCCAGCACTCGACATCGATGCCGACTGTATTCTTGTTATTCGCGGCTGTGGTCCTGTGGGTTATCCGGGGTCTGCAGAAGTGGTCAACATGCAACCGCCCGATGCGCTGATCAAAAGCGGTATCCGCGAACTGCCGACTTTGGGCGATGGACGCCAAAGCGGCACCTCCGGCAGCCCATCTATCCTGAACGTGTCACCAGAATCGGCGGTCGGGGGTGGCCTCGCCCTACTGCAGACTGGCGATCATCTGCGCATCGACCTCAATAGTGGGTCATTGGATGTCCTGGTCGATGAGGCAGAACTGGAAACACGACGCGCAGCACTGCAAAACACGGTAATTGAGCACCAGACGCCTTGGCAGGAGATTTACCGCAGTACGGTGGGTCAACTCTCTGGCGGTGGCATCATTGAGCTTGCCGCGAAGTACCGGAGAATCCGCAATACCCTGCCGCGACATTCACACTGATCACCCGAACTTTTTATAGTTAGGTCACACCGACGGGTTGACCAGGTCCGTCGGCGTGCCGGTGGAAAGAAAGGTCTCTATGTTTTCGATCACGCGCATGCCCATCGCATCGCGCGCGTTGTGCGTCGCCGTGCCGAGATGTGGCGCAAGAACGACATTTTCAAGGGCGACCAACGCGGCCGGCACCTCGGGTTCGCGTTCGTAGACATCCAGGCCGGCGGCGAAAATTCCGCCGCTGCTGAGCGATTCAATAAGTGCCGATTCATCAACCACCGGACCGCGCGCCGTATTCACCAGTACGGCAGTAGGCTTCATGTGCGACAACGCGGCACGATCAATCAGGTGGTGCGTGGACGGCGTCAACGGGCAATGCAGCGACACCACGTCCGAACTCTCCAGCAATTGTCCCAATTGCGGACAAAAGCCTGCGTCAAACTCCTTTTCCGCATCGGGTTTGCGGCTGCGATTGTGGTAGAGGATCTTCATGCCGAAGGCACGAGCTCGCCGTGCGACAGCCCGTCCAATCTCACCCAAACCGACAATCCCCAGTGTCGCACCCGAAACACTCATTCCAGCCAGCGGCTCATCGATTTGGACCCCTTGCCAACGCCCCGCACGAAGATGACTGTCACCGTGGACCAGCCGCCGGCAAGCAGCCAGGATGAGTGCAAAGGCAATATCTGCGGTGTCCTCGGTTACCGCACCAGGGGTATTGCTGACCAGCATACCGCGCTCGTGAGCAGCTGCTACATCGATGTGTTCTGTGCCTGCCCCAAATCCGGCGACCAGACGAACGCAGTCTGGCAGAGCATTGATCAGGGAACTATCAAGCCGGTCCATGGTCGTGGGGCACAGTACGGTGGCGCCTTCACAACCAGCGACAATTTGTTCCGCGCTCAGCGCGCGATCGTCAGGATTAAGGCGCGCATCGTAACGTTGCGCCAATGCCTCGTATACCGCTGTGGTCCACCGCCGAGTAACCAGCACGGTCGTTTTGCCTGGATCAGTCATCATAATTCCTCCCGGCTGCAGGAGAGCGCATGTGTTAGTAAGTGGCTCGCCCACCACTGAGGTCAAAGGCAGCCCCGGTCGTGAACGAGTTTTCCTGCGACACCATCCACGCAACCATTGCTGCTGCCTCTTCACGCTTGAGGAAACGGCCCCGTGGAATTCTTGACAGCATATAATCAATGTGGTCCTGCGTGACCTGCTCGAATATACGCGTCTTGACGACAGCCGGAGTAATACAATTGATGGAAATCTCCCGGTCTGCCGTTTCTTTGGCTAGCGACTTGGTCAAAGCAATCACACCTGCCTTGGCCGCACTATAGGCCGCCGCATTAGGGTTCCCTTCCTTTCCTGCAATCGACGCGACATTGACGATACGGCCGTAATTTCTCTTTCGCATACCAGGCAATACTGCCCGGCAGCAGAAATACACGCCATTGAGATCAATTTCGATCACCTCACGCCACGCTTCTACCGGGTATTCCCACGACAGTACCGCCGGACCGGCAATCCCCGCATTGTTGACCATGATGTCGATAGTGCCGATCGTCTTTTCGGTTTCTGTGAGTGCATCAGCAACGCCTTGGGCATCAGTGACATCAACAACCATATTGCTAACACTGCCGGAGGACTCAAGACTTGCCAGCGTCTTTTTCAACAATGGCGCGTCTCGATCCCACAGACTCACTGTTGCTCCAGAAGCCAGTAGGCGCTCGGTAATCGCCAGACCGATGCCCTGGGCCGCGCCAGTCACTACAGCGCGGCGGCCCGTCAGATCAATTTGATTCATAATAGTATCCTTGGTTACTATATGCATACTTATTATAGGTTAGGCAACTAATTACCTCTCGTCAGCCATGCGCGAAAACTTGGAACGCAACTTCGGATTCTTGGTCAATGACGTTGCTCGTCTGCTGCGGACCACGTTTGATCGACGCGTGCGCGACCTCGGTCTAACCCGGTCACAATGGTGGGTCCTAAACCACCTCTTCCGGCAGGACGGTATCACGCAATCCAGCCTGGCTGAAATACTCGAAATAGAAAAAGCCACACTTGGGCGACTGCTGGACCGTATGGAAGCCAAGGGACTGGTGCAACGACAAGTCGATGCCCACGACCGCCGGGCGAAGCGTGTTTACCTTACTGCTGAGGTAGAACCGTCTATGCAATCCATGCGTACGATTGCCGCTGCAATGCGCCGTGATGCGCTTTCTGGACTCAGCCGTGAGCAACGAGAACAATTTGTCGATGCATTGATTGCTATTAAAGATAACCTGTCGCGGCTCAATGACAACAGTCCTATCAGCACACACGACCGTAGGGGAGAGTCCTCTTGACAGACACCACCCAGACGCAAGTAAAGAAACGGCGAAATTTCCTACGTCCCGCGCTGCTGATCGTGGTGCCATTGGTCGCTCTGACGGTCATGCTCTATATCTATGTGACTGGCGGGCGCTATGTGGTCACTGAGAATGCCTACGTCAAATCGAATGTCGTGACAATCAGTTCAGATGTCTCCGGCCGTGTCATCGCAGTCACCGCCGAAGAGCACCAGTCAGTGCGCAAAGGAGAAGTGCTGTTCCGCCTAGACGCAGCACCCTACGAAATCGATGTGCACCGGGCGGACTCTGAGATGGCACTGGTCGCCACCGAAATTGCATCACTGCAATCCGACTTCCGCGAAACGCTGATCGAGGCTGATGAGGCGCGCGAACGCGTTGTATTTCTGGAGCGCCAGCTCAAGCGCCAAGGCAGGCTTCGCAAACAAGGGCTCGGCAGCGAAGAACGTTATGACGAGGCGTTGTACGCAGTAAACGCAGCCAAGCAGCAGGTTGCGCTAATTGAACAACGCACCAAACGTGTACTGGCGGCACTCGGCGGCGATGCGACGTTGGCTACTGAACGACATCCACGTTACCTGCGTGCGCGTGCAACGCGCGATCAGGCTGCTCTAGACCTCGCCCGCACCGTAGTCTTGTCACCGGCAGACGGCATCATCAGCAACATGAAACTGCAATCTGGCGAGTTCGTCGCGGCCGGCAAACCCGTGTTCAGCCTGGTTGAGACCGCCACCGTCTGGGTAGAGGCCAACCTCAAGGAAACCCAGCTGACGCATGTCCGCGAAGGTCAACTGGCGAGTGTGGTGGCGGATGCATATCCGGATCAGGTATGGGAGACCAAAGTGGCTAACATCTCCCCAGCTACCGGCTCGGAATTCGCCCTGCTACCGCCACAGAACGCGTCCGGGAACTGGGTCAAAGTGGTCCAATGGGTACCGGTCCGGCTAGCGCTCGATAACAGCCTTGCGGGCAGGGCAAAGCTGCGTGCTGGGATGACCGTGACTGTGCGGATCGACACGGCACGGCAGCGCGCCGCCCCGCGCCTCATCCGGCGCCTGTTCGGCGAGGACGATCCCGTGTCGATCGTACACGTGGCCAGTCCCAGCAGTCGGACAACAAACCGCAACTGACGGCCAGCCGTTCAGCCAGCCGGTTTCATTACCTTACGCAACACATGCTGCCGATTCAGCGTATGAGGTCGCACATCGCCAGGCCACCGCCCCTGGTCAACGGCAGCCGCAAAAGCATCCGAGGTCAATACCTTGGGGTCTTCAATCTGATAAAGCGCGGTGTAACGCGGCACACCGTCGTTTGGTACTGAACGGATTTCTCCACCCATAGCGATTGCCAGAGGCTCGGTCGTCAGTCGAGTCACCGCAACCACACCGGGGACCTGAAGCAGCAAGGGCACATGTTCCGTATCATAGACCTCGTTGAAAAGGGCTTCATGATCGGGACTCACATCCATGCTGGCCGAAAATAGGTAAGTTGTTTTCAATGTCATAAGGGTTTCTCCTCGTTTAGGTTGTCTTCACTGACTCCGCAGCATCGTTTGTCACGGCGCCAGCGATTTCAGTGCATCAAAATCAAAGACTACTCCGTGTCCAGGCCGGTCCGGTGCGATTGCTTGACCGTCAATGACTCGTAGGGGTGACTCAATGAAGCGCTCCAAGCCAAAGCCGTGCACCTCCAGGTACGAGGCATTGCCAATCCCACCGAGCAGGTGCACATGCAAATCGTGCACCCCGTGCGAGGTCACCGGCAAATTCTGAATTGCTGCAAGGTGCGCCACACGCAACCAGGGTGTAATACCGCCCAGTGTGGCCGCATCGGGCTCTGGAAAACTGACACCACCTTTAAGAATCAGGTCGCGAAACTCATAAACGCTATGCAGATTCTCACCACTCGCTATCGGTATGCCTCCCTCGCGGGCGATCTGTGCATGACCGTCGACATCATCCGGAATAGTGGGTTCTTCAAGCCAAAAAAGGTCAGCCTCAGCAAAGGCGTGCGCTGCCCGGATCGCCTCACTGACACTCCAACGCATGTTCGCGTCGACCATCAAGGGCATATCAGGACCGACCCATTCGCGCATCGCGTTGACTCTTCCGACGTCTTCGGACAATTGCTCACGCCCGACCTTCATTTTGATCGCACGGAATCCCTGCTCGATGAACCCATTGGTTTGTGCCTGTAGCTGCTCATGGGTAAAGTCCAGATCAATCCCACCGGCATAGGCAGGTACCCGGCCTTCACCGCCGCCCAGCATGCGCCACAGTGGCACTACACGTGCACGTGCATTGACATCCCACAAAGCAACGTCCAACGCCGCCAACGCGAAACTGGCAAGCCCCCCACGGCCAACGAAGTGAAGGCGCCACCACATGTCTTGCCATAATCCATCAATATCCCGCGCGTCACGGCCAAGGAGAATCGGAGCGAGGTCGCTTTCAATCAGCTGATGAATCGATGCCGTGCCAATGTCGCCTACTGTATATGTGTAGCCGAGACCCTGCTCGCCATTTGTGCAGGTCATTTGCACCGTCACCAAACCGAAGTGGGTGATCTCACCATGCGTCGCATCCGATAATGGCGTGTCCAGTGGAATACAGAAGTGATCTGCCTGAATGTCTGTGATATTCAAGTGATTGCCTCCATCGTCGTCGATGATTAGCTGGTCTTTTATCCAGGCGAAACCTTCACACTCTACGGCTTCGGCAAAGTTTGATGTGCCAATATTTCCGGCCACAAACGACACGCGAGACCCAGCATAAGAACGCCTTCTGTCGTGCAGATAATGATCGCCTTTTCAGCTCCGAGCCAATTACCAAGCAGGCCGATATGCAGAAAACCCAGCGTACACAAACCAATACATACCGACAACACCCCCATCATCCGACTGCGCGCCTGAGACGGGGTGCACAGCATGACCAGCGCACCCTGCATGGCGCCGAAACAGCCGCTGCCGATTCCGGTTAAGAACAGAAAAGCAGCGGCGGGAAGAAACGAAGTCGCCTGGGAGAACGCAAATGCCATCACCAGACAGAGAAACAGGCCATAAGTATAGATGTAGCGATAGTGACGCACTTTGGCGAAAGCAAGAATCAACAGCGCACCTAACACTGCCCCCATGCCTTCGGTGCTCATCAGCACACCCAGGGGCAAAGGACTCAAACCCAGCACTTCCTTACCCATCACCGGAATCATCGACACGAAGGGAAATCCCCATACATTAAAAATGATCGTAACCGCCATGACACCCTGTAGATCGCGTTCTTTCCGAAGCAGACGCAGACCACTGACGACCGCCGATACGACGCTGGGACGGCCGCCCGGCAGTTGCCCAGCGGAGACACGTGCGCCCAACCAAGCCGATACCGTAGCGAATGCATACAAAATGGCACCGAGCAGAAACACACCGGAGATGCCAGCAAACTCAAGAAAAAGCCCACCGAGCACAGGACCGACGAATCGTGTGCTGTTGTTGGTGACCGTATCCAGTGTCATCGCGGCACCGAGTTGTTCGGGGCGCACAACCTCGCCAAACATTGTTCTTCGAACCGGGTTGTCGAGCGCCCACAACAGTCCATTGAGCAACACGCTGGCACCAAGCAGCCACAAGGTTGCGTGGCCTAAAAATGTCATCAAAGAGAAGAAAAGCGAAACAAAAGTCATTGCGAAGACACTTGCGATCAGACACAGACTTCGATTGATCCGTTCAGCGATCGCGCCTGCCAACGCACCCAGCAGCGCCAACGGTAAGAATCGCAAAATCACCATCAGCGCCACGTGAAACGGCGAAGCGGTCATTTCAAAAACGACCACACCGATCGCCAAGATTTCCAGCCAACGTACTGTATTCAGCGCTGCACCGACGAACCAAAGGGCTAGAAATTCGCGGTTGCGGATCAGCTCAGTGCCGACCGCGTTGCCGGGCGTAGGCGAGAGTCGTGGCTGCCTTATCATTGACCGGCAAACATCGAATACAGAAAGTCGCTGGTTTCGTTGGCAACGTACAGTCTAAACAACAGTCGTTTTGACACTTGGTTTGGCAGGCACCACGGAATCATGTTAGCGTGATCCTCACTCACAACTGAACTCGACTCTGGCTATGACGACCATTCAACGATTCTTACTCGATGATCAGCCCGAGCCTGTCAGTCACTATTGCCATGCCGTGCGCGCCGGTGACCGGGTGTGGCTAGCCGGCACGGTCGGCATTCGTGCTGACGGATCGATCCCTGAAAGCGTGGTTGAACAGTTCGAGGTGGCCATGTCTAATCTTGACAGAGCGCTCCGAGCCGCAGGCGGCGCTCCGGAAAATATCGTCAAAGTGCAGGTTTTTCTGGTCGACGTCAATGATAGAGAGAAGATCAACCCTGTTCGACAGGCCTACTTTGGCCAAAACCGTCCTGCTTCGACGTTGGTTGAGGTGTCCGGGCTCGTTTATCCTGAACTAAAAGTCGAGATCGAAGCAGAAGCCATACTTGATATATCACCCGATTGAAAACCGCCAGAACCTAAGGAGTGCGCCATGGCCAAGAGCCGCAAAGTGATTATTACCTGCGCTGTCACGGGATCGATCCACACACCGAGCATGTCCCCTCATATACCGCTGACGCCAGCAGATATCGCGCAGCAATCGATCGATGCAGCCGAAGCCGGCGCCGCAATAATCCATCTGCACGCTCGCAATCCATCCGACGGCCGACCAACACCTGACCCTGAAATTTTCATGCAGTTCCTGCCGACGATTCGAGATGGCTGCGACGCCGTGATCAATATCACTACCGGTGGGGGCGCCGGGATGACGCTCGATGAGCGTCTGGCAGCGCCGCTGAGAGCGAGCCCCGAGATGTGTTCACTCAATATGGGCTCGATGAACTTTGGCCTTTATCCGATGCTGCAACGCTACGACGAATTTCGTTATGAGTGGGAACGTGCACACCTAGAGAACAGCCGAGACTTTATTTTTCGAAACACCTTCAAGGACATAGAGCATGTCCTCGAAACACTCGGTGAGGGTTGTGGCACCCGCTTTGAGTTTGAATGTTATGACATCGGTCATCTATATAACCTGGCGCATTTTGTAGACCGTGGCCTGGTCAAGCCGCCTTTATTTGTACAGTCGATCTTCGGTATTCTCGGCGGCATCGGCGCCGATCCCGAAAATGTCACGCATATGCGCCGTATTGCGGACAAACTCTTCGGTGATGACTATGTCTGGAGTCTGCTAGCCGGCGGCCGTCACCAATTGCCGCTCGTGACAATGAGTGCAATCATGGGTGGTAACGTGCGCGTGGGTCTCGAAGACAGCCTCTATGCGGGTAAGGGCCGGCTGGCCAGTTCCAATGCTGAGCAAGTCAATATCATCCGTCGAGTGCTTGAGCGGTTATCGATGGATATCGCCACGCCATCGGAGGCACGTGAAATGCTGGCACTGAAAGGTGCCGAGAATGTCGGATTTTGACCACCTGGGCGTTGTTTAACGCATGCCGCCGGGCACCAACCCCCTATATTCCAGTACCACAGTGTGGCGTTGGAGCATTCCAATACGCTAACATCGTGCTGAAGGCTTCCAAGAGGCAGAGTCGGGGCGCACTGATTTGGCAGAAACGGCGTCAGACCGCAATTCTCATCCGCCAATTAGAAGCGATCTACCAAACTTAGGGACTCTGGAATGGAAGAAGTACGCACTGTCACGGCACGCTATTGGGGCGTCGGCGTTCTTTTAGTAATCCTTACCATTATTGGAATAACCTGGCTCTGGGTTGCCAATCAGGATGCCGATACGCAAGAACAGCTTCTTTGGTTTGTACAAGACTACCTGCCGATCCTGATGTTCTTCACCCTGGCCTCGTTGTTGTTCTCGGGGTTTCCAGTGGCTTTCATCCTTGGCGGTATGGCTTTTCTCTTCGGCGTGATGGGCTATTGGCTCGACATGTTCCGGTTGATCGAATTTTTTAACTTCCTGCCGCGGATATGGTTTCAGTCAGCTGAAAACCTCGTACTCGTCGCGGTACCCGCGTTTGTTTTCATGGGCGTGATGATGGAACGCAGTGGCGTTGCCAACGATCTACTCTATTGCGTGCAGGTACTACTTAAGAACGTCGCCGGCTCGCTGGCACTGGCAGTGATCGTGATGGGCACCGTACTTGCCGCGATGACCGGGATTATCGGCGCATCAGTCACTATGATGACGGCACTGGCCCTGCCCACAATGATCAAGCAGGGCTACAAAAACTCACTGTCATGCGGCTGTATCGCCGCATCCGGCACCCTCGGCATCCTGATCCCGCCCAGTATCATGCTGATCATCATGGCGGACCTGATGGCGGTGTCGGTAGGCAACATGTTCATGGCCGCGATTGTACCTGGGTTGGTGCTCGCTTTCTTCTACCTTCTTTTTGTCGGAGTCTATGCACATGTGAAGCCCGAAGTAGCACCCAGCCTGCCGCCGGAGCTGCTGCATGTTCCGCGCGAAAAGTATCCCGGCATGATATTCAAGAGTTTCCTGCCGCCCGTCCTGCTCATCTCCATGATCAAGGGCTCGATTTTGTTCGGCGTCGCAGCACCTAGCGAAGCCGGCGCGGTGGGCGCATTCGGCACGATCGTACTGGCAATTTTTAACCGCAGATTGACTTTCGACCTTCTGAAAGGCGTCTGCCATACCTCGGCACGCACCATCGCGATGATCTTTTTCATCATTATTAGCGCCACGTGTTTTGCTTACGTGTATCGCGCACTTGGCGGCGATGACATTGTCGAGCATCTGATCCTGAAAGGCGGCCTCTCGTCGTGGCAATTGCTCATCTTGCTAATGGCAATCACATTCATGCTGGGATTCTTTCTCGACTGGATTGAGATCACATTGATCGTGTTGCCGGTATTCACGCCACTCATTGCCACCCTAGACTTCGGCACTCACGTTGCGGGCGAGGACGTCGTATTCTGGTTTCTCGTTCTGATGGCGATCAATCTACAAACCTCTTTCCTGACACCACCGTTCGGTTTTGCTTTGTTCTACATGAAGGGCATCGCACCGAAAGAGGTCAGGATCCAGGATATTTACGTTGGCATTATTCCTTTTGTCCTATTACAACTGTGTGGCCTCATCCTGGTGATGTGGCAACCAGACGTAGCCCTTTGGCTAATGAACAAGGCCTACGACTAGCCGGAAACCCCAATTGGCGGAGCACACTGAATTGACTGAGACAACATCAGAGACTTCTCAGACACGACAGCTCAAGTATCTGTCCGGTCGCGATTTACCGCTACCCCTACGTATTAGCGAATTCCTGCGGAGAATAGTCGACTGGATCGGCCGTTTCGGTGCATGGTTCGCGATGCCATTGGTCTTGATCACGGCCTTCGATCTGCTAATTCGTAAAACGAAATTCTTTGTCTTCGGCGGCGACCCTTTCATCCGCCTCGAAATGACGCCAGTTGTGTTGTGGCTGAGAGAGCTCAAGGTAACCTTGTTTGCTCTTGACCCAACATTCATGGGTTGGCTGTACTCATTCTTAATCTATGCGTTCCTTATTGCCTTTGTCGTGCGTTTCACCTGCAAACTATTTGCCTTCTCGCTTTCTTATGCGCGCGCTTTCTGGAGCGTTTTCTTCGCTGGCCTAATCTCGACAATCGCTTATATGCTGATTGGCAGATTCGTAGCGGGGCTCAGCCTCTCAACCGCTTCTGAAACAGCAATACTGCTAGTAGTAGTGGTGCTTATCCAGGCACAAATTTATGGATCCTACATTAAGGAGCATCATGAAAGTCCAGGAATCGGTTTCCGCCGGGGCGGAATCATCAGTCTGATTCAATGGGTTCTTATTTTACTGATTGTGTTTGGCGGTAATTCCATAACGACTGGGCTCTGGCAGGGGATCGAGGTCAATATCGGCTGGTTGTTCTCCTGGTTGCCGGCACAATGTTGTGGTGCTGGCGGCACACCGTGGCAAATTTGGCTGCGTGACAATGTCAGTCCGTTTTTTGATTCCACCTTGCTACAGGAATTTGAATGGCATTCGCACACGATACTTTTTGCGCTGGTACTGGGCTTTGGCTACATCTGGAACACCCATGTACGCGTTGATCTGGTGCGAGAGAACCTGGGCTTTAAGAAAAAGGCCTGGCTAGAATTCATCGGGCTAACGCTCTTCCTCGTGCCATTTACCCTGATCATCATCTTCTATTCGTACAACTATGCCTACGATTCATGGAACTTCGGTCGCGATGAAGGCATGCTCAATGAGGCGGGAGAAAAGGTGGCGTGTGCCTGGTACCAATGTGGAGAGATTTCAGCGTCCCTGGTTGGTCTTTCACACCGTTGGATCATCAAAGGGCTGCTGGTGTTTGGGCTCGTCGTTGCTCTGATAGCAGGAATTGCCGTATGGCTGCAGACCGTTATGGTGCTGTTTGGTCCCAAACACTGGCGCTATGACCTGATGACGCTCGAATGGCCAGAAGATGAAGGCAGCATCGTCGAAGGCAAAGAACGTATGGACCTCGAAAAACTGGAGGACCAACTCGAGCTGCAATCCGCCCGCATGCGTGCCTCAGTCGAAGCCGAACAACGGGCCCGCGAATGATCGCCGGCTAACTCCTTAGTCTGGGCCGATTACACCTCGCTGCTCGATCATCATGCTCGACTGGGAAGGTCTCTTTAAACGCTATGTCTGGGACGACCGGACGACACCGTACCTGGTACCGGTGTCGCGGCTAAAGCGGCAGCAGGCGGACTACGAAATTCTCGCCTACAGTATATTCCTCGGTCTGCTGTTTGCAGTGGTGTCTCTTTCCGCACTCACCGACGTTGGTCCTGAGGGCCGTTCACCCAATATCTCTTTGTATGCGCTTTCCGTCACTTGCGCTGCGGTTATCTTCTGCTATGCCAAGAGTTATGCCGCTGCACTCTACCTCAGCGCGGCACCACTGGCTGGTCTGGCTTACACAATTTTCTACGGCATTGGATCTGACCGCGGCCTACTCGATTCGCTGCTCGTGGCCCTCGTTCTGATCGTCCTGCTGTGCTATTCGCGACGGATTATCACGATCGCTCGCCTGTACCCTACCCTCACCGAAGGCGATGACAGCGATACCCCGAAACGACGCCTGTTCAAATGATGAAAAGGTTTAGAAAGGGGCGCCATTTTCTCCCCGGACAATTCTATTTCCCGCAACACGCGCAGCTCTTCTTTGCCGTTACTTTGATCGTGCTTTCGGTCAAAGGGGCGCTGGATACTGGCTGGCCTCTTTTTTGGCCACTCTTCGTCTGGGGCCTCGCTGTCGCCATCCATTATTTCTTTGCAGCAGCTTTCGACATCAACGAAGCGTGGACCGAAGACAAAGTACAGGACGTCAAGTCCCGCAGTTACGACTTCGGTCATATCCTCAATATTGAAAGCCGCATCGACAAAGCACACTACAGCGTAAGTCCCCACACAGAACGAGACGGCTGAGTAGTGGAGCTGGTCGACGCCCATCACCATTTCTGGGATCTCGGTGGCAGCAACCACCCCTGGCTGTGCGAGCCGCCCTGGATCAAGTTCCGCTATGGTGACTACGCAGCGATTCGGCGCAACTACCTGCTCAAGGACTATCTGAGGGACACTGGTGCGCACACCTTACTTGGCTCCGTGCATGTCGAAGCAGAGTGGCACGCGCAAGATCCGGTCGGCGAGACCCGCTGGCTTTCCAAGGTACTGTCCTCGTCGCCCCACCCCGTAGTACTCGTGGTGCAGGCTCGACTTGACCAGCAGAATGTCGGTGAAGTGCTGAATCAACACGCAGCCTTCGAGCAGGTGCGCGGCGTCCGTCACAAGCCCTGCAGCGCGCCCATAGCGGCTGATGCACAACGTGACCAGCCGGGCTCGATGGACGATCCAAACTGGCGCGATGGCTATGCACGCCTGGCGCTTCACAATTTTTCTTTCGACCTGCAGACGCCCTACTGGCACCTCGATCAGGCCGCTGACCTGGCACGGGATTTTCCAGACACGCGTTTGATTCTAAATCACACAGGCATGCCGCTCAGTCGACACGGACCAGAACTCATAGCATGGCGAAGTGGCATGGAACAGGTCGCTCGCCAAGACAATACCGCGGTGAAAATTTCAGGCCTTGGCCTCCCGGGGCAGAGGTGGGATATATCAAGCAATCGTCAAGTCATACACGACACAATCGCTATATTCGGTATCGAACGCACAATGTTTGCGAGTAACTTTCCTGTCGATCGTTTGTGCGTCGACTTCAACACACTGTGGTCAGGATTCGCAGCAATCGTCAAGGATCTGCCTCGCGCTGATCAACACAAGCTCTTCTGTACCAACGCTCGCAGCTACTATCGTATTCCCGAAATCAACGGTGACTACAGTACACAACGATAGCGGCGCCTATCACCAATCATGCCATCGACCTGCTGCATATAGGTAGCCATGTGCTCTGAACACAAGTGCTGCTCTAACGCACGATCATCGGCATAGACCTCAACCAGAACGATATGGTCGTTATTTTCACTGGATCGCAGCACATCGAATCGCAAGCAGCCGGACTCGATATTCTGGCTGTTCGTGGCATGTGCACGGGCAATAGCAAGGAACTCTTCCACTTTGCCTGGATTAATCTCGAGGTGAACCACCAACGCGGTGCGCGCCGTCGGAGCCGCTTGTAGATTCGTTGTAGTAGCACTCATTCGAGCCTCCCCGCTTGAACGACAATACCCACTTCGCGCGCTGCATCGATCAGCCAGTCGAACAAGTGCTGAGCGAAACTGCGCCGCACAAGCAGATCAAAAATGCTGCCGCCCTTTAAGTCGCCGACCCGGTGCACCAGAACAGGTATGCCCGCGAGTAACGACTGTGCACACTGATCAGCCTCAAAGGCACGAGGATGGAGATCTAGCGTACAACCGCTGGCAATGACGTTACGGACCTCCGCTCCACCAATGCGGAGAATCATCTGTCCGCCACTAACATCAACCAATGCGTAATGTTGCTGTTCAAGCGCCGTGACGAGTGGCACCGTGATCATTTGTACCGGCGACGATGAAACGATCAACCACTCGTCCGGTCCGAGCCAGTAGATCAGGTTTGGGCCGCTATGAGCCACGCGATTCGGCTGCCGCGGGGGTGCAACGCCGACGACAGCCGCGACACTCGCATTAAAACCCACCTCATCTACAGAACCCCGCAGGTTGAGATGGGTGAGATCTGCCCGTTCCTCTAGCCACACACGCTGGCGGCGAGCGCGGCCAGGGGTGCTTCGAAGGTCAGCCGGGATATGTAACGCTGATTGGCGTGACAACTCAGTGGTGTGGTTCATATCAATACGGCCTTTGATCACGCTCTCGTATCATCAGCGCTGTAGCCGCGCACCTAGCCAGCTTGCCACTTCGTCGATCAAGATACTCTCCTGGCCTTCGAAGAAATGGTCTGCACCGTCTATTTCGATTTGAGAGAAGTCTGTGAGGTGGTCGAATTTGGCTCGTTGCCGACTGCCACGGATAACGGTTTTGAGATCGTATTCCGCGACAATGTCAAAGACCGATAGATCAAGCTGCTGAAACGACAATCCCGCCGGGTCGAAACTGCCTCCCCCACCGCTACCTGCGCCAATCATCACTAAACCGGCGACCTCAATGCTCGGATTTTCAACCAGTGCATGGATCGCCATGGTTGAACCCATACTGTGTGCAACAATAAAAATGGGACCGGTCGCAACGTCTCTCAAATACACGAGAGCCTGGAGCAAGCGCGGACCCACAGTCGGCAGAAGTGTGCGGTAGTCTTCGGCAGGAACACCATTAGCCAACACAGGCAGTTGCAGCGACAGAGTATGCCAGCCGCTCTCAGCCAGTGCGACACGTATCGGATTAATCACCTGGGGCCAATCCGGATGGACACCGAGACCATGCAGAACGATGACACTACCCCCAGCGGGGTTCTCGGGTGACGTGTGTAAGGCGAGAAACCGCTTAGTGCCCGCACTCAGCCACAGTGCCTCGCCATCGAACAAATCAGCCGTCACCTGCTCGGCCCAGCGAGCTTCTTTGGAAAAATCAGATGGGTGCACAGTCACCGAGACCAATGCGCAGCACAGGCCGAGCCAGACAAATAACACAGACTTTGCAATATGTTTCATCTCAATCCCTCTGCCGCTCATTATCGGGATCATAAAATACTGTGTCAGTAATCCTCGCCTGCACTACTCGGCCGTCTATCAAGGGTGCGTAAACCGTTCCGCCAAGGCGCGAGCGACCACCTTTCACCAGTGCCAGCGCAATAGACCGGCCGAGATTCGCACTAAAGTAGCTCGAGGTAACATGCCCGACCATCGGCAGCGGCCGAACATCAGAAATTTCATTAACAAGTTGTGCGCCCTCAGGCAAAACGACACTTGGATCTTGCGTTGCTAGCCCCACTAGCTGCTTGCGGCCATGACGCGCGGTGTCGGAACGAAACAGTGAACGTTTGCCAATGAAATCTTTCTTTTTAGACACAATCCAATCCATACCGAGATCCAGCGCTGTCACCGATCCATCAGTATCCTGCCCGGCGATGATGTAACCTTTTTCGGCACGCAGCACGTGCATCGTTTCGGTACCATATGGGGTAAGGTTGTAGCGGGCTCCCGCATCTATGACTGCCTGCCACAGTGATAAACCGAAGTCTGCGGCAACGCTGATCTCATAGGCCAGTTCTCCGCTAAAGCTGATGCGTGCTAGCCTCGCAGGAATCCCCGCAACGCGCCCCTCGCAGAAACTCATAAATGGCAACGATTGCCGGGAAAGATCGACCTGCTCGCTCAAGTCCTCCAGCAAGGCTCGGCTTTCTGGTCCGGCGAGACTGATCACCGCCCAATGGTCAGTGACCGAGGTTAAGTAGACCTTAAGCAGTGGCCACTCCGTCTGCAGCCAACGTTCTAACCAATGCAACACATGGGCAGCCCCACCCGTCGAAGTTGTCATCAAGTAACGGTTGTCTGACAGACGTGTGGTAACGCCGTCATCCATTACCATGCCATCCTCACCGAGCATCAGTCCATAGCGACAACGGCCAACCGATAGCGATTGCCAACCATTGGTATAGACTCTATCAAGCAGCTCGGCTGCATCGCGCCCGGTAATTTCTATTTTCCCGAGTGTGGACGCATCGAGTACACCGACACTCTGACGCGTCGCCTGACACTCTCGGTTAACCGCCTGCTGCAAAGTCTCACCGGCTTGAGGGTAATACCACGGACGTTTCCACTGACCCACATCCTCGAACGCCGCATTTGCTGCAACATGCCATGCGTGCATTGGTGTGTATCGAATCGGATCGAACAAGCGTTCGCCGACCACGCGCCCCGCCACTGCGCCAAATGTCACCGGCGTATAGTTTGGACGGAAAGAGGTGGTACCGACTGCTGCCGGTTGTGTTTCAAGCGCATCGGCCAGTATCGCCATGCCGTTGATATTGCCAAGTTTCCCCTGATCGGTGCCAAATCCGAGTGCCGTATAACGTTTCACATGCTCAATGGAGCGGTAGCCTTCGCGCACGGCCAGCCGGATGTCCGCTTCGGTCGTATCATTCTGGTAATCAACGAACTTCTTGCCGCCACTGTGTCCGTAGCCACCCGGAACACTCCAAAATGCTTGTATCGGCGCCTCGCAACAATCCGCGGTGTTCGGGACATCCATCACTGGCACAGCGATAGCGAGCTGTTTGAGAGCCGCTCCTGCCGCTTCAATTCCTGCACGAAGGCATTGTCCGAGACCAAACTCACCAGCACATGCCCCGGCTGAGCGTTCCGCCTGGACAGCGCGTCCAGGCACAAAACAGGCCTTCTCTTCGTTGAACACAGGCCGCGCTCCAGACTGGGCATGCAGGTGGCAGCTCGGATTCCAACCGCCGGAAACGGCAAGAACGTCACACTCGATGAGACCTTTGTGTGATTCGGTACCGCGAGCGTCAGCACTGAGGGCTGCCAGGCTAATAGCACAAACCCCGCGACGATTCGACTTGACACCAGTGATCACGTGATTGTCATAAATCGGCACGCCAAAGTGTGCCAGCCCATCCCGTGCAGCAGAAGGTGCACGGCGACGAACATCTACTAGCCCCTGGACCCGTATGCCAGCCTCAATCAGATCGTGAACACAACGATATGCGGAATCATTATTGGTAAACACGACCGCGGAGCGGCCTGGCAATACCCCGTAACGCCGCATGTAAGTCGACACTGCAGACGCCAACATCACTCCGGGACGGTCATTGTCCGCGAAGACCAGGGGTCGCTCGATAGCACCGGTTGCGAGCACTACCTGTTTGGCCCGTACGCGCCATAACCGCTCTCTCGAGAGCCGTGGATCAGGCTGCGCCAGGTGATGAGTGCGACGCTGATTGATGACTAGGAAGTTGTGGTCGTGATAGCCCGTGACGGTGCTGCGATTGAGGAGCAACACATCCGGCAACTGTGACAACGTTTCGACCATTTGCGAGATCCATGATGCCGCCGCCAAACCGCCGACCGTACAGCTGTCAGAAAGTAGGCTACCGCCAAACTCCGACTGCTCATCAGCCAGGATTACCCGGGCCCCGGCACGTGCTGCAGTTAGAGCCGCCATCAAGCCGGCGGGCCCAGCACCCACGACGAGTACATCACAATGCGCGTTGCGCTTGTCATAAGTGTCTGGATCGGGCGCCTGTGGCGCATGACCGAGACCTGCCGCATTACGGAGGTGACGCTCGTAGCGCGGCCACAGCCAGCGAGGCCACTTGAAGGTCTTGTAATAAAATCCCGCCGGCAGCAAGCTGCTGATACGATCGTTTATAGCGTAAAGATCAAGTTCGAGGCTCGGCCAAGCATTGACCGATTGCGCACTTAAGCCTTCGTATAGTTCGACCTGCGTCGCCCGAAGCCCAGGCACGGTGTACGCACCTTGTCCGACCTGCAAAATTGCATTGGGCTCCTCCGCTCCGGCGGCGACGATGCCACGGGGACGGTGATACTTGAAGCTTCGTGCCACCTTTCGAACGCCATTCGCCAACAGTGCCGAAGCCAGCGTATCGCCGGCGTAACCATTGAACGTCTGACCATTGAACGAAAACTTTATCGGACGGGATCGATCGATCCGGCCGCCTGCGGGTCGACGCCAGGGCTGGCTCACTCTTCGCCATCCTCCGGCGGTTGATCACCAATGTGGTAGTAGGATTCGATAATGTAAGTCACGGTATTGCGCACCACGTTAAACCAGCGGCGACAACCGGCACTATGGCACCATTGCTCACAATGCCGACCTTTAGGGTTCTTTCGATTGAATAAATAGTCGCCCCACGCTTGATCCGACAGAAGTTCGGGCGCCGATGGCCGAACAATGTGTGCTTCGCCGCCATAACTGAACTCGCTCTGATCACGTGCGCCACACCATGGGCATTCAATCTGAAGCATGCTGCCTCCGTAACCTGCGATAGCCGATTGTGGGAGTCATGCCCGCTAATGAGCGACGCCTGCCGCGCCATGCTCATCAATCAGCGCGCCACTGTAAAAACGATCCAGTGAAAACGCAGCATTCAACGGATGAGGCTCGTCATAGGCGATGGTGTGTGCGAAAACCCAGCCTGACCCAGGCGTCGCCTTGAACCCGCCAGTGCCCCAGCCACAGTTGAAGTAGAGGCCGTGCACCGGTGCCCTGCCGATGATAGGGCACGCGTCCGGACAAACATCGACAATACCTGCCCACTGTCGCAGCATTCGAACGCGACTGAAGATGGGAAACAATGCAACGATAGCCGCAATGTTACCTTCAATAATGTCGAAGCTACCGCGCTGACCGTAACCCGTATAGGCATCGATGCCAGCACCGATGACCAGTTCGCCCTTGTCCGACTGACTGATATAACCGTGTACTTTGTTCGACATGATCACCGTATCCAAGACCGGCTTAAGCGGTTCGGATACGAGTGCTTGCAGCGGGTGACTCTCTATCGGCAGGCGCATGCCCGCCATGTCAGCGATCACAGTCGAATGCCCTGAGGTGACAACACCCACCTTGGTCGTCCGAATCAGCCCTTGCGTCGTCTCGAGCGCAGTAACGGCACCATTGATCCGGCGTAGACCCGTAACCTCGCAGTTCTGGATAATATCGACGCCGTGCCGATCCGCAGCTCGAGCGAATCCCCAAGCGACGGCGTCATGGCGGGCGACACCACCGCGCGGCTGGAAAGACGCGCCCAGGATCGGGTAACGAGCCGTTGGCGAAGCATTGATGATTGGGATTCGGTGCTTGATTTGATCAGCTGTCAGAACCTCGCTGTCAATACCGTTCAAGCGGTTCGCGCTCGATCGGCGCACGATATCGCGCATATCTTGCAACGTGTGGCCAAGATTCATCACACCACGCTGGCTGAACATGACGTTGTAGTTCAAATCCTGACTGAGCCCTTCCCAAAGCTTCAGTGATTTTTCATAAAGGTGTGCGGCTTCGTCCCACAAGTAATTCGAACGAACAATCGTTGTGTTACGGCCAGTGTTGCCACCTCCGATCCAGCCCTTTTCGAGCACGGCGATCCGCCCCACATCATGCTCGCGGGCAAGGTAGTATGCAGTGGCTAATCCATGCCCACCACCACCGACAATCACCACATCATAACTTTCCTGAGGGGGCGGGCTGCGCCATGCTTCACCCCAATTCTCGTGGCGACTGAAAGCATTACGAGCAAGGCTGAAAATCGAGTAGCGATTTTTCATATTCGTTCAAAACGTCGCTTGTCTTGAATTGAGAACTTGTAGCTCAATTATCTGAAGCGCCCAATGTTCGTATCAGTCTAGCCGGTATACGGGATAACTCGCGCACAGCGCCTTAACTTCTCCGCGCACCGAATCAACAACTGACTCATCACCCAGATTATCCAACACATCGCAGATCCAGGCTGCGACCCGGCGCATTTCCTCCTCTCCAAAACCACGCGTTGTGCTGGCCGGGGAGCCGACACGCAATCCACTGGTGACAAATGGCGAGCGCGGATCATTTGGCACTGTGTTCTTGTTCACCGTGATGTTGGCCCGCCCCAGAGCGGCATCAGCTTCCTTGCCGGTGATGTCTTTGTCGATTAGATCGAGCAGAAAAAGGTGGTTGTCCGTGCCACCGGAAACGACCTTGAATTTCCGTGCCTGAAAAGCATCCGCCATGGCTCGAGCATTGTCCAGCACCTGCTGCTGGTAGCTGACAAATGCAGGTTCCAGCGCTTCCTTGAAAGCCACTGCTTTACCCGCGATTGCATGCATCAGCGGTCCCCCCTGGGTACCCGGAAAAACGACCGATGAAAGCTTTTTTTCAATCGAGTCATTCAACCGAGCGAGAATCATCCCGCCTCGCGCACCACGCAGCGTTTTGTGCGTGGTCGTGGTAGTGACATCGGCGATGTCCACTGGACTGGGATAAAGCCCAACCGCAACCAGTCCAGCAACGTGTGCCATGTCAACGACCAGGTAGGCATCGACCGAATCAGCAATATCGCGAAAGCGTTGCCAGTCGACTACTCGACTATAGGCGGAGAATCCCGCCATGATAAGTCGCGGCCTGTGCTCTTTCGCCAACGTCTCAACCTGATCGTAGTCAATCTCGACACCGTCCTGATGCAGTCCGTACTGCACAGCATGGTAGAGCTTGCCGGAGAAATTCACTGCCGCGCCATGAGTCAGGTGCCCACCATGGGCAAGACTCATTCCGAGAATGGTCTCGCCAGGCTCGAGCAACGCCATGTACACCGCAGCGTTGGCACTGGACCCCGAATGTGGCTGCACGTTGACGTATGACGCGCCGAACAACTGCTTGGCTCGATCAATAGCGAGTTGTTCTACAACGTCGACAAATTCACAACCGCCGTAATAGCGTTTACCCGGATAACCTTCCGCATACTTATTGGTCAACACCGAGCCCTGCGCCTCGAGCACTCTGGGACTGGTGTAATTCTCCGATGCAATTAACTCGATGTGTTCTTCTTGCCGTTGACGCTCACTGCAGATGGCGCGCCACAGTTCGCCATCGAACCCTTCGATTCCGTCAGACACATAAAACATGATGGTTCCTTATACTGGATGAAAACGCCTGTACCACGGTCACTACGGTACGAACTTTTAAGGCATGCTGCGTGCAGCCGTTACGACCCGGGATTATCTTTACACGACCCGCCCAATTTCCGGTGGTGTACCAATACTGCGACCAGACCTTGTCACGCATCGTTGGCTGAAATACAACGCGCCTGTGTCGCACGCGCCGTAGAAGAAGGCTGCGGGTCCAAGTGCTGGCAGAACCATTCGCGCAATTCGCCAAGTCGACGAATGCGGACAGTCTCGAATTTGACAGGCAACTGCTGGAGTGCGGTACGTACAGCGGTAACATCTACATAAGTACCGTGGACAACGGTGTACCAGACCTTGCCGTGCTCATGAGTACGAAAGTATTTAACCGGATCGTCAAACCTGTACGCTCGGATAAACTGGCGCACCAGCACTTCGCTGGTCGCACTGAATAGTTCAACGGTGTAATGACTGGGGTCCCAGGAAAATAGCCAATCGTGGGTTTCCAACTGTAAAGGCCGGAGGGGAATGGCTGGCGGGGCGCTACTTTGATCGCGATTTGGCCGTTTGTCAGTAGCTAGCGGTTCCACCACCGCCACCGACGTATCAGTTGGGCGCCCCTGTGTTCCCAGGCTGACCATGGAATCGGCCTCGGAAGGCGCCGCCGCCTGATTAGATTGGGTCGTTGTGGCCGGAGAGTGAGGAGACCTGCCCGTACTCACTGCATCACTTCGCCTAACTGCGCCCTTGTCGACCTGCTTGCGCCACTCGGCTTGCAGAACGTCTGATGCTTCCGTCGCCGATACCAGCCCCAAAGCTTCTACCCAGCCGCTGATCCTGGACGGTGCATTGATTCGCATCCAGCCGTCGCGACGCTCTACTGCGACGAGTGGCATACCAGATTCAACCTCACCCAATACCAGTAGTGGATCAGTCGAAACTGGTTCGGCAAACAACTTTGTCCGCTCACGGGTTTTCCAGCCTGCTTGATCATCGCCGGCGAGATTTTCCGTGCGCAACCACAGGCGAAAGCCGCCTCCAACCCGCACTCTAGCCCAACCCAGGCGGCGCTCTTCGACCTGTAGCAATACCCCAGGCGCGAGCCGATCGATGATTGGTGACAATCGATTGAACGCCACGTGCACATGAAGTGGCGTTGTACCAACTCTAAAATATGAGTGCGACGACCCGGCAGCAATCACTGCGGGGGCGTTGTCTAGCGATGTCAGAAGACGAACAGCTTGCACATGCTGCTGATCAGCCGCTGCCTCCAACCAACGTATAGCCGCTGCCCGATCGCTGGCTAATCCGGCTCCGTAAAGGTAGCTACGGCCGAGGCTATACTGAGCATCTGCATTGCCGTTTCCTGCCGCCAGGCGCCACCAACCGATTGCACGATTTCGATCCTTAGGCACGCCTCGACCAGTAAGGTGGGCGTGACCAATACGGTACTGCGCCCCGGCGTGGCCCAATTCGGCAGCGTGGGTCAGCCAATAGACTGCCTCCCCAGCATCCTCTGTGATTCCGGTACCGGCGTCGAACATTAAACCAAGCCGGTACTGGGCCTGGGCATCGCCGTCATAGGCACGGGGCAGCCAGATCTCCAGTGCCTTTTGAAAATTACCTACCGCAAACGCATCGTTTGCATCATCCGCGAGTGCGGGCTGCAATGCTGTGCACAATCCAATGAGCAGCGTCCGCGCGAAGGCCTGCCATCTGTGGCACAAGGGATTTTCAAATTCTCTCAGCACGGCAATAAGGGTCGCACCATGTGAAATTGACAAACTCCCTCAGAAGTCGGGTCGGCCAAATTATAGCGGTGTGCGGCGCGCACCTTGGTCACGAGCGACCCACTGTTTCAGGCTATCGAGTGAACGGCGGCCGTGGTACGAGA
Source organism: uncultured Acidiferrobacteraceae bacterium (assembly GCA_964484965.1). GTDB lineage: Bacteria > Pseudomonadota > Gammaproteobacteria > Arenicellales > UBA868 > UBA11791. The sequence continues at coordinate 10,489 of CAZAHE010000010.1, read as the reverse complement.
GTTGTTCCTCAGCATAATGCCATGACTGACCGGCCGGGCATGCGAGACGAGCGAGGCAACGCTGTGCACACGGAGAGGCAACGCGCAGTCGTTGTGCGACACAAGCATCGAGATCAAAAACCCCACCTGGTCGCACGGCCGCGGCTGGACACGCGGTTTGGCAGGGTGTTTCGTCACAGTCAAGACAAGGCGACCGGGGCGACACAGCGGTGGCCATCTGATCCAGTGCTGCATCAGTGGCAAACAGCACCCGGTAGGCAAACCAGGTGCCGAATTGCAGGTGAATACCCAGACCAAGCGGGGATCCGCTGCTCCAACCAACAAAAGAACCCAGTTGCTGAAGGGGCACCAGACGCTCCCCTGGATAAAGAATTTCAATATCTCCGCCACCCCAATGATGGGCAACGACGTGGGCCGCTGCATTGACCGAAAAATCATCCAACGGGTCTGCCGTCGCAGCGGACAGCGGATTGGCCAATTGCCATAAGCGGCTGCCAGCCGCGCCCAGCAATACGAACCGCCGAGCCGGAGAGATTTCGACTTCACACTCACGCATCGCCTTTTCAATGCTCTGAGGCCATTGCTGTGGACACAGCACCGCCTGCAGATTAAAGCCTTGAGACAACAGCCAGTCGTGTCCTTTTTTCTGCGAAGTGTTCACCGATCGCTCCACGTGGATTCAAACGTAGTGTTAGAACAAAGATGCATCGCTGGTGATAACCCTCGTGGACAGTGTATAAGCCCGTAAGTGTATCGTGCGCCCGAAAATTGGTACTCGTGATTGATCAGCGCACTACCACCCGTGTACCGCCCCGTGACCAGACACGGGCCACTGCCACAGTACTTTTGACTGACGTCATAGCAGATTGCAGCCGACTTTTTCCTATAATGCACGCTCTATAAAAAAAACGACGTGCCCCACGTGACACCGGGGGCACAACATACGGAGAACAGCCTTGACCGACGCCACCTCGATATATGAGGCCGGACTCGAGCGCCGCCAAGCGAATTTCACTGCACTGAGTCCGCTCAGTTTCATTCGCCGCAGCGCGCGGGTCTATCCCGAACACATCGCCCTGGTGCACGGTCCGCTGCGCCAGACTTGGACTGATACCTACCGCCGCTGCCGACAATTGGCCTCGGCACTCACCCAGCGCGGAATCGGTAGCGGCGATACCGTTGCGATCATGTCGCCGAATGTCCCCGCGATGTACGAAGCACACTTCGGCGTACCCATGGCCGGTGCGATTCTAAACACGCTCAACATTCGTCTTGACGCTGACACCTTGTCTTTTATCCTCGACCATGGCGAGGCCAAGGCACTGATTACCGACGGTGAATTCTCTGATGTCATGCGTAAAGCACTGACCAAAGCGGGACGTGACCTACTGGTTATTGATATTGATGACCCACTCGGACCACCTGATCGAAACATTGGCCAAATCACCTATGAAGCTCTGCTCGACGAAGGCGATCCTGAGTTTGACTGGATGCCACCCGAGGATGAGTGGCAGGCAATCTCTCTCAACTACACTTCCGGTACCACGGGCAACCCGAAAGGTGTGGTCTACCACCACCGTGGTGCTTATCTCAATGCAATCAGCAACATCATCGGCTGGGAAATGGCACACCACCCCGTCTACTTGTGGACGCTACCGATGTTTCATTGCAACGGCTGGTGTTTCCCATGGGCACTGGCCGCCGTCGCCGGAACCAGCGTGTGCCTGCGAAAGACCGAGGCTGGACCCATATACGATGCCATCGCTGAGGATGGCATTACGCACTTTTGTGGCGCACCAGTGGTCCTTGGCATGCTGATCAATGCCCCAGACGAGGACAAACGCCCTTTCGAACAAACAGTGCGGGTGATGACAGCGGCATCGCCGCCACCAGCCGCAGTGCTAGCGGCTATGGAAGCTGCTGGCTTCCGTGTCACCCACGTATACGGCTTAACTGAAACTTATGGACCGGCGGTGATCTGTTCGTGGCACGAAAGCTGGAACGCACTCAGCGCTGATCAACGAGCAGAGAAAAATTCTCGTCAAGGTGTGCCTTACCACGTGCTAGATCAATTGGAGATCATGAATCCGGATACCATGACCCCTGTCGCAGCCAACGGCGAAACTATGGGCGAAGCCATGTTCCGTGGAAACAACGTGATGAAAGGTTATCTGAAGAACCCCACGGCAACTGACGAAGCATTTGCCGGAGGTTGGTTTCACTCCGGTGATTTAGGGGTAATGCACCGTGATCATTATGTACAACTCAAAGACCGCTCCAAGGACATCATCATTTCAGGTGGAGAGAACATTTCTTCGATTGAAGTCGAGGATACGCTCTATCGCCATCCGGGAGTACTTGAGGCAGCCGTAGTCGCACAACCCGATGACAAGTGGGGTGAGACTCCATGTGCATTCGTGACCTTGAAAAATGATATGACTGACGTGACCGAAGATGATGTGATCGCTTTCTGCCGCCAACACATGGCACACTTCAAGGCCCCTCGAACGGTCATTTTCGGCCCGTTGCCCAAAACCAGTACTGGTAAGGTTCAGAAATTCAAGCTGCGCGACACTGCCGTAACACTTGAAGACAAGCGCTGAGCGATTGCCGATATCTCAACGCGGCTGCATGCGAATAGCACCATCTAGACGAATTACTTCGCCATTTAGCATTTCGTTGTCAATGATGTGCTCGACCAGCGCCGCAAATTCAGCCGGCTGTCCGAGGCGCGATGGAAACGGCACTTGTGCGGCAAGGGCCGCCTGAATATCCTCAGGCAGTGATCCCATCATCGGGGTGTCGATCAACCCTGGCGCAATAGTCATTACTCGGACGCCGACCTTCGCCATTTCGCGTGCCGCCGGCAAGGTCAGCGCGACCACCCCACCTTTCGAAGCGCTGTATGCCGCCTGGCCAATCTGACCTTCATACGCGGCGACCGAAGCAGTATTCACTATCACACCACGGCTACCACTGTCAGTCAGCGGCGAAAGTTTCGACATACACGGAGCGATAAGGCGCAACAGATTAAATGTGCCGATCAGATTCACCTTGAGCACTTTTTCAAACAGTTCCAGGCTATGGGGCCCGTCACGGCCCATGATGCGCGCGGCGATACCAATACCGGCACAGTTGACGAGCACTCGCGGACCGCCCAATTGCTGGTCGACGCGCTCAACAGCTGCTGCTGCAGAATCTGCGTTTGACACATCACAAGCGATGGCAAGACCTCCTAGTTCCTCGGCCACGGCCTTGGCCGCCGCCTCGTCAAGATCGAGGACCGCGATCCGAGCCCCGCGCTTCGCCAGCATTGTCGCTGTCTCTTTGCCCATACCCGAACCACCGCCAGTCACCAGCGCCACGGCATTTTCAAGGTCCATTTACGCGCCTCCAGAAATTGTGCGGCCTCGCCACCTCGTCTGCGCCTGGTCGAGCGTTTCACCTTACAGATTTTGAGGGTGCAGGGCCTTCGCCAAGCCCTCTACAATACCTCAAAGGACTGTCGGCGGTAGTGCGTAAGCCCACTTCGGTGGTCCCAATCGAACATGGAGAGATAGTCGTGGTCAGCGTGACAACTGCAATTACAGGCGGGCAAATGGTGACGGGCTTAAGCGAGGAGCCAATTGCGAACGGCACAGTCCTGATCGAGGGCAACTGTATCAGAGCCGCAGGGCCGGCTGACAAGGTGGCATTGCCGCGCGACGCTGTCATCATCGATGCTGCTGGCCATACCGTGTTGCCGGGCCTCATCGACTGTCACGTCCATTCAACTTATCGGGCACGAGATGTTCGACAACATTTGCTCAACACTCCAAGTTACAACATCCTGCGCTCAACACAGATTCTTAAAGAAACATTGGCCTGCGGTATCACCAGTGCGCGCGAAATGAGCGGCGCAGATGCTGGCTTCAGAGAAGCCATCAACGACGAGCTAATCCATGGTCCGCGCCTACAGCTAAGCATCTTGATGATTTCTCAGACCGGCGGTCACGGGGATTACTGGGTGCCAGCGGGAATGCACGTTCCTAAACGCGCGTGGTTACCAAGCCCAGTGGCTGACGGCCCCGATGAAATGAGGAAACTGGTTCGCCACGTCCTTAGAGCCGGTGCTGACTTCGTCAAGGTCTGCACCAGTGGCGGCATCACATCGGTTACAGACAGCCCGGATGAACCGCAATACACGGTCGAAGAAATTCGCGTTGCAGTCAGCGAAGCTGCTAACAAAGGTAAACCTGTCGCGGTCCATGCCGAGGGCATGACCGGCATTAAGCGTGCGCTCGATGCCGGTGTCTACTCGATAGAGCACGGCTGGTTCATCGACGAAGAATGTGTCGACACGATGCTGCGTCAGGACACCTGGTGGGTACCCACTATCGCGCTGGTACCAATGTCTGTCACTCACAGAAAAAAGAATCCCGAGTGGAGCGCCCAACAGCTGGCCGACGAGGAACATAAGGACAATGAACTCCTCGCTCGTTTCAAGGAACAAATTCCACTATGGCAGGATGCTGTGCGACGCGGTGTTAGGATAGCAATGGGCAGCGACCAGTCACATCGGCTACTGACAGGCAACAATCTTGTCGAATTAGAGTACATGGTGGATTGGCTGGGTATGTCACCAATGCGTGCCCTGCTGTGCGCGACCAGCGAAGCCGCGCAATGCATGAAAAGACCCGACCTCGGTGCACTCGAAGCCGGCCGCCTAGCTGACATCGTCGTTGTCGAAGGCGATCCGCTAACTGACATCCGATTGCTGCAACGCCGGGAAAATATGAAACTCGTTATGAAAGCAGGTCAACGTTACACTGATCAACTTCGGATCTGACCGTCGACCATAGGTTTTGACCTCAATATCAAACTGAATAGGATAAATCGATGCAACTCAACCGATTTATGGTCCGTCCTCTCGTCGAACAAGGTCTTCGCGAAGAACTCTCAGCCGGTGATACGACCGGTGGGTTTCTTACAACAAAGGATGACCCGATCCTCGATGGTCAGATTTATTCTAAAGGTCACGGCATTGCTTGCGGATTATTGCTGGCCGACGAAACGATTCGACTCGTTGAGCCCGATGCGCAGATTGAACATGGCGTCAGTGACGGCGCGGTGGTCGACCCCGGCACAGTGTTTCTTAAAATTCGGGCCCGGGCATCAACCTTCTTCTCCATCGAACGCGCTGCCATCGACTGGATTCAACAATTGTCCGGCATCGCAACCAAAGTAAAGCGTTATGTGGATTTGGTAAAGGACTATGACGTGCGCATCACCGATACGCGCAAAGGATGGCCAGGTATACGTATGGTCCAGAAATACGCTGTACGGGTAGGCGGCGCACACAACCACATATTCAACCTCAACAACTGTATCCTGATTAAAGATAATCACATTAAACTTGCCGGTAGTATCAGTGAGGCTGTGCGGGCAATTCGTGAACGAGCACAGCACACTTTCAAGATTGAGGTCGAATGTGAGTCAATGTCTATGGTCGAGGAAGCACTCGCCGCCAACGTCGAGGTAATTATGTTTGACAACCTTGATTTAGAAGAAATTCGTCAAGGTATGGAACTCGTTGCTGGCCGCGCCATCACCGAAGCCTCAGGCGGGATTAACGAAGACACCGTCGTACCGGTTGCCAAGACTGGCGTGGATATAATTTCAGTTGGCGACTTGACTCACAGCGTCACTGCCATCGATGTCAGTCTCGATGTACACGACATAAAGCCGACAGCGCGCCGCACGATTGATCGACTAAGACAATCGGAAAATAACGCTCACTCCGAGTGAGCTAATAAATACTCAATCACCTTAACAACACCGTCATCATCGTTTGAACTAGTCACCCAGTCTGCACGCTCCTTGAGTATCTGATGTGCGTTGCCCATTGCCACCGAAAGTCCAGCGCCCTCGATCATCGGCAAATCATTTACCTCATCGCCCACAGCGCAGACATCAGCTGCATTGACATTCAACAGGCGTGCGATACTCGCAAGCCCCGTCCACTTTGTGACATGTCGCTGAGATATTGCACAAGAACATCCAAAGCCATCCACTTCACGTATCACAGTCACGGCCACAGACGGAAATTGATCAGTGATCTGCTGCCCTATATCTCGCAACACCTCACCTTCTCCGAACAACGTGGCCCCGATTGGGACAATGCCATCAGCCAGATTTTCAATGTCCCCCACACATGCGACTGGCTGGTACTCACTGCAGTAGCGCGCTGTATAGGCGTTCCACGGATGGCAATCATCCAGCAAAAAATCACGCGCCTCAGACAGATTCGCGTCATGGTGAAGGATCAGAGACTGCTTCGCATTACGGGCGATATGAATCACCTGCTGAACAACATCCCGAGGAAAAGGTTCACACGCGACCGTCCGGCCATCTCGATCTTTGACCAGCGCACCGCCCACGCACACGACTGGCACCACCACGCCCAGCTGGTCTGCAATAGCAAGCGAAGAACGGTATCTGCGATTGGTCGCAAGCACGACGTGGAGCCCGCTTGCCAAAGCCTCGCGCACGGCCGCGCCTGTATCATCAGAGATAGTTCGCCGACTACTTGTCAACGTGCCGTCGACATCCAGGGCCAGCATTCTGATCAAAGCAATCATCCAGTACAATGGAGCCAGCACGCTATATACCAGATTGAGCAGAATAATCCCTGCATGCTGATGCGCGCTGACAGCAAAACCCTTTCAAAATCAGACGCCTGTTGATTCAAACCGATGCAAGAAACTAGTGATCTAATCGAACGGGAAACGATGTCAGTCGACATCCTGATCATCGGCGCGGGACCTGCCGGGCTTGCCACCGCCTGCCGACTTATGCAGCTGTCTATTGAACACAATCATCCTCTGCAGATCTTGGTACTCGAAAAAGGGGCCGACATTGGTGCTCATACACTGTCTGGTGCAGTTATTGAAACTCGCGCGCTAGATGAGTTGTTTCCGGACTGGTCGAATCAGGGCGCACCGTTACTCACGCCGGTCAGCGAGGACGAGTTTTTCTTCTTTACCGGGCCCAAAAATGCGTTCAAGGTCACCAATGCCTTGCTGCCACGTACCATGCACAACAAGGGCAATTACATCGTCAGCCTTAGTAAGGTCGTACGCTGGCTTGGCGAGCAGGCCGAATCGCTAGGTGTCGACATCTATCCGGGATTTGCAGCAAGTGAATTGCTATTCGCGGATGACGGCAGTGTCCAAGGCGTGATCACCGGGGAAATGGGGATCTCGGCAGATGGTCAAAAGAAAAGCACCTATGAACCGGGCATGGAATTGCATGCCCGCTATACCGTCTTTGCCGAAGGTTGTCGGGGACACTTGGGCAAGCAGCTGATCGACACTTATGGACTCGACATCGATGCCACTGTCCAACATTATGCTATTGGACTAAAGGAACTATGGGAGATACCCCAGGACAAGCACCGGCCCGGGCTTGTCATGCACGCTGCGGGCTGGCCCCTCTCCGAACACGGCGCCTCCGGTGGATCATTCTTATATCACCTCGAAGACTGCCAGGTCGCTCTCGGTCTGATTGTCGATCTGAACTACGACAACCCGTATCTCAGCCCGTTCGATGAATTGCAACGCTTCAAACTGCACCCCCGTGTGAACCATTACCTCGATGGTGGCAGACGAATTGGCTATGGCGCTCGCGCGATTACCAAAGGTGGCTTCAACGCACTTCCAAAGATGTCACTCCCTGGCGGCCTGTTAGTGGGTTGCGACGCTGGCACCCTCAACTTCGCCAAGATCAAGGGAACACACACGGCAATGAAGTCGGGCATGATTGCGGCAGAGACGTTGTTCAAAGCGGTCTCTGAAGGAGATCCCGGCGGCAAAGACCACGCCGAATACCAAACCGCGTTAAGTCTGTCTTGGCTGTATCCGGAACTGAAAAGTGCGCGCAACTTCGGTCCGGCCTTACATCGTATGGGGACCGTCCTAGGCGGTGCTTTCAATTTCATTGACCAGAACTTGTTCCGAGGGAAACTACCGTTTACGCTTAAGGACCATTCCATCGACAGTCGCTCACTAAAAGCGGCTTGCGACAGCAAGGCGATCGAGTACCCTCGGGCGGACGGTGTGCTTACATTCGACAAGAACGCGTCAGTTTTCCTCACCAACACAAACCACGAAGAAGACCAGCCGGTCCATCTGCGTCTTCGCGATGCCGATATTCCTCTCGCAGTCAACCTGCCACGCTGGGCTGAACCTGCGCAGCGATACTGCCCTGCCGGCGTCTATGAAATCATAGAAGATGACAGCGGTTCACGTTTCCAAATCAATGCACAGAACTGTATCCATTGCAAAACCTGTGACATCAAAGACCCGAGTGAAAATATCACCTGGGTCACACCAGAGGGCGGCGGAGGACCAAATTACGGCGTTATGTAGCCACCACGGTGCACCTATCCTTAAGTTTTCAAGTCGGAGTATGATCAACCGATGCTTGAAGCCGATGTACTGAATTACCCCACCCGCGTCATGACCGGTGATCAGCGCGATGAATTTTTCGCCAACGGCAGCATCGTACTGCAGGGGTTGATCGACAAACAGTGGTTGCATCACCTGCGCCAGGCGATGGCCGAGATAATCGAGAAAAGCCGTCAAATCACAGAAAATGACCCGGCCTACGTCCTTGAAGATGGCCATTGTGCAAAATCTCCCGCACTTAGGCGTCTGAACAACCCCGTCTGCCAACATCCGGATTTCTGGCGATTCACATCCGAATCGGCCATGGTCAAAGTGGCAGCTGACTTATGTGGACCCGATGTCAAGTTCTACCACTCAAAACTCAACTTCAAGTGGCCCCGTGTCGGACAGAAATTTGATTGGCACCAAGATATTCAGGCCTGGCCGCACACCGATTACAGCCCAATCAGCATCGGACTTTACCTAGAAGACTGTGACGTGGACCAGGGGCCGCTACTGGCGATCAACGGCTCACACCGTGGTCCCCTATACAGCATGTATGACGAACAGCGGAACTGGGTACTAAAAATTCCCGAGCGACGCCTGCCGCCCAACTGGCGCGACCAACTTGCGACACTAACCGGCCCGGCCGGCTCGCTAGTGGTCCTCAACTGCCGTGTGATTCACGGCTCGAGCCAGAATCATTCGAACAAAATGCGCCCATTGCTCTTGAACGTGTATTCGTCGGCCGACTCGATGCCCTATGCTTTCAATCCTCTAGCGAACCCCTACGACGGCACCATTGTTCATGGCAGCCCGGCGCGTTATGCCAGTCACGACCCCAGAGGTTGCGAGCTTCCGCCCGACTGGTCGAAGGGATATTCCAGCCCGTGGCAATACCAAGCAAGCAGCGCTACCCAATCAGATCACAACTAGAAGGCGCTGTACTCATGCAGGCCGGCAGTGCACGAATCTATAGTCGAATGACCACACAACGATCATCTGGATAACCAGACTACCTTTCAACCAATCCAGGTCCGTGCGTTTTCAAACAACTTGAACCAGGGACTGTAATTACCCCAATCAGGAGGATGCCACGAGCAATTCAGCGTGCGGAAGATACGCTCAGGATGAGGCATCAGGAGCGTAACCCGCCCGTCTTGGCTGACCACACCGGTAATGCCGCCATCCGACCCATTGGGGTTGGCTGGGTAACGCTGTGTCGCCGTGCCCCAGTTGTCGACATAGCGCATGGCCAGTTGCCCCGTCGATGCAAGGTGCTTACGGTCCGCCACACTTTCAAATACCGTCCGCCCTTCACCATGGGCCACGACCACAGGCAGGCGGTCTCCTGCCATGCCACGAAATAAAATTGACTGACTTTCTAACACCTCGACCATAACCATGCGGGCTTCAAATTGCTCTGATAGGTTACGCTCGAAAGTGGGCCATAGATTTGTCCCCGGGATGATAGTTCTCAGTGCGCTCATCATCTGACAACCATTGCAAACACCGAGTGCAAAGGTGTTGGGATTGGCGAAAAATTCTCGGAACTCGGCCTCAAGTATCGGCTGCAACAGTATCGACTTGGCCCAGCCAAGGCCTGCGCCGAGCACATCACCAAAGGAAAATCCACCGCATACGGCCAGACCTTGAAATCGGTCGAGGTGCTGACGCCCGTGCAATAAGTCATCCATGGTAACGTCCACTGCAGCGAAACCGGCATGATCAAATGCTGCCGCCATTTCTAAATGTCCATTCACGCCTTGCTCGCGAAGAATCGCAATACAAGGACGAACACCAAGCGCAGCAGCGGCAATCGCCGGTGTCTGACTAGTGGTCTGCAAAACGCTTGCATGCAGCCCGGGATCATCATCGTCTAACAGGCTGTCGTACGCCTCCTCGGCACATTGCGGATTGTCACGCAGACGCTGTAACCGATAGCTAGTCTCAGCCCAGGCTCGATGTAGTGCTGCCCGCGACTTGCGGAACACACACTCGGTATCCACTTGCACCATGACATCGTGATGCCGACGGCTGACGCGAGCGACTAAACGCGTGCA
>CAZAHE010000009.1:51313-56935 GCA_964484965.1 uncultured Acidiferrobacteraceae bacterium | reverse complement strand
ATGTCTGGGTAAACTACCGAATCAAGTCACAATAGAACCCCACGACTCTGTCACCGTGGAATAATTCAGGTCGGTGCTAGCAGTGCTCCAGCCTGAGAATGTGAGGGTGGCGCAAGAAACGAAACAAAACACCGCGTGGGGCTGGTCCAAATGACCCGGCAACGCAAGCGATTCGGTCAGCATTTTCTCACCGATGATGAAATCGCCCGGCGCGTGGTCGGGGCAGCATCTATCTCCTCACAAGATACGGTCGTTGAGATCGGCCCCGGACGCGGCGCGCTCACGGGGCACCTGGTAGCGTGCACCCGTGATTTGCACCTGGTGGAGATTGACCGCGAGCTTGTCGCACGTCTGGAAGCGAGATTCGGCACTTCCGTGCAGGTGTACCCGGAGGACGTCCTGCGTTTTGATTTCAATCAGGTGGTATCAGCTGAGCCGCAGGCGCTCACTTTAATCGGCAACCTGCCGTACAACATTTCTACACCACTGATCATAGTGCTGTTGGGCCAGCTCGACATCATTGGCCAGATGGTCTTCATGTTGCAGCGCGAGGTCGCCGTGCGGTTGGCTGCGTCACCTGCAACACGCGATTACGGCCGTCTTTCAGTGATGGTACAGCGCCATTGTGCCATTGAACGATTGTTTGACGTTTTGCCGGCGGCCTTTGCGCCGCCCCCGAAGGTGCATTCGACCGTCGTTCGTTTGACTCCCCATGCCGTTCCACGCGGTGGACCTGTGGAGGACACAGTATTCATTAATGTTGTGCGCGATGCGTTTTCCATGCGGCGCAAGACCTTGCGCAAAGCGCTCAAGCGGTACCAGCCGGACGCTGCGCTCCAACGGCTGGGCATCGACTCAGGATTGCGTGCTGAGCAGTTGTCCGTTGAGCAGTTTGTTGATCTTGCAAATCAACTGGCTACAACCGTCCGTGATCGGTAAACAAGGGCGCTAATTAAACGCAGTCAATAGCCGTTCCGTCTCAGTTTCAATCCAGAGCATGGCGCGAGAATTGACCGCCCTTGCTTTTTCTCCCGCGGTCGTAATTGGATGGCCGATAGAAACGCGGATAGTGCCCGGGTGTTTGATGAAGCCGCGGCGCGGCCAAAAAAGGCCCGAGTTATGTGCTACGGGTACCACCGCGACCCCCGCCTTGACGGCCAGCAGGGCCCCCCCAGGGAAATACGCACCTTTCTCACCGGGTGCCATCCTGGTTCCTTCGGGAAAGATCACCACATAGCGGCCTTCTGCCAACCGTCGAACGCCTTGACGCAGCAGTTGATCAAGTGCGCGACGCCGCATCGAGCGGTTGATGGCGATTGGCCGTGTTGCTGCAAGGCCCCAACCAAAAAACGGGATCCACAAGGCTTCGCGTTTAAGGGCCCAGGTCTGGGGCGGGAAGATGGTTTGGAACACGATCGTCTCCCACGCCGACTGATGCTTAGAAAGGATGACACTCGCAGCTTCAGGTAAATGCTCCAGACCAGTTACTTCATGGCGCAGCCGGCAAGTCAAATCGAGCCACCAGACTATGAAATGGGCCCATAGACTGATCACCCGCATACGAGGTATCGGTGGCAGCGGCCAGGCCAGTATGGCCACGACGCTGAAGAAGATGGCAGAAACCGTCATGCCGACGAAGAAAACGCTCGAGCGCAGCCATAAGTTGATGGTAACGCGGTCCAAATGTGTGGTTTCCTAGATCAGTTCGCTCTATCGGCTGCAGAAGAGCTCTCTTGCGCAAGCTCCGCCATCCGGCGTGTGTGTACGCCAGCCAACAGGTCCCCGACAAAAGAAGCAAGATCGTCGTAAGTCAATGACGATTCGTGGCGTGAACGAGCTTCATCGTCAGGCGTCGCGCCGCGCACGAGTACCGGTAGCGCGTTGACCGCACGCGCGGCCGCAAGATCGCTTTCCTTGTCACCGACGAAGGGGATGCCGGCGAGTGAAATGCCGAGCCGTGAGGCGGCCTCGAGCAAGAGCCCGGGACGCGGTTTGCGGCACTGGCATCCATCTTCAGGATGATGAGGACAGAAAAAAATCGCCTCGATCTGACCGCCCTTTTCATTTACGTGGGCGATCATCTTGTGGTGAATGCGATGCAGCATATCGACATCGAACAACCCGCGAGCGAGTCCTGATTGGTTGGTCGCCACGATGACGCGGTAATGACTGCGGTGTAAACGTGCGATGGCCTCTAAGGCGCCTGGGCATGGTTGCCAAGCCTCGGGGTTCACGATGTAGTCGGATGAGTCTTGGTTAATGACACCATCGCGATCGAGAATGACTAACTTCATAATCCTGTGCTCGGTCGGAAATGGTAAACCTCGTGAATAGTTGGAAAGTCGTGCTCCTTGATCGGGGCGCTCTTTTCACAGGAGATGCGTTTCAAGGTGAGCAGTCCGTGTTTGTCTTGAAATAGCGGTAGCCACACCAACACAGTTTGATAACGCTTCAGGCCCATTGGGTCAGTCGGCCGACTGCAGGTGTGAGAAGTCGGCTATAGCGAGGAAGAGATCAGCAAGATGTCTGAGTATCGCTAGCCGATTGCGGCGCAGTGCCAAATCTTTGTCCATGACCATGACTTCGTCGAAGAAACGGTCCGTAGGCGCTCGCAGTTCGGCCAGGCACTCGAGCGCTCGTGCATAAGCCCCCTGCTCTATCAGCGGGCTCACCGCGGAGGCTGTGTGCAGCAGCTGTTTGGCCAGTGCGTGTTCCGCCTCCAGGGTCATCAGCGTGGGCTCAATACTTGCACCCGGCGCGTCGCTTGCCTGGCGCAGGATATTACGAATGCGTTTATTGAGCGCAGCCAACGTTTCAGCAGCCGGGTGCTTGCGAAAGCGAGCAACGGCCTTGAGACGGTTTTCAAAGTCGAGTACGCGCGACACACCAGTTGCCTGGACAGCGGCTATCTCATCGGCTCGGTAACCCGCAGCACTATAGAAAGCGCGGTACCGTTCGGTGACAAAATTCACGCTTTGATCACACACTGCGCTGGTAACGCTGTGCCCCTGGTCGCTGTAGGTTTTCGCGCCGAGTGCGAACAGTTGATCAAGGTCCAAGTCCAGGCGTTTTTCCACCAGTACACGGATGATGCCAAGGGCCGCCCTGCGTAACGCATAGGGGTCCTTGTCACCCGTGGGCTCTTCGCCGGTCGAGAAAATACCGACGATAGAGTCGATTTTGTCCGCGACAGCGACGATGCAAGCGGTTCGGTCCGACGGCAGCCGGTCGCCGGCAAAGCGCGGCAGGTAGTGTTCCTCAATAGCAGCGGCAACAGCGCGGCCTTCGCCGTCATGAGCAGCATAGTGTCGGCCCATGATGCCTTGCAGTTCTGGAAATTCGCCGACCATCGCTGTGACGAGGTCGGTTTTAGCCAGGCGGGCAGCACGCGCCGCCTGTTCATGTGGGGCACTGAGTAAGTCGGCAATGGCGCCAGCGAGCGCCTCCAGTCGAACCGACTTATCGTAAACGTTTCCGAGATCGCGGTGAAACACTAACCCCTTTAGGTCGGGCAAGCGTTGTTCGAGTGTTTGTCGGTAGTCTTCTTCAAGAAAAAAATGTGCATCGGCAAGGCGTGCTTTGAGTACGCGCTCGTTGCCTTGGCGTATCCGTGCGCGGCGCCCGGGGGGGATATTCGAAACGGCAATAAAGTGGGGTAGAAGCTCACCGGCGTCATCGGTCAGGTGGAAGTATTTCTGGTGGTCTCGCATAGACGCGACCAGAACGTCTGACGGCATCTCCAGAAAGGCCGCATCAAACGATCCTCGCAGCGCATGCGGAGATTCAACCAGCGCGGTGACGAGATCCAGCAGCTTGGGTGAAAGTACCGCATGTCCCTCGACACGATCGGCAAGTAATTTTGCTTGTTGACAGATCGTGTTGCGCCGCTCGTCGAAGTCGACAATGACGTTGTGTTCTCTTAAGCATTCAACGTAGTGGTCGGCATCGGTGATCGGGAACGACTTGTTCGCTAAAAAACGATGTCCGCGGCTGCGGTTGGCGGCCTGGATTCCAAGGATGTTGCATTTGATGGTGCGCCGGCCGTGCAGCACGACTGCCCAGTGCACCGGACGGACAAACAACGTTTCCCCCTGGCCCCAGCGCATGCGCTTGGGCACCGGCAGTGCAGCGGTCGCCTGTTCAATACATCGGGGAATCAGCTCCAGCGCGCTTAGACCGGGGGATTCACTTCGCCAAACCAGATACTCGCCGCCGTCCATGGTTTGTCGGACCAGATGAGAAACTTCAGTATCACAGGCGCGTGCAAAACCTTCCGCAGCACGGGTGGGGTGGCCGTCCGGATCGAAGGCCGCTTTCACCGAAGGCCCGCGCCGTTGCTTGACTTGGTCAGGTTGCCGACGAGCCACACCAGGCAACTGGGCGGCGAGACGCCTCGGTGTTGCATACCAGCGCACTTCACTCTCCGCTTCCACGAGTCCACTTTGGGCGAGGGCCGTCGCCAGTCGCTCCGCAAAGGCCTGGCCTAGCCCGGGCAAAGCCTGGGGCGGCAGCTCTTCAGTGCCGAGTTCCACAAGCAACGATGCGCGGGAAATAGTCAAACTCACCCCGCTGTCCGGCAAAGTGGGAAGCCCAGTTTTTCGCGGGCTGCATAATAACTTTCGGCAACGGCACGAGCCAGAGCGCGCACTCGTCCGATGTACCTGGCCCGTTCGGTGACACCCAGTGCGTGGCGGGCATCCAGCAAGTTAAAACCGTGTGAGGCGCGTAGAACCTGTTCGTATGCTGGCAGTGGCAGGTCCTTCTCCAGCAGTGTGGCGCAGGCCGACTCGCAGGCATCGAAGCGCGAGAACAATTCGCTGATATCCGCATGCTGGAAATTGTAAGCAGACTGTTCGACTTCGTTTTGATGGTAGATGTCGCCGTAACTGATCGCGTTGTTCCAGCGCAGTTCAAAAACGCTTTCGACGCCCTGTAGGAAAAGCGCGATGCGTTCCAGACCATATGTAATTTCACCGGTGACAGGCCGGCAGTCGAGTCCGCCTACCTGCTGAAAGTAAGTGAACTGTGATACCTCCATACCGTTCAGCCACACTTCCCAGCCGAGCCCCCAGGCGCCAAGCGTGGGGGACTCCCAGTCATCTTCCACAAAGCGCACGTCATCAGCGAGAAAATCGATACCGAGCGCTGCAAGCGAGCCGAGATAAAGCGCCTGAAAATCAATCGGTGACGGTTTAATAACGACCTGATATTGAAAGTATTGCTGGAGGCGATTGGGGTTCTCACCATAACGGCCATCAGTTGGTCGACGGGACGATTGGACGTACGCTGCCTTCAGCGGCTCGGGGCCGATGGCGGCAAGAAACGTCGCGGGGTGAAAAGTACCAGCGCCGACTTCCATGTCGTACGGCTGCAACAGCGCGCAGCCCTGATCGGCCCAATAGCTTTGGAGCCGCAGGATGAGGTCCTGAAAATGCAACTGGGGCTGCCTGTCCTTTGATCTCGAAAGTCTTTGAATTATAGCGGTTAAGCGGGTGCCAACGACTGCTGATGATTCGGCGGGGAAGTCGTTCAAGGGCCGTCGAGTTGGTAGAATTGATCAGTACGCCGCTTATCAAGTGCGGCAGCCAGCCTCATGCTCACTGATTCGAAGCCCCCAAAAGC
>CAZAHE010000009.1:26750-51213 GCA_964484965.1 uncultured Acidiferrobacteraceae bacterium | reverse complement strand
GCTTATCAAGTGCGGCAGCCAGCCTCATGCTCACTGATTCGAAGCCCCCAAAAGCCGTCGCCCTAATCTCCGGGGGGCTCGATTCGATGCTCGCCGCCAGGGTGATCATGGCGCAGGGGGTGCATGTTGAGGGCATCAACTACTTCACAGGTTTTTGCGTTGAAGGCCACACTCACGCGATTCGCAATCGTGATCGCCGCCGACATAAGCGGAATAATGCCTTGTGGTCGGCAGAACAACTGGGAATCCGGCTGCATATCGTAGATGTGATCGAGGCTTACAAGGATGTGGTAATCAATCCAAAGCACGGCTATGGGGCTAATCTGAATCCCTGCCTGGACTGTAAATCTTTCATGGTGTCCAGAGCACGTGAATGGATGGATGCCAACGGTTTTGATTTCATCATCACCGGCGAGGTAATTGGCCAGCGACCAATGTCACAACGGCGGGACACCATGCCTGTTATCGCAAACGAGTCCGGTGCCGACGATCGGTTATTGCGTCCCCTGTCGGCAAAATTGTTGCCTCCTACCTTGCCGGAGAAAATGGGCTGGGTTGATCGCGACCGCTTATATGCGATGAATGGGCGTACACGCAAACCACAAATGGCACTCGCCGAGTCGTTCGGTATTGAGGATTACGCTCAGCCAGCCGGAGGGTGTTGTTTCCTGACCGATGCGGCGTACGCAAAAAAACTCCGAGACCTTTGGCAAACACGCGGAGAAAAACGCTATGAACTCGACGATATCATGCTGCTAAAAGTCGGCCGGCACTTGCGCCCGCGGCCGCATTTCAAGGTGATTGTGGCAAGGGATGCGGGTGAAACGCAGTATCTTCGCGGGTACCGCAAGCAATACGCACACCTGTTGATGACCAGTCATCAAGGCCCGATTAGTTTGCTCGAGGGAGACGTCGACGAGGGCGATGTCAAGCTGGCAGCGCGCATCGCTGCGCGCTTTGGTCAGGGCCGCGCTGCGCGCGATGTGCATTTTGAAGTGGTGATGACCAACGGGGTGCGCCGAACGCTCACTGTGGTGCCGTTTAAGGCTGAGGAGATCGCTGCGGAGTGGTACGTGTGAAGCACCACACGCTGGACGCAAGCAACCTGCTGTGTCCTCTGCCGGTCATTCGCACGCAGGATCGGGTGTCCCAGTTACAAGCAGGCGACGTACTGACGGTTTACTGCACGGACCCGGGGGCGTTGAGTGACATTCCGGCCTGGTGCCGGATCCACGGCCACCACATGTTGAACCAAAGCGAAGAAACCGACGGCTTAATCACACTGGTGTTACAAGTCGGCGATCCATCATAGCGCGCACAATAATAGTGCATGGTGTTACATTCCGCACTATTATTGTGCATCCAATGCGCTGAAGCGCACGTAAAACGCACTAAGCCGATGTAAACAGGCGGGCATGATAATTGCTTGCTGTAAAGTGTCGCACATATCGCCGGGGTAGCGACCCCAGCCCGCCTGTATTGACAGAAGACCAAGAGAGGAAATAGCGATGTCAGTCACCAATGTACTTCAGATGATCAAGGACCAAGATGTGCAATTCATCGATTTTCGGTTCACCGATACCCGTGGTAAAGAACAACACGTGTCCATTCCGGCCGCGCTGGTGGACGAGGATTTGTTCGAAGACGGTAAAATGTTTGACGGTTCGTCCATTGCTGGATGGAAAGGGATTCAGGAATCCGACATGATTTTGATGCCCGATGCCGGATCGGCGGTGATCGACCCTTTTCTTCAAGATACGACCTTATTGTTGCGCTGTGATGTCATTGAGCCGGCCACAAAGCAGGGATACGACCGCGATCCGCGTTCCATTGCAAAAAAGGCTGAAGCCTACCTGGGCTCCACAGGCATTGGCGATGCGGCTTACTTCGGGCCCGAGGCGGAGTTTTTTATCTTTGACTCAGTTCGCTGGACCAATGACATCAGTAGCGCGGCTTACGAGATCGAATCAAGGGAAGCGGCCTGGAGTTCGGATCGCGACTATGACGAGGGCAACATAGGTCATCGGCCTGTGGTGAAGGGCGGCTACTTTCCGGTACCGCCGGTTGACGCGATGCAAGACGTGCGCTCTGCAATGTGTCTCGCAATGGCCGACATGGGGCTCACCGTCGAAGTCCACCACCATGAAGTCGGCACTGCTGGGCAGGGAGAAATCGGGACATTGTTCGACACCCTGGTGTCGAAAGCAGATCAGCTACAAATTTATAAGTACTGTGTGCACAACGTTGCCCATGCGCATGGGATGACTGCGACTTTCATGCCCAAGCCGCTGGTTGGTGACAATGGCAGTGGCATGCATGTTCACCAGTCGATCTCCAAAGGTGGTAACAATATTTTCGCTGGCGAAGAGTACGGCGGACTAAGCGAGACCGCGCTTTATTACATCGGCGGCATCTTTAAGCATGCGCGGGCGTTGAATGCTTTTACTAACGCGACAACAAACAGTTACAAGCGCTTGGTGCCGGGTTTTGAAGCACCAGTGCTATTGGCCTATTCGGCCCGCAACCGTTCGGCGTCGTGCCGGATTCCCTATGTCAGTAATCCCAAGGCGCGCCGGGTCGAGATTCGTTTTCCTGATTCATCCGGCAACCCCTACCTGACCTTCACCGCCATGTTGATGGCCGGTCTCGATGGTATACAGAACAAAACCCATCCAGGCGGACCAATGGAGAAAGACCTTTATGACTTGCCACCAGAGGAAGAAAAGGACATTGCCACTGTGTCGCATGCACTGGAACTGTCCTTGGAGGCTTTGCACGTAGATCGCGAGTTTCTCAAGGCCGGCGGCGTGATGAGCGATGACATGATCGACGGTTACATCGACTTGAAGATGGAAGAGGTGCAGCGTTTACGACTCGCCACCCACCCGCTGGAGTTCGAGATGTACTACAGCGTTTAGGTTGGTTTTCGGGCTCAGGGGCCCAGACGCTATGGGCATGGCGCGGTAATATGCACCATAATGGTGCATATGGAGCCGAGGATTGGGGGACCAAAGGGCATCGAGACGGCACTTGATGGCCTCGCGACGGCATTTTTGTTCGCCAACGCGGCCGGTCGATGCCAGCACTTGAATCTTGCAGGCCAGACCCTGCTGTCGACGAGCCTGCGCCGCGCTCGCGGACAATCATTGGCGAGGCTCCTGCCACACGAAGCTTTAACGAAGGCTGTTGAACAGGCGTGGGAAGGACGGTCCATTACCTTGCGCGAACTCGCCATTCACCGCCCTGCCGATCGGCAGCCGCTGATTATCCATTGCACCGTGTCACCTTTTGCTGCCACATCGTCGTCGTCGCTGGTGGTACTGGAGATGACTCCAGTCGAACCAGCAGCGCATGGCATTGGCCCTGAACCGTTCGAGGCGGTCCATGCGATGGCGGCGGGACTGGCTCACGAGATCAAGAATCCTCTCGGAGGTTTACGCGGTGCCGCGCAGTTGCTGGAACGTGAGTTGCCGCATGCGGCACTGCGTGAATACACACAGGTCATTATCAACGAGGCCGATCGGCTTGGGCGCTTGATCGAGCGGATGACAGGATTGCGTCATCCGCTGGTGCGCGAGCGGTTCAATATCCATCAAGCGCTGGAACATGTTCGCCGACTGGTTGTGGCGGAATCGGCCGCAGAGATCGATATTGACTGTGATTATGACCCGAGTATCCCCGAGTTAAGTGGTGACAGGGAGCAACTGGTGCAGGCTTACCTTAATATTGTTCGCAATGCTGCCCAGGCACTGTGTGGAGCAGGCAGTATTACCCTACGCACGCGGGTACGACGGCAGTTCACGCTGCACGGCCGACGCCATCGGCAAGTGCTGGAGAGCACGATTGAAGACGACGGGCCAGGCATCGGCCCCGACTTGCTTGAAAATATATTTTTGCCAATGGTTAGTGGCCGGGCAAACGGCACGGGTCTCGGTTTGACGATTGCGCGCGAGATTATTGATTGCCACGGCGGTACCATCCGATGCGAAAGTGCGGCCGGCTGCACGCAGTTCGATATTTATCTGCCACTGGACGGCGAGTGACGCGAATGCCCCAACAAATCTGGATTGTCGACGATGACCAGTCTATACGCTGGGTACTGGACAAAGCGTTGAGCGGCGCTGGATTTGATACAGTTCTCTTCGATTGCGCCGAAGCGGCGCTCGAGCGCGTGCTAAGCGAGCGGCCAGATGCCGTACTGGCAGACATCCGCATGCCAGGCCAGAGCGGCCTCGAACTACTACACGCGTTGGGGCATGCAGATGAGGATCCGCCGGTTATTCTGATGACTGCATACGCTGATCTCGATAGCGCAGTGTCGGCTTATCGTGAAGGCGCTTTTGAATATTTACCTAAGCCGTTCGATGTTGATGAAGTCATCTCGCTGGTGCGGCGAGCGCTGAACCGGGATGAGCAAACGGCACAGCCCCGGCCGGCGGTCATGGGATCTCCCATTATTGGTGAAGCGCCGCCGATGCAGGCCGTCTTCCGCGTTGTCGGGCGTCTGGCCCGCTCTAACGTGAGCGTCTTAATTCGAGGTGAATCTGGCACCGGCAAAGAGCTGCTCGCCCGGGCGATCTACGACAGCAGCCCGCGCGCGGGTGGCCCGTTTATCGCACTGAACTCCGCCTCGATTCCAGTAGAGTTGTTGGAATCGGAACTTTTCGGTCATGAACGAGGTGCCTTTACTGGAGCCGATGTCCGCCGCCACGGACGTTTCGAGCAAGCCGATGGCGGCACCTTGTTTCTGGACGAGATCGGTGACATGCCGGTTGACCTGCAGACGCGCCTTTTGCGGGTGCTGTCGGACGGCAGTTTCTACCGGGTCGGTGGCCACCACCCCTTACGAGTCGATGTCCGTATCATTGCTGCGACACACCAGGACCTTGAGACGCGGGTTGCGGAGGGGACGTTTCGCGAGGATCTTTATCATCGTCTGGATGTCATTGCGATCGAACTGCCGCCTCTGCGTGAGCGCGCACAAGATATACCCCTGCTCACGCAGCAGTTTCTAGAGCTTGCGGCACATCAGCTCGGGGTCGAGCCAAAGTCATTGTCGACGCCCGCACTCAAGCGGTTAATGAAAAGACAATGGCCGGGAAACGTCCGGGAGCTTGAGAACCTTTGTCAACGGCTAACTGTGATGGCACCGGGCAGAGTCATTGATGTCCAAGATCTTCCACCGGAGCAGCACTCGGTTCGGCAATCGGAGAAATTAGATGCGGGTGAACGCTGGGAAGAAAGCCTAGCCCAACTGGTGCGCCACAAAATTGCGACGGGCCACGACACGCTGCTGGAAGAGTTGCTGCCGCGTTTTGAAGGCACTCTTTTGCGCACCGCGTTGACCATGACTGATGGACGTAAACAGCGAGCGGCAAGATTGCTGGGTTGGGGCAGAAACACGCTGACCCGAAAACTCAAAGAACTAAAATTTGACGCACCGGGTAAAAAAGACAGCTCACAGCGCGGAAATTGAATGTACCAATACCAGTCATTTGCGTGGCGATTGCTAGTGTCGGTGACTATTATCTGTTTTGCTCACGATGAGCATCTGCAAAGCCAGCTCAAGAGCACAGTCTGGGGTTCGTCTTGAATCGCACTTCTTCGGGTTTGCCCAAGCCAGTCACTGTTGCGCGTCACCTCAAGCGGCAGGACAAAACGCTCGCTGCAGTTGTTCGCGGCACTGAACATTGCCCGCTGTTTGATCAGCGGCAGTTGAGTGAGGGTGAGTTATTCCGGCGCTTAGCGAGATCAATCGTTGGGCAACAACTGTCGACGCACGCTGCGCGAGGTATTTGGCAACGCATTGCTGCGCCGGTCAAAGGGCGGGGTGGATATCACACGCGATTCCTAAGCTTGACGGCGAGGGAAGCAAAGAAGGTCGGATTGTCCCGACAAAAGACCGCTTATCTGCAGGCGTTGGCGGAATGTCATCGGGATGGGGGAATTCGTCTGTCGAGCTTAAGAACTGCATCTGACGAAGCGGTTGTCGCCCAATTGTGCACCTTGAGTGGTGTTGGCCTTTGGACGAGTGAGATGTTTCTTATCTCCTGCCTCAAGCGGCTGGATATTTTTTCCCTCGGTGATGCCGGCCTCCGGCGGGCAATCTGTCGACTGTATCAATTACAAGCGCCAGCAGATGAGGACCTGTTGTGTATTGCCGAACACTGGCGCCCATACCGTTCGGTCGCGTCGTGGCATTTGTGGCACGCGCTCGACAACAATTGGATCGAATAGCGAAGCCGTTGAGGCTCGGATAATATCCCGCGGGAGCAGGTCTCCCGCCGTCAGCCGATGTATTTCCAGTAGGTGTCCTTCTTGCTGACTAAGCCGGCACGAAACTCCCACAGGTCACAACCAAGGTACTCGAAAGGCTCACCAATCGTGGGTGTCCCGCGCACCACCCATTCTGACAATGCCTTGTTGTCGTCGCATATCCAGTGGCGTATCTCTTCCCAGCGCATGTCCGGTATCTGCTCGTAACGCGCGCGCAGCACGGCGCCGATCTCCTCCTTGCCCTCGCACCTTCGACCATCGGGCGCATCGGACCCGCGTGCCATGAGCCAGACACAGTCGGTGGTAAAGTGGGACAGGATCGCTTCAACGTCATGACGGTTGAAGCCTGCTTGAATTTCATCCAGATAGTCAATCGATAAAGATCGCGACATCGGTGCCTCCGTAATTGATCAGCGCCGCGTGCCAAGACGGCCTCGAACAGTTTGTCAAAGGAGCATAGCGAGTTTGGTTCTCATAAGGAAACAGCTATGACAAATCAATCAACACATTCGGGCAAGGGTTGGCAATTCTGGATCGATCGCGGCGGTACTTTTACCGATATTGTTGCGCGCAGTCCCGAGGCACGTCTGATGACGCGAAAACTGCTGTCGGAAAACCCCGAGCATTATGCCGACGCCGCGGTACAGGGCATCAAAGAGATTCTCGGCGTGCCGTCGGACCAAGCCGTGCCTGCGGGCCTCGTAGAGGTGGTCAAGATGGGGACGACGGTAGCGACCAACGCATTGCTTGAACGCCAGGGTGATCGGACGGTCTTGGCCGCGACCTGTGGTTTTGGTGATGCGCTGCGCATCGGCTATCAGACCAGGCCACGTTTGTTCGACCGCCGCATCGTCTTACCAGACATGTTGTACGGCGCAGTGCTGGAGGTCAGTGAGCGCGTACGTGCCGATGGGGTGGTTGAAGTGCCGATTGAAATCGAAGGCGCACGAGCAGGATTGAAAGCATTGTTCGATCAAGGTTTCCGGGCGATCGCTGTCGTCTTCATGCATGGCTATCGTTACCCAGAGCACGAACGACAACTGTGCACGCTTGCTCGCGCGCTTGGATTTACGCAGGTGTCGGCGAGTCATGAAACCAATCCGCTGATGAAGTATGTCAGCCGTGGTGATACCACGGTTGTCGATGCATATCTTTCGCCCCTGTTACGGCGCTATGTGCAGCAGGTCGCCAGCGAATTGGGGGACGCGCGGTTGATGTTCATGCAGTCGAACGGTGGTTTGACCAACGCAGAATTGTTCCAGGGCAAGGATGCCATCTTATCCGGCCCTGCGGGGGGAATCGTAGGTGCTGTGCGCACTGCGGTGGATGCCAGTTTCAAGCGCATTATTTCTTTTGATATGGGAGGTACTTCAACAGACGTTGCACATTACAACGGCGAGTATGAGCGCACCAACGAAACATTGGTGGCTGGCGTGCGCATGCGCGCGCCGATGATGCTGATCCATACGGTAGCCGCCGGCGGTGGGTCCAAGTGCGTGTTTGACGGTGCCAAATACCGTGTCGGTCCGGCATCCGCAGGCGCTGAACCTGGCCCCGCCTGTTATCGTCGCGGCGGGCCGTTGACCGTTACAGATTGCAACGTAATGCTGGGGAAACTGCAGCCAGCCTACTTTCCCAAGGTGTTCGGCGCAGCGCAGAACCAGTCATTGGATGCGGCAGTGGTGCAGGACAAGTTCGAAGCATTGGCCATGGACATTCATGACGCCACTGGAGACGAGCGCACGGCAATTCAAGTAGCCGATGGATTTTTGAAGATTGCGGTCGAGAACATGGCTAACGCAATCAAAAAAATCTCAGTGGAGCGCGGTTACGATGTTAGCAACTATGTACTGAACTGCTTTGGTGGTGCTGGCGGCCAGCATGCGTGCCTTGTCGCCGATGCGCTTGGAATAAAGAAGATTCTGGTGCATCCACTGGCGGGGGTTTTGTCTGCCTATGGTATGGGCTTGGCCGATGTCCGTGCGTTGCGCGAACAGGCTGTTGAACTGCCTTTGAAAGAAAAATCACTCGACGAGGTAGAAAAAGTTCTGCAGCGGCTGGCGACTATGACCCACGATGAGTTGGTTGCCCAAGGTGTCGCGCTTGATCAAATCAAAGTGGCAAGGCGTGTCCATTTGCGTTACGAGGGTACCGACACGGCACAGGCGGTAATTTTCGATGGGCTCGACAACATGCAGCGACAGTTCGAAGCCGATTACGAACAACGTTATGGGTTTGTCATGCATGACAAGGCATTGGTGATCGAAGCCGCTACCGCAGAAGCGATTGGTCTAGCGTCTGCCGAGCCTGGGTATTTAGCGAAAGGCCCACGGAAATCCTCCTCCCCAGTACCGCAGCTGATGGTTTCTGTCTACATGAATCGCCGTATGCAGCCGACGCCACTGATCTATCGTGACGCCCTCCCCGAAGGCGCCCACATCGATGGGCCAGCTATTATCCAGGAGGACACGGCGACGACGGTGATCGAGCCCGGTTGGCAGGGGCAAATGACCGCGAGCGGGAACTTGCTGCTAACCAGGACCCGCGAACTCGCTCGACAACACGCGGTGGGCACCGAATGTGATCCGGTGATGCTCGAAGTATTCAACAACCGGTTTATGTCGATTGCCGAACAAATGGGTGTTACGTTGGAGAACACAGCGCATTCGGTAAACATCAAGGAAAGATTGGACTTTTCTTGCGCAATTTTCGATCCCGACGGCATGCTGGTAGCCAATGCACCGCACATTCCTATCCATTTGGGCTCAATGAGTGAAAGCGTCCACACGGTTATCGAAGGCAACCGTGGACTGATCAGGCCGGGCGACGTCTACGTGGTCAACGCGCCGTACAACGGCGGCACCCATCTGCCGGACATTACCGTAATTACACCCATTTTCGACACCCAGGGCGATCGAATATTGTTCTTCGTCGGTAGCCGTGGACATCATGCGGACATCGGTGGGATTACGCCCGGTTCAATGCCTCCGGACAGCCGTCACGTAGAGGAAGAAGGCATTTTGTTCGACAACTTTAAACTGGTGGATGAAGGTGATTTTCTAGAGACCAAACTGAGGGGCCAACTCGCGTCCGGACCGTATCCGGCAAGAAATCCGGACCAGAACATTGCCGCCCTGCGTGCCCAGATCGCTGCTGGGGAGAAAGGTGTGCGGGAAGTGCATCGAATGATCAGAGAATTTGGGGTCGATGTGGTGCACGCTTACATGACACATGTTCAGGACAATGCAGAGGAACAGGTGCGCCGGGTCATTGATGTCATGGGTGATGGAGAATTTAGTTACTCACTGGATGAAGGCAGCGAGATAAAAGTCAATATAAAGTTTGATCGACGTGCGCGCGAGGCAACGGTTGATTTCACCGGCACCAGCGGCCAGCGAAAAAATAACTTTAACGCGCCGTCGTCGGTCGCGCGTTCGGCTGTTCTCTACGTATTCCGCTGCCTCGTCGGTGAAGATATTCCGCTTAATGAAGGCTGCCTAAAGCCTATTCGTATCATCATTCCCGACGGCTGCATGCTGGCGCCAGAGTACCCCGCTGCCGTGGTAGCCGGAAACGTCGAAACCAGTCAGGCTATCACGGACACCTTATTCGGTGCGTTGGGCGTGCTGGCCGCTAGCCAAGGGACGATGAATAACCTGACTTTTGGTAATGACCATTATCAGTACTACGAAACGGTGTGTGGCGGCGCTGGTGCCGGGCCGGACTTTCACGGCACATCGGCGGTACACACGCACATGACCAATACACGCCTGACCGACCCAGAGATACTTGAGTGGCGTTATCCGGTCGTTCTGGAAAGTTTCGGAATCAACCGCGGCAGCGGTGGCGACGGTCGATTTGTTGGTGGTGACGGGACCTTGCGGCGGATTCGGTTTCTCGAAGCCATGGATGTTGTGATGCTCGCCAATCATCGCCGAGTGCCGCCCTATGGAATTGCCGGCGGCGAGGCAGGTGCGTGCGGGCGCAACTGGATCGAACGAGTGGACGGGTCGATCGACGAAATGACCGGCCAGGATCAGCGGCAAGTGACCGCTGGCGACGTCTTCGTGCTGCAGACCCCGGGCGGTGGCGGCTACGGCCGCGCCGATGAGTAGCCGGTTATCTGTGCATCGGGGCCCTTCACTTCTGCGCAACGTTTGTTTCAGTCAGTCCGCTGATCCCCGCGCGGTCGGTATTGGCAAGATAGATTTGGCCTTGTAATTCTGCAAGGCGCGCGTGGAAGGCGACTGCCTCTCTGGCCATTGTTGTTGCGGGCACGATCTCGGTGTTGAAGTGGCCAAAGCGGTCTTTGCCACTGACCAACGTTGCGTAGTCTTCGTCTACGCGGGTCTGACGTGCGGCGGGTGTGATGTAGCGGATCGCGAGTCCGACACGGCGGTTATCAGAGAAATTGGGCTTTGATGCATGGAACATGTAAACGTGGTGCAGCGATACCTCACCCGCCTTCAGTTCAATCCAAACGGCATCCTGTTCATTGATTTCGTCTGTGATCGTCTGCCCACGGGTCAGAATATTGTCAGGATCCCAGGTGTCACTGTGGGACACGGTTCCATTCTTGTGGCTTCTGGGTAGCATGCGCATGCAGCCGTTGTCCTTCGTTGCATCCGTCAGTGCAATCCATACGGTGAGTATCTGATTGCTGTCCAGCCCCCAATGAGCACTGTCCTGGTGCCACGAGATAAAACGACCGTCACCAGCCTCCTTGGGATAGATGTGGGTTGTCCATACCATCAGGTCTTCGCCGAGCACCGATGACGCCAACGCCAGGATGTTGGGGTGTCGCATCAGGCGGTTGATCCATGGAAACACAAGATGCGACTTGTAACGCCACTTGCCGTTGACCGGGCCACCGGTGGTCGCTTCGTAAGATTCTAATTCGGCGAGATTGTCAGCTGCTTCGCTCGCGCTGAGGACCCGCTTGGGGAAAAGCAAACCCTCGTCCTGGTAGGCAGCTAATTCGACTTTTGAAAGTGTCATGGCTGGTGCTCAATGGGTTCATCGGCTACGTCACGCAGAAGATTAACGGATTTTTCTACTTGTCGTCTTAGAAACCGGTTGCCCGAATGTTGGACACACGAGAGGCAATCACGGCAGACTCATCGGCCGTGTGATATTTCCGAGGCAGCAACGAAGGTGAACAACATTCCAATCCTTACGCGCCGGCGCCTCCAGGCCGAGGTGATCAAACCGATTTACGAGGAAATGGTCAAAGCCGTGGGCGATGCACAGGCTCGATCAATTCTCGACGGCGCGATCCGCAAGGCAGCAATTGCCGAGGGTGCACAGCTCGCGAGCGAGTCGCCAGACGGCGCTACCAGCATGCGCTCTTTTATCGACTTGTTTTCTCTTTGGACGCATGGCGGCGCATTGGAGGTCGAGGTGCATGAAGCGACTGATGAGCGATTTGAGTTCGACGTCACCAGATGTCGGTATGCCGAAACCTACCACGAGCTGGGTCTGGGGCATATTGGCCAGTTACTTTCGTGTAACCGGGATGGCTGCTTCTGTGAAGGTTACGACGCCAACATCAAGCTGGAGCGCAGGGAGACGATTATGGCGGGTGACGCGCGCTGTACCTTCCGTTATCGGTATGACCCGGGCAGCACCTGATGAAGAGCGTCCTCATTCAACCTCGGCCCGGAAATTAGCACTATGTCGGACGAAAGAATCGAACGCACGGCGCAGTATTTCTATCATGCACACCGAAATGGCGAGCACTACGCGCGCGTCCCGGACGCCTATCGGCCCGCGAATCTTGATCAAGCTTATGCCGCACAGGCGAGATTCGTCGAGTTATTGTCGGATCATCCGCGTTCCGTTGCCGGTTACAAAATCGCCGTCACGAGTCAGGTAATCCAGCAACTCGTCGGTCTTGATCATCCGTGCCTTGGCGTTATTCGTTCCGGCCTGGTTCATAGCGCACCGGCGGTGTTGCCACGATCGAATTTTTACCACCCCGCTGTCGAATGCGAGATCGCATTCAAACTGAAAGATGACCTCGTGCCGTTAGCGGATGGTCATGACAGAGAAACTGTGACTGAAGCTGTGGAGAGTTGTCATACGGCGTTCGAAATCATAGATGATCGCTATGCAGATTATTCAACGATGGACGCCTTCTCGCTGATTGCGGACAACTGTTGGTGTGCGGGTGTGGTACTTGGGCCCGCCATCACCAACTGGCAGTCGCTGCCACTGGACCGACTGACTGGAACGCTCAGGATTAACGAAAAAACGGCAGGTCAGGGTGTTACCCGCGATGCATTGGGTCACCCATTAGAGGGGCTCGCATGGATTGCCAACAGGCTGGCCCGACAAGAGCAATATCTGCGGGCAGGCATGGTAGTGATCACCGGCAGCATAATTGCGACAGAATTTCTTGAGGCGGGAGACAATGCGGTGTTTGCGGTCGATCACTTAGAGGAGACGGCGCTTGCACTCACTTGACGGTTTCGTAAGTCGACCATGAAAAACGGCTACACACTGGGGGTGCTGTTGTTTTTTATCGGTGTTGTTGTCCTCATGATCACCGACCAGAAATTCTGGCACTACGTAACGTTCCTTTTGGCCGTCGTGGTCGTGGCAGTGCAGATGCTCAGTGACAAGCGCTATCGCGAACGAGAATAATTGCTTGTGCCGAGGCGCGGCGATCAGCAAGGCAACGCAAGTCGACTAGAGCGAAATTGGTCGAGTCGCCGCCATCAGCCAGCGTGCGCAGCCGACCAGTTGCCAGTCCGTGTGCGGCTGGCCGATTAACTGGATGCCGGTGGGCATGCCGTCAATGCCCAGCAGCGGCACCGTGACAGCTGGTGCGCCCAACGCAGAAGTGGCGGCGTTGAAAGCAGGGTCGCCCGTCTTGAACGCATATCCGGATTCCCCCGAATCGGCCAGGTAATCGAGTGGTGGTGCGGGACCCGCACAGGACAGTGTGATCATTGCATCGGCCAGTGGCGCCAGCTTGGCCATGTGGTGGCGCATCGTTTCCCGCTTTTGCAGCGCGTCACGATAGTCATTCAGCGTTAATCCTTCCGCCATCTCAAGCCATACGCCCAGGTCCTCGCTCAGCAGTCCCGTATCACGGTAGTTTCGAAAGGCCCAACGCAGCTCGTAACTGCAGATGATCCGGGACAACACCACGCTGCCCGAAATAGATTGTTCGAAGCGTTCAACGGCAACCTCCTCGTGACGATCAACGAGTGCGATGCCGAGTTCGCGCAGCTGCTCGATGATTTGTTCAAACGCAGTATGAGTTGCGCCGTCAGTCCGGTCCCAGCCTTCGGTCTCAAGCAAAATAAGACGCGTCGGCTTTTTCGCTTCGGCCAGTTGCTGCGGCCCATAAAGACCCGGATAGCCCGGATCGGCACCAGCCCGGTGGGCGATTTCGTAAGCTACGGACCACATGTCTTGCAGCGACGCGGCGTGCACACCTAAATGCAGTTGACTAAGACTTAGTCCTTCGCCGCCGTGTAATGCGCCCAGCGTGGGTTTGATCGCGAAGTTGCCACAGAATGCAGCCGGCCGGATGATGGAGCCAACTACCTGGTTGCCGAGTGCGGCCGGTACCATGCCAGCAGCGACAGCGGCCGACGTGCCGCTGGACGAACCGCCCGGCGTGGCTTTGGGATCGAATGGATTAGTGGTTGGGCCGGGGGAAACAAAAGCAAATTCTGTAGTCACTGTTTTGCCGACGATCGACGCCCCTGCCAGACGTAGAGCATTGACCGATGCCGAATCGACGTGTGTCTGACGCCCCTTGAAAATAGCGCTACCCATCTCCGTCGGCATATCTCGGGTTTGGATGACATCTTTAATACCGATCGGCATGCCGTCGATAGGTGACAATGTCGTACCTTGCTTGTAGCGCTTGGTCGATTCGGCAGCGGCCTGGCGCGCGTTGGTTTCGTTGAGCGTGACCCAGGCTTTCACAGTCGGTTCGTTTGCCGCTATCGCCTCGAGACAACGTTCTAGATAAGCGGTTGGTGTGTCGGTCCCGTCAATGAAAGCCTCGCGCGCGTCAAAGAAAGTTCGCATGCGATGAACACTGGGATCGTAGTTTCGGTATTGATGTTCTTTTTTTGTACTGGTCATAGGACTTATCCTGTTTGATGGATCTGGCCACCGGTGCGGCGGATTAACCCTCGGCCACGGGGTATTTGCGAAGAAAACCGAAGGCCCGCTCATAGATGACGAGCAGCGCCGGTACCAATAATAGGACCAGCAAAGTACTGAATGCCAATCCAAAGGCAATCGATGTCGCCATTGGAATTAAAAACTGGGCTTGCAGTGATGTCTCGAAAAGCAGTGGCGTCAAACCTGCGATCGTTGTCAGTGAGGTGAGTAGCACGGCACGCAGACGCTGGCAGGCGGCATTGACAACCGCCTCTTCGACAGCCATACCCGATTCTCTCAGTTGTTTGTAGAAGACCACGAGAATGATTGAGTCGTTGACAACGATACCTGCAAGCCCAAAGAAGCCGAACATCGACAGGATGGTCAGATCAATGCCCATCAGTTGATGTCCCCACAGAGCGCCAACCAATCCGAAAGGGATGATCAGCATTACAAGTAGTGGCCAGCCGTAAGACGCGAATACCCAGGCCAAAACGAGGTAAATGAGGACCAGGGCTAGCAGCGCACCCCGTTTCATATCGGCCAGCGTTTCCCTTTGGTCTGCCTGACGGCCCTGAAAAGAAAATCGCACGCCGTATTCACGTTCAAGTTCGGGCAGTGTATTTTTCTGCAAGTTGGCAATGATGCGGTTGTCATTGTTCACAGCTTCATCGACGTCGGCTCGGACTGTGACCGCTAGTTTGCCGTCGGTGTGGCGGATCGAATCAAAACCCCGGCGGGTAGTAAAGGTGACTGCGTTGGCTAGCGGTATGCTGCCTCCGGCGGGGAGAATAATGTCGAGTTCTTCCACACTGGAGAGACGGTCGCGTTCATCGTCTGGTAGTACGGCGCGAACTTCCAATTCGTCATCGCCATCTGCCAACACCTGCACAAGATAGCCCTCGAATGCCGCGCGCAACTGCCTGCCCATGTCGTCAACGGTGAGGCCAAGTGACTCGCCTGTGGGTGTGAGCCGCAGAATCACCTGTTCCCGGCCATAAGGCATGTTGTCTTCGACACCGGAAACTCCCTTTATTTCCGACAGAACATTCTTGAGCTCGACCGAAGCCGCTTTGACCGATCGCAAGTCGGTACCAATAATGCGCACGTCAATATCGCGCCCCGGTGGCCCACCAACCCGTTCGTTGATAGATAAGTTTTCAAGACCCGGCCATACAGGAATGCGCGCCCGCCACTCCTTGATGAAAGCACGGTTACGAACGTCACGCTCGTCGGGTTCTGAAATCTCAGCGATTACCGAACCGACGTATTCGCTTGTGCGGCGTTCCCAATCGCCGCTTTCAGCCATGCCTTGGCGCACGACGGCAGTCACCAACAAGTTGCCGCCTAGATATTCGTTGGTGTCCCACAACGCTTGTTCCATCGCACTCAGATAGTCGCGCACTACTTTCTTAGGAGTGCCTGATGCGAAGTCGGCATTGGCGTAGAGAATGGTGGTCTCTGCTGTTGGAAAGAAGTTGAAAGACACGCGCCCGCTGGCGACCCAGCCTACAGTGACGATCATGATCGCAACGGCCGCAGCGAGGGTGCTCCAGCGAAAACGAATAGCCTTTGTCACGAGTGGCCGGAAAATGCGTTCGCGAAACTGGTTAAAGCGGACATCTAACCGTTTTCGAAGGCCGCGCGGCCGATAAGTTCGCATACGTGCGAACGTGCCCCGGAGATGTCCTGGCAGCACGAGAAAGGATTCAATGAGTGACGCGAGGATGACGCAGATCACGACAATCGGGATGACCCGCAGGATAATCCCGATGATGCCACCGATCAGGAGCAGGGGCATGAAAGCGGCGATAGTGGTTAACGAAGAAGACATGACCGGTGCAAGCATGCGCCGAGCGCCCTTTACAACGGAATCTAGGGGTGTCGCACCACCCTCGAAATGAGTGACTGCGTCTTCTCCAACCACAATCGCATCGTCCACAATGATGCCGAGGGTCATGATCAGGCCAAATAGGCTGATCATGTTGATTGAGCCGCCGTAGAAGTAGAGGATACCGAGTGCGGCGAGAAACGATGTGGGGATGCCGACCGTAACCCAGCCGGCGGCCGGTGCATTGAGAAATAAGAAGAGGATCAGAATCACCAGCGCTAGGCCAGTGATACCGTTCTTGAGCAGCAGATTGATGCGGTCGCGGATGTACTCCCAGCGTTCATCATACAGATGCAGTTCAACACCCGGCGGCAGTTGCGGTCGGGTGTCACGCACCCAATTTTCGAGGATCTCAGCCGAGTCTAGGCTGTCGGCTTCCTTGGATCGCGATAAGCGCAGCTCGACTGCGGGGCGCCCCCGGTAAGTGACGTCAATCTCACTATCTTGTGGGCGGCGCGTGATGGTGGCAATGTCGCCGAGAGTCAGCAAGCGGCCGTCCTCTGTTGCAATAATCGGCAATGCCTCAAAACTCAGCTCGCCGCGTCGCTGATCATTGAAGCGGAGTTGTCGGGCGGATTCGCCGCGACCAACGACACCGACCGGAATGTCTCTCGAAGCGGCACCAATTCGCTGCCCGATCTGATCCAAAGACAAGCCCAGTTCACGCAGCGTCGCGGCAGGAATCTGAATCGCAATTTCTTCTTCAGGCAAGCCGTAGATGCGGATATTGGAAATGCCTCTTTCTGTCAGTTCCCTCTCAAACCGGTGGACCAGATCGCGCAAACCGCGCGGATCGTCAGGGCCAGTGACGAGCACGCTGGCAACCATTTCATAGTTAATGATGCGATTGACCTCGGGGCGCTCAGCTGTGGTCGGTAGATTACGGACGAGATCGACTTTTTCTTTGACCTCATCGACGGCCAGGCCCATGTCAGTACCTTCCTCAAATTCGAGAGTTATGACAGCCCGTCCATCGACTGAGAACGACAACATTTCTTTGACCCGGCTGACGTTGCGTAATTCTTGTTCGAGCGGGTCCGTGACAAGGGTTTCGACGTCCTCTGCGCTGGCACCTCGCCAGGGCACCGAGACCGAGACGAAGTCGATATCGAAATTGGGGAAGAACTGTGTGTTGAGTTTGGTCAACGCCCAGATGCCCGACACCAGCATCATGGTCATTAGTAGATTGGCCGCTACCGGATGGTTGGCCAAGGTGCCGAGCAAACCCCGCTGCATTGTGCCTGTTCAGCCCCCGGCGCGTGTGGCTACAACTTTGAGACCATCAACGGCACCTGGCAGCTGGTGGCTCAACACTTCGTCGCCATCCTTTACTGCATCGCCTGTGACCAGTACCCAGCTGCCACGATCGTCGTTCTCGTAGTCGCCAACCCGCGTTACACGAGCTCGAACCAGGCGGCTATCGATCACGCGATAAACCGTTTCGCTGCCATAAATCGCAGTTGCCGGCAGGGCGATGACATTGGGTCTGGCAGGAAGTTTGATTGCGAGCGACACGGTACGGCCGAGTTCCGTTGATACTTGTTGTCCGTCGAACGTGAAGAATGCATCTACGCCTCCCTGGCCCGGCTCGATCTTGCCCGCTAGCCGGTCGAGTTGTAACACAAGCAATTCCCCTTCGATGTCGGCCTGGGCGGTGACAGTCACGCCTGCGACGAGACTGCGACGCAGGATGGGTAGATAGCGGTTTGGCACTTGGGAACGCACTTCAACGACGAGAGTGTCGAACAGATCGACCAATTGGTCACCGACGCGCACGCGATCGCCGGGAGATACGTGAACTGCAGTGATACGGCCGTGCTCCAGTGCTGTTACAGCCGTGCGCGCGAGGTCATTGCGCACCTTCTCTCGCAGTGCCACGAGGCGCTGCTCGCGAGCCCTGAGTTGGGCAAGGCGGGGTTTGTGATCGTTGATCGCCCGGCGTCGTTGGGCAATCGCCAGGCTGTGTGCGCGTAGCGTCTGCTGTGCTTCGTCTACGCGAGCGGCTGAACCGGCCTGCGTGCGCGCCAGTTGTTGGGCGCGCCCGACAGATTTCTCGGCGAGTCCTAACAAGTCTTGTTCGATTTTCAGTGCTTCCAAGTCGGCTGCATAGCGGCGCCTCTCGCTCTCGATCTGTGCCTTGATTTCCTTAAGGTCCGCTTCTCGTTGTCTCAGCAGGAGTTGCAGTTCGCGGTCGTCCAGTTGGACAAGAAGATCGCCTGGCGCGACGCTGGCGCCGGCGAGAATCGGTACTTGTTGGACATCAGCAGCGATAGCTGCACGACGGCGGGATTCGCGCGGTGACTCTATGCGTCCGTAGAGCCGCACCGTCGGAGACAAAGTCTGTCGGTCGGCGCGCACCGTGGTGACGGTCCAGGTTTTTTCCGTGGCGGCTATAGGTTGATCGGGCACACGGCTGGCTTGTAGCCAGGCAAACGCTGCAAGTCCGGCGCCCAGCAGAAAAACAGGGAGAAAAAATCTGAAAAAGCGTTGCATTAGCAGGCCAATGGCGGTTGTCGATCGTCGATTACAACGGGCGCTGGAAGATTTTAACCTTTGATTACATTCGGGAAAGTGTTCAGGTCGGTAGTGGGATATGGCTCATCGCAAATTGACAGCATATGCTGGCTATTGTCCTGAACACCGTGCGAACGGAGAATCATCGTAGTTTACGAGTTGGGGGGTGAAGGATGTGTGGACGGTTTGATCGCCATCGCGAGTTGAGCGATTTTTCCAAGGCTATTGGGGTACTAGAGGTTGACGACAGCGCTGCATTATCTCCAAATTACAACGTAGCGCCATCGCAGCGTGCTTATGTGGTACGTGCACAAGGCGACCGCCGAGTTGCCTCTGCATTGTTCTGGGGTTTGATCCCGGCTTGGGTTCGTGACAAAACGCTCGTGCGCCCGATCAACGCACGCTCGGAAACCGTCCACGACAAACCGATGTTCCGCCAATCAGTTTCGGGACAGCGTTGCCTGGTACTTTGTGATGGTTACTATGAGTGGCAGCGCACGACGAGTGGCCGCAAGCAACCATATTACTTCCGCTTACCGGACGGAGAGCCAATGATTTTTGCCGGACTGTGGGCACGTAACGAACGTCTGGAGGGCAAAGTGATGGAGACATTTTGCGTAATTACCGTGCCTGCGAACGTTGCCGCCGCTGTCGTGCACGATCGCATGCCTGCTATCTTGGATCGCGACGGCCGTTCGCAATGGCTGGATGTGAAGGGAGTCAAGAGATCTGAGTTGCTGTCCTGTCTTCGACCGTGGCCGGGCGAGATAGAGGTTTCGCCTGTCAGCACCCTGGTCAACAATCCCGCTAATAACTCAGATCGTTGCATTCAAGCGCTGGCAGCCGACATAAAATCGATATGACAAAACAGAAGAACGTGCTGGTGGTCGGCGGCAGCGGCTTCGTCGGCGGCCACTTACTGGCTTGCCTGACCGCTTCGGGTTACAGGGTCAGTGCACTGGCAAGAAGCGCCGACGCACAGAGCCGTTTGCAATCGATCAGCGGCGTGCAGGTCGTAACGGCCGATCCGGACGACGACTCGGCTCTGGCTGAATGCCTCGCTGGACAATCCGTACTCATCAACCTTGTTGGAATCCTTCATGAGAGTCGCCAGGTACGGTTTGATCAAGTGCACGTCGACTTGCCGCGTCGGCTGATTCAGTTGTGCGAGGTAGCCGGGGTCTCGCAGTACCTGCATATGAGTGCACTGCACGCCGACGCCAAGACTGGTGCCAGTCGCTATTTGAGATCACGCGGTGCGGGCGAAGATGTTGCTCA
Organism: uncultured Acidiferrobacteraceae bacterium; assembly: GCA_964484965.1. Classification (GTDB taxonomy): domain Bacteria; phylum Pseudomonadota; class Gammaproteobacteria; order Arenicellales; family UBA868; genus UBA11791. The sequence goes on along the minus strand of CAZAHE010000009.1, from coordinate 31,127 downwards.
TCAAAGTTCGGACCAGATGATGGTGACCAGCTTTAGACCGTCGATAATCTTTGGCCGCAACGACAACTTTTTTGGCGTTTTCAGCAATTTGCTTCGATGGATGCCGATTTTCCCGCTGGCCTGTCCCGACGCGCTATTCGCGCCGGTATACGTAGGCGATGTAGTAGCAGCATTCGAGCACATTATTAAGAATGGTCTGCAGTTCGACGACAGGCGACTTGATTTATGCGGTCCAAGGACTTACACGCTCAAACAATTAGTGCAGTTTACTGCCCGAGCGAGCGGCCGTTCTCGCCTCGTTCTGGGGTTGCCTGATTTATTGTCTCGGCTACAAGCACAAGTAATGCAGCGCCTGCCCGGGAAGTTATTTACGCGCGATAATTATCTGTCGATGCAGATCGACAGTGTTTGTGCAGGTGATGATTTCGCGCTGCTCGGTATTGACCGCCACACACTGGAAGATATCGTGACACCGTTATTGGCACCCCGCGAGTGACTTTTAATCGCTTTCCTCGCGCGGCGCACGACCGAGGAGGGCAGTTACAGCTGCTGCAGGGTCAAGGTTTTCAAACATCACACGGTAGACCTGTTCGGTAATTGGCATCTGGATTTGCAGTGCCCGGCTTTTGTTGAATAACACGCGCGCTGTCTGAATGCCTTCGATTTCCTGGCCAATTTCATCTATCAATGCGTTAATCTTTCGCCCGGCGCCAATACCGAGGCCTAGGCGTCGGTTGCGTGATTGGTTATCCGTCGCCGTGAGCATTAGATCGCCGACACCAGTCAGCCCGACGAAAGTCTGAGATTGGCCACCGAGTGCGACACCGAGGCGGATCATTTCGGCCAGCGCGCGGGTGATCAGCGCGGCTCGAGCGTTGGCCCCGAGAGCGAGTCCGTCACAGATGCCTGTTGCGATTGCCATTACGTTCTTTAGTGCGCCACCGAGCTGAATGCCAACGAGGTCGGTGGCGGTGTAGACGCGCACGCGTTCGTTCCTGAACCAGTCTGCGATAGTGCGGCCCGCATCTTGATCTTGGCAGCCGACGGTCAGTGCGGTCGGCATACCGAGCGCTACTTCTCCGGCAAAACTTGGCCCGGAAACGACAGCCGGGATCACCGAATCTGCTGGCATGATGGTGTCTAACACTTCACTTGGTAGTCGGCCGCTGACCGGTTCGAAACCTTTGGTTCCCCAGCACAACCGTAGCGGTCCCTTTGCGTGCTGGCGGACGACGGTGAGTGTTGCCTCGAACCCGTGACTTGGCACCGCGATGACGAAATCTCGTGTCGTCTGACACAAACCGGCAAGGTCTGATGTCACGGCTAGGCCCTCAGGCAAGCGCAGCTCGGGAAGGTAGCGTCGGTTTGTTCGATGCACTGCGAGATCATCTGCATGTGCCGGGTCTCGGCTCCACAGGGTGACTGGGTGTCCGTTACGCGCGATCAGCGCCGCGAGTGCTGTGCCCCAGGAGCCGGCACCTAAGACGCCTACTGGCTGCGGTGGGGCCATAGTGGCAAGGCGTTAAAGCCTAGATGGCCTGCGACGCTGCGACCACATCACACGGAGCCTTGCTCGTGGGTAAGTTCTTCTGCATTGGTACGGCGCGAGTCTTTCTTCTGCTGGTACATCATCTCGAAATTCACCGGACTGAGAAGTAACTGCGGGAAGCCTCCTTTTGCGACAAGTGCTGCCACCGTCTCGCGCAAGAATGGAAACAGTACGTTGGGGCAGGCGGCCTCGAGCATTTTTTCAAGCTGTTCTTGTGTGTAACCAGAGATTGTAAAGATTCCTGCTTGCTGAACTTCAGCGATGAACACTGTCTGCTCGCCTGTTTTTGCTGTGCAGGTGCCATCTAAAACAACTTCGTGAATATCCGTGGTGTCCGGCACGCGCTCGTGCGAGATGGTCAGCTGGACTTCAATCTGCGGGTTTTGGCTGGAGTTTTGCCCACCAAAGACTTTCGGGCTAGCAGGTGATTCGAAGGAGGCATCCTTGAGATAAAACTTGTTTAATTGAAAAGTCGGTGCGGCAGGGGCATCGTTATCAGCCATCAGATCAGCTCTCCGCAGTTACGGGTTACGTTCAGCGCTGAACGGGGAGGTTTTCCTTTACCCAAGCGTTCATACCGCCAGTAAGCGTGTAGAGTTTGGAAAAGTTCTCCTTCTTTAGTACCTGTGCTCCACGCGGCGCCAGTTGGCCCGAGCGGCATACGAGAACAATAGTCGATTCTTTTTTACGGTGTTTTTCAAGCCGAGCGATGTTCATCTTGAGTTGGCCTACCGGTATGTTGATGGCATTGGCAATGTGGCCTTTCGCAAAATCGTTATTGTCTCCAACGTCGACAATGACCGTGTTCTCATGATTCATCAACTGGGGTAGCTGCACGGCGGAGACGGACTGGATACCGCTTGATCGACGCCGAATAGGGTCTAGGCACAGCATTCCAATAATCAAGAAAAGCAGGATAAACAGAAACCAGTTATTTTGGATAAATTGCAGGATCATAGTGCAGCAAAACTGTCAGCGGGATCGCCATTTTACAGGACGCCGGTGTCGTCTCAGCGGGCAAGCCGGCAACGACGAGATCATGTAGGGGGTCAGGTTTGGATAAAAGCCGCGCGCATGGTTTCCATCAATTGAACGATCTTGTGGTCACCGAGGCGGTAATAGACCTTGTTGGCGTCTTTGCGCGAGGCCAGGATGTTTTTGTCTCTGAGAATCGACAAATGCTGGGAAATATTGCTTTGGGACGTACCGACTCGATCGACAAGGTCCTGCACACTGATCTCGGTTGCCTGTGCCAGAATACATAGAATCTTCAATCGCAGAGGATGGCCCATCGCCTTGAGGGCCCGCGATGCGACGTACATGTCCCGCTCGTTGGTTAGAAAATCCTTGAAGGGGTCAGCGCTGGCTGGCCGGGTGGCCGGATGTGGTACGTCTGCCATGTTAGATACCTGATGACTGCATTGAAATATCAATTAAATATTATACAGTAATGTTCGAATTATAAAATACATTATAAAGAAGCTATATAACTAGTTGTTTTTAAACGATACAATACTTAACTTTGGGCTGTTTCGGCTGGTGGGGCGGTGCATCCGCAGGGGTCTCAAGTTCTCTAGTTAGGTGTGCTGGAGTGCCCAATTGGTCGCTTTTCTGCGCTCGCAGATCAAAAGTGGACCGTGCCAGGCCGGTTTGTAGAACTGTTGACCGAGGGATTTCGACGCAGGCGCTATACTCAAATTTCAAGCCATTGCGCCGCACACCCCCACCTGAGGCCTACAGATGAAGCCTAGCCCAAGTCGATTATTCCACGCGCTTGCAGTGGGCTTAGTGGGCGTTGCCCTGGCGGGGATCCATACCTTGGTCCGCGCTGAAGCGGCGCAGTCACTGCCGATGGACGAGCTAAAGGTGTTCTCGGAAGTCTTCGGGAAAATCAAGAGCGATTATGTCGAACCGGTAGATGACCGTGTCCTGCTTAACAATGCAGTACGCGGCATGCTTAACGGCCTTGATCCGCACTCGACTTATTTAGATCCTGAGGCTCACCGGGAAGTCAATATCGATACCCGGGGTGAATTCGGCGGTTTGGGCATTGAAGTGACCATAGATGACAACGGCCTGGTCAAAGTGGTGGCACCAATCGATGGCACGCCAGCGGCTCGTGCCGGCATTCTTGCCGGCGACCTGATCGTGCGTCTTGATGGTACGCCCGTCAAAGGGATGACCCTGAATGAGGCCGTTAGTCGGATGCGCGGCAAACCCGGCACCACTCTGGACCTGACGATTGCACGCCGTGGGTTGCAAAACCCGATCGAGATCACCATTGAACGGGCCGTGATTCACATTGATAGTGTTTCGGCACAGTTGCTTGAAGCCCGCTACGGCTATGTCCGCGTGGCACAGTTTCAATCCGGCACTGCAGCTTCACTGCGTCGGGAGTTGAGCCGTGTGAAAAAGGAAGCCGGTGGTACCTTAGACGGCCTGGTACTCGATCTTCGCAACAACCCCGGCGGGGTATTGGAGGGGGCAGTAGATGTTAGTGACGTCTTCCTGCGACAGGGGGTGATCGTCTCGACGCGTGGCCGCACTGAGGATTCACGAGTCACTTTCAATGCGACACCCAAGGATTACCTTGATGATGCAGCGATGGTGGTTTTGGTTAACCAGGGTTCAGCCTCGGCAGCGGAGATCGTGGCTGGCGCATTGCAGGACCACAATCGGGCGGTAATTCTGGGTACCAAGACCTTTGGCAAGGGCTCTGTACAGACGATACTGCCGATGCACAATGGTGCGGCATTAAAAATTACGACCGCGCGTTACTACACCCCAAACGATCGTTCGATACAGGCGCGGGGCATCATCCCCGATGT